>NZ_JBEVLO010000154.1:0-40317 GCF_040509115.1 Mycobacterium sp. | reverse complement strand
CCGCACCAGCAAGGCCGGCCTCGGGGCCGCCTACCTCGCGGGCTTCGCCTGGGGCCTGGGGCGGGGCTACACCGTCCTGGTCGAGATGGACGCCGACGGCTCGCACGCCCCCGAGGAACTGCACCGCCTGCTCGACGCCGTCGACGCGGGTGCCGATCTCGCCATTGGTTCGCGCTACGTCAGCGGAGGTACCGTGCGCAACTGGCCACGCAGGCGAATGCTGTTGTCGCGCACCGCGAATGGTTACTCCCGCGTCCTGCTGGGCGTGGACGTCAACGACATCACCGCGGGTTTCCGCGCGTATCGCCGCGAAGTCCTCGAGAAGATCGACCTGGGTGCCGTCGACTCGAAGGGCTACTGCTTCCAGGTCGATCTGACGTGGCGCACCATCAGCGCGGGCTTCATCGTCAAGGAAGTGCCCATCACGTTCACCGAGCGCACGCTCGGTAAGTCGAAGATGAACGGGTCGATGATGGGCGAGGCCCTGGTCAAGATCGCCGAGTGGGGTGTCCGCGGCCGGTTGGACCGGGCCCGCGGAGTTGTCCGCTAGTTGCCGCGGCGGCGGGTCTTGATGATGTCGAGACGCTCCTTGAGGAGCTCGTCGAGTTCCTCGACCGAACGCCGCTCCAGCAGCATGTCCCAGTGGGTGCGCGGCGGCTTGACCTTCTTGGGCTCCGGCACGTCGCCGTCGATCAGCGTGCCCTCCATGCCGTTGCGGCAGGGCCAGGTGCCAGGGATCTCCGCCTCGTCGGCGAAGGGAACCTCGAACTCCTCGCCGTTGTCGGTCCGGTAGCGCGCCACCTGACGCGGCGCCAAGTCGTGGTTGCGGTCGGTCTCGTAGCTCACGGCTCCGAGCCGACTGCCTCGCAGGACACGATCAGCCATCGTCACTACTCCTCATCCGAGCGCTTCTTCTCTTGGTCCGGGGTACTCAACGCAGCCGACTGGCGCGAAGTTCCCGACGCGACTGTCCATGATACCGGGATCACGCGCTTGGCCGTTTACAGTCGAGACCCGTGACACTCGAAACGCGTCGACGGTCTCGATTGAAGCCCTGTCGCTGGTGCGGTCGCGAAGTCGCGGATGCCGGTCTGGGTCGGCGGCGGCAATACTGCAGGCAGTCCTGCAGGCAGCGGGCGTATGAGCAGCGTGCAATGGTCAGGGGCACGTCGCTTGCTCCCGACTCGGTGGTGCTCAGTCCCGACGAGGCCTCGGAGTTGTCGGATCGCATCTACCAGGTCCGATGCGCCGCCGAGGACGTTGCCACCGCCGTCGACGAGGGCGCCAAGGCGGGCGAGCTCCGGGAGCTGTGCGACGCCCTGGTGCGGGCAGCGAAGGCGGCCGACGGCTGGCGGTGATCACCCCCTTGCAGCCCTCTCACAGCTACGATGATCGCGAGCGACGATAACCCGCGATAACCTGCCTCGCTCGTATCGAGATCGGAATCCGAGTGTCCACGTCGTCCACCGAACCAGCCGCGGAATCAACCCCAGCCGGCCGGGCGTGGCGCTTCGACGACTTCGTCCTCGATACCGCTCGCTACGAACTGCGCCAGGCCGACACCGTCATCCGGGTCGAGCCGCAGGTCTTCGACGTGCTGACGCAGTTGGTCAGCAACCACGAGCGGTTCGTCACGAAGGAGGAGCTGTTCGACACGGTGTGGGGCGGGCGCTTCGTGGGGGAGGCGGCGCTGACCAGTCGCATCAAGGCGGCGCGCCGCGCGCTCGGCGACGACGGCGAATCGCAGCGCTACATCCGCACCGTCCGTGGCCGCGGGTACCAGTTCGTCGGCACCCTCACCGTCGACGCTCCCGATCCTGAACCCGCCCCCGAGCCCGAACCCGCGCCACGCCAACACATCGCCTTCTGCCGCGCCGCGGACGGCGTCCGGTTGGCGTATGCGGTCGCGGGGGAGGGGCGCCCGCTGGTTCGCGCCGCGAACTGGATGACCCACCTCGGCTATGACATCGAGAGCCCGGTGTGGCGGCACTGGGTGCGTGACTTGTCCCACGGCCGCCAGTTCATCCGCTACGACGAACGCGGCTGTGGGCTTTCCGACTGGGAGGCAGGCGAGTTCACCTTCGACGACTGGGTCACCGACCTCGAATCGGTCGTGGAAGCCCTTGGGCTGGAACAGTTCCCGCTACTAGGCGTATCTCAGGGCGGCGCCGTCGCGGTCGCCTATGCGGCCCGGCACCCCGAACAGGTCACCAAGTTGGTGCTGTGTTCGGCCTACGCCCGCGGCCGCGCGGTCCGGGCGATGAACGACGAGGAAAGGCGCGCCGCCGCACTCGATCTGGACCTCGCCAGGGTGGGTTGGGGACGTGACGACCCCGCGTTCCGACAGGTCTTCGCCGCTCAGTTCCTGCCCGACGGCACGCGCGCCGATTGGGAGGCGTTCGACCACCTGCAGCGGCGGACCACCTCACCGGAGAACGCCGTGCGATTCCTGGAGGAGTTCGCGCGCATCGACGTTCGTGAATTGGCGGCCAACGTGACGTGCCCCACACTGATCCTGCACGCCCGCGACGACCACCGCGTTCCGATGCGGTACGGCGAGGAGCTCGCGGCGCTCATCCCCGACTCGCGGCTGGTGGCCCTGGCGAGCAACAACCACCTTCTGTCCGAGGCCGAGCCTGCGTGGCAGGTCTTCCGCGACGAAGTGAGTGCGTTCCTCGACGAGTGACTTCCGTTGCTGCTGCGGATCTCCATGCAATCTCCACCCAATCTCCATGTAGTGGCCGCAGCCGACCGACATTCTGGTCACATGAGAAACCTCCTTCGCACCATGATCGTGGGTGTCCTCGCGCTCTTCGCCCTGGCCACTCTCTCCGCCTGCTCCGGTGGCTCGTCCACCACGTCGACGTCCTCCGAGGCGTCGAGTTCGTCTGCCACGTCGACCTCCGCTGCCACGGCTCCGTCTGCCACGTCGACCTCCGCTGCCGCTGCTGCACCGACCCCGTTCCCGGCGTCCGCCAGGTACATGGCCGACATGGTGTCCGACGACGGCAAGAAGATGGCCATTGGCATCTCCGTCGACGGGGACCAGGTCACCGCCTACGCCTGCAACGGCGTCGACGACGAGGCGTGGTTCTTCGGCAACCAGACCGACGGCACCATCGACATCCCCAACAAGTTCCGCGACACCCTGGCGGCGTCGTTCAACGGCACCGACCTCACCGGCGACCTGACCATGAACGGCACCAAGTACGCGTTCACGGCCGCCGCGGTGTCGGCACCTGCGGGCATGTACACCGCCGACCTCGACGGTGCGCGGGCGTCGTGGATCGTGCGGCCCGACGGCTCGGTCACCGGCGTGCAGTTCAACGGCGGCATCAGCGGTCGTGACTTCGAGCAGGCCGAACAGCAGCAGCTCAACGCCGCACAGTTCCAGAGCCAGGTGCGCAACAAGCGCATCCTGCAACAGGCCGATCAGCAGATCAGCATCCAGAACGGAACGCTGACCTCGAAGATCAACGGCCGCACCGTGACCGGGAAGCTGGTCACCGGCACCACCCGCTTCTCCTGACGCTCGAACCCACGGCCCCGTCGGGCGCGTCCGCATCAGCGGTCGCCCGGCGGGGCCTTCCCTTTGCGTCAGGCAGAGTTGAAACCTTCACCTGCGATTCGTGCCCGGGTAGCGTCACATCACCGTGACCCCACCCGTCGATCTTGCCGCCACGCTGGCCCGCGGCCCGGCGCCAGGAGTCAAACCGGCGTCGCGGCAACGCAAGTGGGGTCTGATTCGGCTGGCGTCACCCTTGGTTCTCTTGGTGGCGTGGCAGGTCGGCAGCGCGCTCGGCATCATCCCGCAGGACGTTCTGCCCGCCCCGTCGTTGATCGCGGAGGCCGGCGTCGAACTGGTTCGCAACGGGCAATTGTTGGACGCCCTGCACGTCTCCGGCGTCCGGGTGGTCGAAGGGCTGTTGCTGGGCAGCGTGGTAGGAATCACCCTCGGCACCGTGGTCGGGTTCTCGAAGTGGTTCGAGGCCACGGTCGATCCGCCCTTGCAGATGATTCGCGCGCTGCCGCATCTCGGGCTGATCCCGCTGTTCATCCTGTGGTTCGGGATCGGTGAGCTGCCCAAGGTCCTGCTGGTCGCGCTCGGGGTGACCTTTCCGCTGTACCTCAACACCTTTTCGGCGATCCGACAGGTCGACCCGAAGCTGTTCGAGACCGCACAGGTTCTCGGATTCTCGTTCTGGCAGCGGTTGCGAACGATCGTCATCCCGAGTGCAGCGCCGCAGGTGTTGGTCGGGCTGCGGCAATCCCTCGCGATCGCCTGGTTGACGCTCATCGTCGCCGAGCAGATCAACGCCAACAGTGGCATCGGCTACCTCATCAACGATGCGCGGGACTTCCTGCGCATCGACATCATCATCTTCGGCCTCGTCGTCTACGCGTTGCTCGGCATCGGTACCGACGCGATCGTCCGGGTGCTGGAACGACGCGCATCGAGGTACCGCCGATGACCCCAACCTCCAGCACGACTTCCCGTGTCGACGCCGTCACCGCCGGTGAGCTCTCCGGCGTCAGTAAGTTCTACGGCGACAACAAGGTTCTGGACGACGTCTCGCTGCGCGTGGCACGTGGCGAGATCGTCGCCTTGATCGGACGGAGCGGTTCGGGCAAGTCGACCGTGCTGCGGGTGCTGGCGGGGTTGTCCGACGACCACACCGGCGACCGCGTCGTCTCCGGCCCCCCGTCGATTGCATTCCAGGAACCTCGCCTCTTCCCGTGGCGCGACGTGCGCACGAACGTCGGCTACGGGCTCTACCGTGCTCGGCTCGGGAGGGCCGAGGTCGGCCAACGCGTCGATCGGGCACTGACCGCGGTCGGCCTCGCGGATCGGGGGCAGGCGTGGCCGCTGACATTGTCCGGTGGTCAGGCGCAACGTGTTTCATTGGCAAGGGCGCTGGTGGCCGAGCCCGATCTGCTGCTCCTGGACGAACCCTTCGGGGCGTTGGACGCGCTGACCCGGCTGACGATGCACGACCTGTTGCTGGAGCTGTGGCGTGAGCGTGGTTTCGGCGTGCTGCTGGTGACCCACGACGTCGACGAAGCGGTCGCTCTGGCCGACCGGGTGCTGGTGCTGGACGGGGGTGCCGTCCTGCACGCATTGCAGATCGACGACCCCAGACAGCCCCACGCCACGGCAAGCGAACGGACCGACGGCTACCGCCGTGAACTGCTCGACAAGCTAGGAGTGCGGAGTTAGCACCATGAGCATCAAGAAGTTCGGCGTTCGCGCCGCGGCCCTGCTGGCGGCTGGCGTGCTGCTCGCGGGCTGCGTGTCGCGGCAGGACGCCGCAGGCGCAGAGCAGGCTCCCGAGACCGTGCCCCTGTCAGATCTGGGCGGCGTGACGCTGCAGATCGGCGACCAGAAGGGCGGCACCGAGTCGCTGCTGCGTGCAGCTGGTGCGCTCGACGGACTGCCGTACAAGGTCGAGTTCTCGACGTTCACCTCTGGGCCGCCGCAGATCGAGGCGGCGACAGCGGGCAAGATCGACTTCGCCATCACCGGCAACACTCCGCCCATCTTCGGAGCGGCTGCGAACGCGAAGGTCAAGGTGGTCACCGCATACGAGAACGGCGGCGATGGCGACCGCGTGCTGGTGCGCGCCGACTCGCCGATCAAGACCGTGGCCGACCTACGCGGCAAGAGTGTGGCCGTCGGCAAGGGCAGTTCGGCGCACGGTCACATCCTGGCTCAACTCCAAAAGGCTGGTCTGACACCCGAGGACGTCAAGCTGGTGTTCCTGCAGCCCGCAGATGCGCTGTCCGCCTTCCAGAGTGGGCAGGCCGACGCCTGGGCCATCTGGGATCCGTACACCGCGCAGGCCGAACAGCAGATACCCGTCCGTAGCATCGCGCAGGCAACCGGCGTGACCAACGGCGCCGGGTTCGGCATTGCGTCCGATGCCGCCCTGGCCGACCCCAAACGCAACACCGCCCTCGGCGATCTGCTGGTGCGTTACGCGAAGGCGACTCGATGGGCGCAGGACCATCCCGAGGAGTGGGCCCAGAAGTACGGTGCGGCGGTCGGCCTCGACCTCCCGGTGGCCACCGTCGCGCAGGGCCGTAGTCTTAGGGCGTCGACGGCGTTGTCCGACGCACTGATCGGCTCGGAACAGGAACTGGCCGACCTATTCGCCAATACCAAGCAGATCGCGTCGGCGCCCAAGTTCGCCGACTGGGTCGACCACCGCTACGACGAGGTACTCCAACCCTTTCTGACGAACGGCAATTGAGGCCATGTCCACTCACGTCGAATTGCCCGCGCCGCGGGCGAAGTTCTTCTGGTTCCTTCCCACCAACGGCGACAGTCGATCGATCGTCGGCGCCTCGCACGCCTCATCGCACCACATCGTGCCGCCCAACTACCGGCCGCCCAGCCGCCGCTACCTCGCCGAGGTCGCACGGGCCGCCGACCGTCTCGGCTATGAGGGGGTGCTCACCCCGACCGGAACCTGGTGTGAGGACGCCTGGTTGACGGCAGCCGCGCTCCTGTCGGAGACGGAGCGGCTCAAGTTCCTGGTCGCCTTCCGCCCTGGGCTGACACCGCCCACGCTGGCCGCGCAGCAGGCCGCCACGTTGCAGCGATTCTCCGAGGGTCGGGTCCTGCTCAACATCGTCAGTGGCGGCGACGACGTCGAACAGCGCCGCTTCGGGGACTGGCTCGACCACGACGAGCGCTACGCGCGCACCGGCGAATTCCTCCACATCGTGGACTCGATCTGGCGGAACGGCTCGCTGAACTTCAGCGGGAAGTACTTTCACGTCGAGGACGCGATGGTGTCGGCGCCACCGGATCCGTTGCCGCAGATCTACTTCGGCGGATCCTCGCCAGCCGCGCTTCCGGTCGCCGCGGAGTACGTGGACGTGTACCTGACCTGGGGGGAGCCGCCGCAGGCCGCAGCCGCCAAGATCGCCAAGGTTCGCGAACTCGCAGCGGCGCGGGGACGCAAGGTGCGCTTCGGTATTCGGCTGCACACCATCAGTCGGGACACGTCGGCGGCCGCGTGGGCAGTGGCCGACGAACTGGTCTCGGAACTCAGCGAGGATCAGATCGCGAAGGCCACTGCGCTGCATGCTAATTCGGAGTCGGAGGGGCAGCGACGGATGACGGCTCTGCACGGCGGCCGGGTGGACGAACTGGAGATCTATCCAAATCTGTGGGCCGGTGTCGGTCTGGTGAGAGGCGGGGCGGGCACCGCGCTCGTCGGCAGCCACGAAGAGGTCGCCAACCTGATCTACGAGTACCACTCGGTGGGCTTCGACGAGTTCATCCTCTCGGGATATCCGCATCTCGAGGAGGCGTACTGGTTCGCAGAAGGTGTCCTCCCACGGCTGAAGCAGAAGGGCGTCGCCTAAGCCGGCTCGTAGCGATCGAACTCGGCGCGCGTTTCGTGACACCCTGAGGTGTGGACGAGTGGTTTGAACACAGCCCGTTCGTCGGGTTCGTACCGTGGATCATCTACTGGGTAGTTGCCGAGGGCCCGAGCACCTGGATGTTCGGCGCGTTGTGCGCGGTGCTGTCGGCGATCATCCTCGGCATCTCGCTGGGGCGTGGCGGTCCGCGGTTGCTCGAGATCGTGACGATCGTGTTCTTCGTCGTGGTCACGGCCGCAGGGGTGGTCCTCGGCGCGGCGGACCGCGACTGGATGGACACCTATGCCACGACGCTGTCCAGCGGTGTGCTGGCCGCAATGGCGTTCGGCTCTCTGGCCTTTACGCCGTTCACCGAGCAGTACGCCAGGGTGTCCCGGCCGCTGAAGGATTGGGAGAAGCCGGCGTTCCGCCAGACGAACAAGGTGTTGACCTTGATGTGGGCGTTGGTGTTCGCGCTGATCGCGGTGCTGGGTTACTACGCCACTCAGGTGCCAGAGACCCGCGACTGGACCAACTGGGTGATTCCCGTCGTGGTGATCGTCGGCGCCGTGGGCATGACGCAGGCGTACCCCGTGCGGGCCAGGGAGAGGGCGCGTCCGGCCAGCTGAGGCGGTTGTCGGAGGGCCAGCGTAGTGTCGAACGCATGTTCGATTCGATGGCTGATCCGCTCGCCGGGGAGGCGAGGCTGGTCGAGCGGATCGCGGTGTTGGAGCGGCAGAAGTCGGCGGCCGCGGCGGAGCAGGCGGTGTTGACCGCCGAGTTCGATGCCATGCGGCGTGTCCGGGAGGCCGAGGCGGGTGTGCCCGCGGCCCGACGCGGCAAGGGCTTGGCCAGTGAGATCGCCCTGGCGCGGCGTGATTCCCCCAGTCGGGGTGGGCGCCACCTCGGGTTCGCCAGGGCCCTGGTGCACGAAATGCCGCACACCCTGGCCGCCTTGGCGGCCGGGGTGCTTTCGGAGTGGCGGGCCACCCTGATCGTGCGGGAGTCGGCCTGCCTGGACGTCGAGGACCGCCGCGCCCTGGACGCCAGGATGTGCGCCGACCAGTCGGAGCTGGAGGGCAAGGGCGACACGCGGATCGCCGCCGACGCCAAGGCCATCGCCTACGCACTGGACCCGCACGCCGTCGTCGAGCAGGCGGTCCGCGCGACATCCGAACGCACGGTGACCATCCGACCCGCCCCCGACACCATGACGTATGTGACCGCGCTGCTGCCAATGGACAAGGGCGTCGCGGTCTACGCCACGCTCAACCGGGCCGCGGCCACCTGCACCGACGGCCGGGGTCGTGGGCAGGTGATGGCCGACACGTTGGTCGAACGGGTCACCGGGCGGCCCGCCGACGTGCCCGTCCCGGTTGCCGTCGAGGTGGTCATCACCGACGAGACCCTGCTCGGCGGGGACACCACCCCGGCGCGGGTGCCCGGATACGGCCCGATCCCGGCCACCGTGGCCTGCCGACTCGTTGAGCGCGCGGTCACCGACGACCGCTCCACGGCCACCCTGCGCCGGCTGTACAAACATCCCGACAGCGGCGCACTGGTGGCCATGGAATCACGGGCCCGGTACTTCCCGAAAGGGTTGGCTCGGTTCATCGCGATCCGCGACGACACCTGCCGCACCCCCTACTGCGACGCGCCCATCCGGCACACCGATCACGCCACCCCCAACGCCCGGGGCGGCCCCACCACCGAACTCAACGGTGTCGGGGTGTGCGAGGCGTGCAACTACGCCAAGGAAGCCCCCGGCTGGCGAGTCCACACCTGGTGCGACGACAAAGGCACGCACACCGCCGAATTCACCACCCCCACCGGCGCACGCCACCCATCCAAGGCGCCACCCCTACTCGGCGACCTGGTCCTGGTGAAGGCCAGCGGCATCGAGGTCAGCCTCGGCGACCACCTCGCCTGGCGCCACGCCGCCTAGCGCGGCTCAGCAGCCGTACTTCACGCCGACGTCGGCGGGTGGCGTCACCTGCTGCAGACAGCCGAAGACTTCGATGCCGTCGCCGCTGAGCTTGAGTGCGGACCCGTGGGCGTAGTTCACGCAGTAGACGCCTGCCGCATCGTCACGGCATCGGTAGTCGCCGAAGGCCAGCGTCTGACCCGCCGCGAGTTCGGCGCCGGTGCCACTGCCGAATCGGCCTGGATCACCGTGCACGGAGCCCACTTCCGCGGTCGGCCCCTCGAAGTCAACCCAGTTGCCCTTCCACTGGCCGTAGACCTCGGTCGGCTGCGGCGGCGGATCGGCGAGGTCGACCAGGCACGCCAGCGCGCCGCCGAATCTGTGGTCCGTCATGCAGTTGGCGTCGCCAGACACGAATGCGACGTCCTGACCGAGGTCGGTCGTCGTTCCGTCCCGCGTCGCCGAGCGGAAGGCGGCGGTATCGACGGGTCGGCCCGCCTCCACCCACCTGATGACGTCGGCGATGGCGGTGCCGGCCGCGGGTGCCGAGGAACGGGCAGCGGGGGTGGACGACGTGCCAGGTGCCGAACTCGACGTCAGGGGAGGGATCGCCAGCGATTGCTCGCGTGCCGCGGTGCCGTCCGTGGTGGTCGAGCATGCCGCGACCAGCGCAGATGTCGCCAATAGGAGCGCGATCCGCATGTCGACAGGTTAGCGGGAGTCGCCGCAACGGCCCGTCAGGCGCGTCGACCGGGTCGATGTTCGCTACCGTCGGGTCATGCACGATCGCACCATTCGGGTGACCATCGACAGCGGCGTCATCGAGGGCTTCACCGCCGACGGGGTACACCGTTGGCGGTCGATCCCGTTTGCGCGCCCTCCCGTCGGGCGGTTGCGCTTCCGTGCCCCGCAGCCCGTTCAACCGTGGTCCGGGGTCCGGTACTGCCACGGCTACACCTCCTGCGCGCCCCAGCAGCGCATGTACACCATGCTCGGCCTCGGCAAGTACCAGCCGATGAGCGAGGACTGCTTGACGGTCAACGTCGTTGCCCCCGAGGTGGCGGGGGTTCTCGGTTCCTCGCGCTCGTCAGGTGACCTCGGTTCCTCGCGCGGGCGCTCGTCAGGTGACGAACCGTTGCCCGTGATGTTCTTCATCCATGGCGGCGGCTACATCCTCGGCAGTTCGGCGACGCCGATCTACGACGGGGCGGCCCTGGCCAAGCGGGGCTGCATCTACGTGTCGGTGAACTATCGCCTCGGGGCGTTGGGCTGCATGGACCTCTCGGCCTTGTCGACACCCGAGAATCCGATCGAGGACAACCTCTTCCTGCGCGACCTGGTGATGGCGCTGCGATGGGTCCGCGACAACATCGCGTTCTTCGGCGGCGACCCCAACAACGTGACCATCTTCGGTGAGAGCGCGGGTGCGCATGCCGTTGCGACGCTTCTTGCCGTTCCGGCGGCCAAAGGCCTTTTCGCGCAGGCTATCTCGGAGAGTCCAGCCAGTGGCATGGCCGGTCCGCCTGCCGTCGCCGCGGAGTTCGCCGCCGACTTCGCCAAAGTTCTCGGGGTCGAGCCGAGGGACGCGGCGGCCACCCTGATGACGGTGCGCCCCTCGGAACTGGTCGCGGCGCTGGACGTGACGATGAGACGTGGGATGACCGAGATGCGCGGTGCGTTCATCGTGGGGCCGACGTTCGACACCGAGTATCTGCCGCAGGATCCGCTCCGGGCGATGCGGGATGGCACGGCGCACCGGGTCCCGCTGATCGTCGGCACGAACGCAGACGAGGGACGCTTGTTCACCAGGTTCCTGCAACTGCTCCCAATGACGGAACCCGCGATCGACCTGCTGCTGTCCGATTCCGACGTCGAGTTACGGGAACGGATCACCAACGCCTATCCGGGCTACCCGAGCCCCAGCGCGTGCATCCGGCTCGGTGGGGACTTCGCCTTCGGGACGGCGGCGTGGCAGATCGCCGACGCCCACGGCAGGCATGCGCCGACGTTCGTCTACCGATACGACTACGCCCCGCGCACCTTCCACTGGTCGGGGTTGGGTGCCACCCACGGCACCGAGCTTCTCGCCGTATTCGACGTCTACCGAACACGTTTCGGTTCACTGATGACCGCAGCGGCCGATCGGCGGTCGGCGAGGCGGGTCAGCAATGACGTGCAGAACAGGTGGCGGGCGTTCAGTCGCACGGGGATCCCCGGTGAGGGCTGGCCCGCCTATACCAGCGACGAGCGGGCGGTGCTGGTGTTCGATCGCCGCTCCCACCTCGAATACGACCCTCACGCCGATCGTCGGCAGGCGTGGGAGGGGTTCTCGCTGACCGCCGGTTGAGCACCGCCGGGAGAATTGACGCCCGTCAACTCCGTCGCCGAAAAGCGTCCGTTCGGGCCACCGCGGTGACTAACGTCTGAACGCGTGCCACCGCTGACGGATTCTCCGATCGAACGCCCCGGCGACATGACTGCGGAGTGGTTGACCGCGGCGATCGGCGGGAGTGACGTCGTCGACTTCACGTTCGAGCGGATCGGCACCGGCCAGATGAGCGAGTGCTACCGCGTCGCCCTCACCTACGCCCGCGGGCACCGGGGGCCATCCTCGGTGGTGCTCAAGGTCGCCGCGGCGGACCCTAAGAGCAGACAGACCGGACTGGCGCTTGGCCTCTATGAACGCGAGGTGCGGTTCTACACGGACATCGCCCCTGGACTCCATGGGCCGGTCGCAGAGTGTCATCACGCGGCCTACGACCCGGCGACGGGCGTGTTCGACCTGCTCCTCGGAGATGCGACGCCAGCCGTGGTCGGCGACGAAATCAGCGGCGCCACAGTCGAACAGGCCGCGTTGGCGTTGACCCAGCTCGGCCGGATGCACGGCGCGCTTCTCGGTGATGCCGCGCTGGCGGGGGCGGAGTGGATCAACCGGGAGTCACCACTGAATCAGGGATTGATCAGCGCCCTGTACGCGGGGTTCATCGAGCGGTACCGCGACGACGTCGCCCCGGCGCATCGCGAGGTCTGCGAACAATTGGTGGCCACCTTCGACGCCCATCTCGCGGCCGAGGCCGACGCGAGCCGACCGAAGGGCCTGGTGCACGGCGACTACCGCCTCGACAACATGCTGTTCGGCCAAGGGGGCGCCGATCGCCCGCTCACCGTCGTCGATTGGCAGACGGTGACGTGGGGTCCCGCAATGACCGATGTCGCCTACTTCCTGGGCTGCGCGTTGCCCATCGACGCGCGCCGCGATCACTCCGAGGCGCTGTTGCGCGCCTACCACGACGCGCTCGGTCCCGACGCGTCGTTGACGCTGGACGACGTTCGCGACGGGGTGCGGCGCCAGAGCTTCTTCGGCGTGATGATGGCCATCGTCTCGCCCATGCTCGTCGAGCGGACCGAGCGCGGTGACCGGATGTTCATGACCATGATGAATCGGCACTGCGAGCACGTCATCGACACCGGGGCAATGGCCATCCTGCCTGCCGTGTCGACGCCGAAACCGTTGCAGCCCAACGTCGAAGACGAGGGGACGCATCCGCCGACCGGCGAGGCACTGTGGAACGAGAGCTGGTACTTCGACTTCGCGGACCCCGCCGAGGGCGTCGGCGGGTGGGTGCGGCTCGGGTTGATCCCCAACCAGGGCCACGCGTGGATCAACGCGCTGCTGTGTGGCCCCGGTATGCCCACGATCGCGGTTCTCGACTTCGACGCCGCCCTGCCCGCCGATCACACGCGTGTCCACACCGACGACGTCGACCTCGAGCTCGACGCCATCGATCCCCTGAGGACCTACCGGGTGGCGCTTCGCGGGGCGGGCCAGGCCTACGACGATCCGGCCGCGCTGTTGCGCGATGAGACGGGGCGCCCCGTGGAAGTGGAACTGGACCTGACGTGGACGACCGTGGGAACGCCGTACCAGTACCGCATGTCCACTCGTTACGAGATCCCGTGCGTCGTATCGGGAACGGTGACCGCCGACGGCCGCTCCCACGAGTTCCGTGGCGTCGCGGGCCAGCGGGACCATTCGTGGGCGGCGCGCGATTGGTGGAGTATGGAGTGGGTGTGGAGCGCACTGCATCTCGACGACGGCACCCACGTGCACGGCCTGGACCTCCGGATCCCGGGCGCGCCTCGGATGGCAGCCGGTTACGTGCAACGCGCGGGGCAGGTCGTCGAGTTGCAGACCGTGGTCGCGACCGAGACGTTCGGTGACGACGACCTTCCGTTGGAAACCACCCTGGAGATCTCGCCCGGCAACACCACCGCGACCATCGACGTGTGTGGGCACGCTCCGGTGCTGCTGAGGTCGAACGACGGCCGGGTGAGCAAGTTTCCGCGGGCCTGGGCCACCGTGACCACCAGCGACGGCCGGACCGGCGTCGGCTGGCTGGAGTGGAACCGCAACCAGTCGTGATGATCGTCAAGTCGGTAGCGCTGTTCGTCGTCGCGGCACTTCTGGAGATCGGTGGCGCCTGGCTGGTGTGGCAGGGCGTCCGGGAGCACCGCGGCTGGTCGTGGGCGGGTGTCGGCGTCCTCGCGCTGGGTGCCTACGGTTTCGTCGCCGCCTTTCAGCCCGACGCCCACTTCGGCCGAGTACTGGCGGCGTACGGCGGAGTGTTCATCGTGGGATCGCTGCTGTGGGGCATGGTCGCCGACGGCTTCCGGCCCGACCGTTGGGACGTCGCAGGCGCCGTCATCTGCGTGGTCGGCGTCGGGTTGATCATGTACGCGCCGCGCTAGGCGAGGTTCGCGCGGTCGTCGTGCAGGTCGTCGCGCCGCAGGCCCATGGGTGTCGCGGCAGGGATGTCGCCGCCCGCGATCACCGCTCGGGTGATGGGCGTCAACGCGCCGAAGAGAGCCTCGAGTTGGTCGTCGTCGAGTGCGTCGAACGCATTGATCGCCAGGGTGTCGGTGGTGTCCTCGATGCGTTCCTTGAGGGCGCGGCCCTTTTCGGTCAGCGTTCCCGCGTCGTCGAGTACACCGCGGGAGGCCAGGCGTTGCGAGCAGGCCTGCCACTCGGCGTCGTCGTATTCGCGGCTCCTGGTGATGAACTCGCGCGGCACGCGGTCGGCGGCCGAGTGCAGGACGTTGCATTCGCGGCCGCCGATCCCGTTGGCGACCAGCACGGCGACGTGTGCGTCGCCCCGCTGTTCGCGTAGCAGCGTGGCGGCGTGCCACAGTTTGGCGACGGGTTCGTCCGGCCATGGCAGGGCACGGTTCGCCGCGAACAAGGGACGGCCGTCCAGCGGCGCGCCGGCCGCTGCCACGGCCAGCAGGTCGCCCGCGGTCCGCACGGCGTCGTCGGCGAGGACGCCGCATCGGGCCAGGGCCGCGACGGCCGACGTCTCGCGCGCTCGAAGGGCATCGGCCGGGGTGGCGAGGTCCCAGGCGGCGGGCAGCGCCCGCATCACGTGCGACGGGGCGAAGTTGTAGAACAGCGCCGTGACCACGGCAGGCGGCACGGGGCCGAGGGGGGCCGACCGGCCTGCGAAGTAGCCCATCCAGAAGCCGCGGAAGCCTGCGTCGTCGAAGGCAGCGCGGGACTCCGGCGCGAAGTACGTCAGGGCGTGGATCGGTTCGATGCGTTCGAACAGTCTGCGTGCCGTCGTGGGTGATCTGCTCACTTTGGCAGTCAACCATCGCGGGCCGCGACGGGGTTGGCAGGATTGGGGCAGTTCACATCGAACACGGAGGGGCGGTATGCGGTTTACGACGTCGCTTCTGCCGGTGCTGTGCGCGCTCGCGGTAGGCTGCAGCACGGAGCCCTCACCGAGTGCTGCGACGCCAACCGTCGCCAGGGATGCGCTCCAAACCGACATCGCGAAGAGGCTGAGTGCCGCTGGCGATCAACCCCGATCGGTGCTCTGCAATGGCGATCTGATCGGCGAGGTGGGTAGTCGGGCGCGATGCGACGTCGTCGTCGATGACACCAACAGCTTCCAGCCGATCGTCACGGTGACGCGCATCGTCGGCGACGCGATCGAGTACGACTTGACGCCTGCGCTGTCCCAGCGCCAGCTCGAGGCGGCGGTCGCGCGGCTCGACGCCGAAACGTCGTCCGTGCAACCAGATTCGGTGACATGCGACTCGGGTCTGGTCGGCGAGGTGGGGACGGTGGCCTACTGCGACGTGGTATCGGCAGGGGTCTCGGTCCGTCGCGCGGTCGAGGTCACCGACGTGTCGGGCTTGATCATGAACTTCACTCTGAAGACGAACTGACCTCGGTCATCGCCTCGTCGATGATCGCGCGCATGGCGCGTTCGGCGGCGGCTTCGTCGCGCAGTCGGATCGCACGCGCCACCTCGTCGTGCAGGGCGATGGCGTCGGGCTTGGGGGTTTCCGGCATCATGCCGTGATGGGTGCGGCCGGTGAGCACCTCGGCGACGACGCCGTTGAGGGCGCGGAACATCTCGTTACCGCTGGCCTCCAACAGGGTCTGGTGAAAGATCTTGTCCGCCAACAGATATGATTCGAGGTCGCCGGAGCGGCCGTGCATGACCATGTCGGAAACGGCGGCGGCCATGATGCGGCACTGATGGGGATCGGCCCGTCGCGCTGCCAGTGCGGCGGCGGCGGGCTCGAAGCCTTGGCGGAGTTCGGAGAGTGACACCAGTTGAGCGGCGCGGTCGCCGGATTCGATGCGCCATCGAATCACCCTGGGGTCGAAGACGTTCCAGCGTTCGGTCGGCTGGATGGTGATCCCCACGCGGCGTCGCGAGGCGATCAGGCCCATCGATTCGAGGACGCGGACGGCTTCTCTGGCCACGCTGCGTGACACGCCGTACTGCGCACCGACGCCTTCGAGGTTGATGACGCCCCCCGGAGGTAGCGCGCCCGACACGATGTCGGCACCCAGGGCGGTGAGCACGTTGTCGTGCAAGGCGCTGACGTTTGGCGAAGGAGCCACGCATACATCTTGTCATAGAGTTTGCTACCTGCCATTAAAACAGATGATTGCCTTAGAGGGTTGCAATAATCTTACTATTGCGGCATGGTGTGTGACGGCAAGCACAGCTGGGTACAGCGGATCGGGAGGGAAAGCGGTGACCTTGGAGAACTCGCCAATCGTGGTGATGGGCGTGTCCGGATCGGGTAAGTCGACCGTCGGTGCGGCGCTCGCCCAGCGTCTGCGGGTGCCGTTCGCGGACGCCGACGACTTCCACCCGGCAGCCAACATCGAAAAGATGACGGCAGGCCATGCACTTGACGACGACGACAGACGGCCCTGGCTCGACTCGATCGGCGAGTGGCTGGCCGCTCATCTCGACGGCGGCGTCATGAGTTGCTCGGCGCTCAAGCACGCCTATCGTGACCAACTCCGCCATCACTGTCCCGAGGTGCAGTTCCTGCACCTGGCAGGCACCCCGGACCTGATCGGTCGCAGGCAGGCCAGCAGGCCTGGGCACTTCATGCCGCCGTCACTGCTCGCCTCGCAGTTCGAGACCCTCGAACCGCTGACGGCCGACGAGCGGGGCGTCGACATCAACGTCGACCAGGACATCGATTCCATCGTGAACGAGTACGTATCGCTTACCGGACGGGAGATCTCGTGAATTCCACCATCGCCTACCTGGCGGACGCCCCGAAACTGACGGAGCCAGTGGCCTCGACGCCGCAGCTGGTCCTCGCCTTCGTAGTGGGCATCGCCGTCATCGTGGTGCTGATCATCTTCGCCAAGCTGCACCCCTTCCTGGGCCTCATCTTCGGTGCCCTGGCGGTCGGCGTCGTCGCGGGGGAGAACGTCACCAAGGTCCTCACGTCGTTCTCCAGCGGTTTCGGGTCGACAGCGGCCAGCGTCGGCATCCTGATCGCGCTCGGCGCAATGTTCGCCAAACTGTTGGCCGACTCCGGCGGTGCCGACGAGATCGTGGACACCATAGTCGGTCACGCCTCACCGCGGATGCTGCCGTGGGCCATGGCCCTCGTCGGCGCCATCATCGGCTTGCCGATGTTCTTCGAGATCGGCCTCGTCCTGCTGATGCCGGTCATCTATCTGGTGGCCCGTCGGTCTCAGCTGTCGCTCATCACCGTCGGAATCCCCGCGCTCGCAGGGCTTTCCGCCATGCATGGCTTCGTTCCGCCGCACCCCGGCCCGCTCGCCGCGATCGGGAACCTCAACGCCGATCTCGGAGTCACGCTCGGCCTCGGCGTCCTGGTGGCGATCCCCACGATCGTGGTCGCTGGCCCGCTGTTCGGCAAGCTGGCAGGCAAGTGGGTGGTGGTCGGAGCCCCCGACACGTTCGACGCCGACGAGGCGGCACTGGATGCCGACCGGAAGCGACCCTCTTTCGGTGTCACGCTGTTCAGCGTCCTTCTGCCGGTCGTCCTGATGCTCGGCAAGGCGCTCGTCGACATCTTCATCGAGGACGACACGCAATGGTTCCGGCAGATCTTCGACACGCTCGGCACGCCCCTGATCGCCCTGCTGCTGGCCGTCATCGTCGCGATGTTCACCCTCGGCCGTGGGGCGGGGATGGGGCGCGACGACATCACCAAGTGCATCGAGTCGGGACTACCGCCGGTGGCGGGCATCATCCTCATCGTCGCGGCGGGCGGCGGCTTCAAGCAGGTGCTGGTCGACACCGGCATCGGCACGGCCATCGCGACGTGGGCCGAGGACGTCAACATCTCCGTCCTGGTGCTCGCCTGGGTGATCGCCGTGCTGATCCGCCTGGCGACCGGCTCGGCCACCGTCGCGACGGTCACCGCCTCCTCGCTGATGGTCGGATTGATCGACGGCATGAGCTCGGGCGAGGTCTCGCTGGTGGTGCTCGCGGTCGGCGCGGGGTCGCTGTTCTTCTCCCACGTCAACGATGCCGGCTTCTGGCTGGTCAACCAGTACTTCCGGCTGTCCGTTGGTCAGACCATCAAGACCTGGTCGATCATGGAGACGGTGTTGTCGGTCAGCGGGCTGATCGTCGTGCTGCTGCTGGACCTGGTGATCTGACGACGGCGGCGGGCGGTCAGCCCTTGAGCACCTGGGTGCCGCCCGCCAGCTCGTCGTGCTTGCCCTGTTTGGTGGGGCTGCCGCTGATGGTCACCGCAATCACGATGATGGCGATGACCCCGAGCAGACCACCGACGAACGGTACGACGGGCAGCAAGGTGTACGCGTTGCGAATGGCCGACTGCTGAAGATTGGGCTTCGGTGCGCCCCCCGGTCCCTGCACGCTCAGCCCGAGCAGCTTCTTGCCCGGCGTCCAGCCCTGGGTGACCTCGAATGCGACGAAGTACACGAACATCAGAACACCCGTGAACAGACCGGTGACGGCGATGCTCGACTGCAGACCGAGCGCGAACAGCACGATGGACCCGACGATGCCGACGATGAGCCCGTCGATCACCCTGGCGAAGAACCGGGGGAGCAATGGGCCCGCCTCGACATGGCGGCCCTGCGAGGCGCCGTATGAAGAATCGCCGTATTGGGGGTACTCGCCGTAGGTCATGCCGTCAATCTACCGGCCGTGGTCCGCTCAGCGAGCGCGCTTCTCCAGCTCTTTTTGCGCACGCTCGATCTCCTTGCGAGCGCGCTTGGCCTGCTTGCGGCTGGCGGAGGCGAGTTCCGATCCTCGCTCCTGCGCCAGCTCGGCCAACTCGGCACCGCGATCGCGTGCCGCGCTCGCGAGTTCCGGCGCTCGATCGCGGGCCACGTCGACCAGCCTGGCGCTGCGTTGTTGGGCGACGTCGGCCAACTCGGCGCTGCGGTCCTGGGTGATCTCGGCAAGCGCCGCGCCGCGCTTGCGCGCAGCCTTGGCGAGTTTGGGGCCGCGGTCGCGAGCGACTTCTGCCAGCTCGTTGCCCCGCTCCAGCGCAACGTCGGCGATCTCGGCGCCGCGGTCGCGAGCGATCTCGGCGAATTCCGATCCGCGCTCGAGGGCGACGTGGGCCAACTCCCGCCCCCGCTCCGCACCGACGTGCAGCCCGGACTGCAATCCCTCACCCCACTTGTCGACCAGCTCGCTGTCGATCAGTGCGCCACCGGAGGACGACGTGCTCGGCAGGGCGCCTGCCACCGACTCGGAGAGCTTGCGTGCGGCGCGACGACTCCGCCACCCGAGCGACGGCCTGCCCTCGGTGTCGACAGACGCGATGATCAGGCCACCGATCAATCCGACGTCGGACAGCAGTGCCCGTCGCTCGGCGGCCTTGCGGGCCGGGTCGGTCTCGTTCCAGAAGGCATGTGCGCCAAGACTTCCCGGCACGACACTGACGGCGAGCGCGGCCGACGACAGGCGCGGCAACTTGCCCCAGGCCAGCAGCAGGCCCGCCCCGATCTGAACTCCCGCGGTGACCTTGGCGACGGTTTCGGCGTTGGTCGGAACGTTGGGGCCGACGGGATCGGGCAGCTTGGCGAGCCCCTCCAGCGTGGGCCGGGCCGCGTCGGCGGCAGGCTTGGGGCTGCGCAACGCATCTACGCCACGGGTGATGAAGGTGGTGGCCAACATGGGTCGCGCAATTCGTCGGATCAACATGCGGCGGGAATTCCCCGGGTTGATCTTTTGCAAACCCGTCACCTGGGGAGCGCCCCGACCCGTCGGACGGGATCGCCGGACAGCGCCGTCGACGGCCACGTCATGGGTGATCACCGGCGTGCGCGTGCGTCTGCTCTTGCTACTTCTTCTGTATCTACTTGCTCACCATCAGCTGGACTGGAGACCCTCCAGCAGGATCTGCGCGAGCCGGGTGGTGGTCGCCGTGCCGTCGTCGTACCCGCCGGTCGGGCCGAGTGCGTTCATGATGGCCAGGGTGTAACGCTGCCCGGTGCCCGCGAAGCCGACCGAGTTGGTGACCCAGCCACCCTGTTCAGCCGACCAGCCATCCTTGTTGCCCGGGGTCATCGCCGGGCCCGCGCCCCAGACGCCCCACTGTTGATTGGGCGCGACGTTCTGGAGTTCGTGCACGATCGCCGCCGTCTGCGCGGGCTCCAGCCGGGTCAGGACGTAGTTGATCAGCCGGTCGAGATCGTTGGCCGTCGTCTTCTGGAAGCCCCAGTACGGGTAGACGCTACTGAAGCCGCGCTGCGGCCGAAGGTCGGTCATGCCGTACTGCGGGAAGTTGGTGTTGTAGGCCTGGTGGTCGGGGCCGCCGAAACGCGACCACAGCGCGTCGGCGGCATCGTCGTCGGACGAGTGCATCATCGCCGCCATCTGCTCGCGGTCGGGGTCGGTCAAGGAGATCGAGCCGGCCCCTGCCCGGGTGAGCAGGTCCACGACCATGGCGAGCTTGATGGTGGAGGCGGTCCAGACCATCTCACCGGCATGCTCATTGCGGTAGGTGCCGCCCGTGGCCCGGTCGCGCAGCACGTATCCGACCGTCCCGGGGCGAGTGGCCAGATAGGCGTTCGCCGCCGCGATGCGCTCGCCGAGGCCGCACCCGGTCCCGGTGGCCGCCACCGGACAGTCCGCCCGGGCAGGTGTTGCCGCTCCCATTGCCGTGAATCCCGCGATGATCGCCGCAGCGATCATCAGACGCCATTTCATCCGGGTAGCTTCGCATTAAGCTGAACGCTTCCGACATTTGAAGGAGGTTGTCGTGGCGCTCGTCGCGGGAATCGACTCGTCCACACAGTCCTGCAAGGTCGTCATCTGTGATGCGGCGACCGGCGAAACGGTCCGTTCGGGATCGGCGCCGCACCCGGGTGGCACGGAGGTGGACCCGGCCGCGTGGTGGGCGGCCCTCGGTGACGCCGCCGCGGCAGCAGGCGGCCTCGACGACGTGGAGGCGGTGTCGGTCGGAGCGCAGCAGCACGGCATGGTCTGCCTCGACACCGCGGGCAACGTCGTGCGAGACGCGTTGCTGTGGAACGACACCCGGTCGAGTGACGCGGCCGTCGCGTTGATCGAGGAGCTCGGTGGTCCGACGGTGTGGGCCGACCGCGTCGGCGTCGTTCCCGTCGCCTCGATGACCGCGACCAAACTCCGCTGGCTCGCCGACAACGAACCGAAGAACGCCGACGCCACGGCGGCCGTCTGCCTGCCGCACGACTGGCTGACGTGGCGGCTGTCGGGCTCGAGCGACATCGCCGACATTCGGACCGACCGCAGCGATGCCAGCGGAACCTGCTACTTCGCCGCCGAGGACAACACCTACCAATCGGACCTCCTCGAGCTCGCCATGCGCGGTCGCAGCCCCGAGGTCCCTCCGGTGCTCGAACCCAACGAGGCCGCGGGCCGGACCACCACCGGCGTGATCCTCGGCCCTGGGGCCGGCGACAACGCGGCAGCCGCCCTCGGGATCGGCGTGGGAGGCGGTGACTGCGTGGTCTCCCTCGGCACGTCCGGTGTGGTCAGCGCGGTCGGCGACGCGGCATCTCACGACCCGACCGGCGTGGTGGCAGGCTTCGCCGACGCGACGGGACGCCAACTCCCGCTGGTGTGCACCCTCAACGGCGCGCCCGTGCTGGCCGCCGTCGCCAAGATGCTGGGGGTGGACTTCGACGAATTCGACCGCCTCGCGTTGTCCGCGCCCGTTGGCGCGGGAGGGTTGACGTTGGTGCCGTACTTCGACGGTGAACGTTCCCCGAACCTGCCGGACGCGGCAGGGGCCCTGCACGGCGTGACCACCAAGAACCTGTTGCCCGCCAACGTCGCTCGCGCAGCTGTCGAGGGCCTGCTGGCCTCGATTCAGTACTGCATCGAGCAGATCGCCGGCCAGGGCGTCGAGGTTGGACGGGTGATCATGGTGGGCGGCGGCGCGCGATCGGAGGCGGTTCGCCGCATCGCGCCCGCGATCCTCGGCATGCCGGTGCACGTGCCGACACCCGCCGAGTACGTCGCGCTCGGTGCGGCCAGGCAGGCCGCGTGGACGCTGTCCGGGGCGGACGCCGCGCCGACGTGGTCCTTCGGCGTGACGGCGTCCTACGAGGCCGATCCGACGCCCGCGGTGCTCGATCAGTACCGCGTCGCCCAGGCGCTCACGTTGGGACAGGTGCGGCCCTAGGGTCGCTCAGGGCCGAGGTTGGTCAGATGGTCTGCCCGCGTTGTGGTTTCGACGTCGGTCACACCCGGGTCTGTCCGCGGTGCGGCGACGTCGACGAAGTCATCCCCTTCACGGGATGGCGACCCGATCCGACCGCGCGCCACGAGGGCCGCTATTACGTCGGCGGACGTCCCACGAATCGGGTCCGCAACGGCTCTGCCGAGAGGACCGACCCGTTCGGCGGGCAACTGCTGCCGCGGTACGTCGAGGTGCCGTCCAGGGACCGGCAGGGCATTCGTTCGTCGTGGCTGGGCACCGCGGCCATGACGGTCGTGATCGTCGCCGTCGCAGCCATCGTCCTCGGCCTGCAGCTGCGACATCACCGTCAGGAGACGTCGCCCGACGCCGACTACCTCGCCGCGCTGCGCGACTCGGATCTGAGCGGTGAGTTCAACTCGGATGCCAATGCACTGGCCCACGGGAGGCAGGTGTGCAGGCACCTCGACGAGGGTAACGCTCAGCAGGGCACGCTCGCCGACAAGATCGCCGTGGACACGTTCTGCCCCAAGTTCTCCGACGGCTTCCACATCCTCGAAACGGCAACGGTCTCGGGAGTCTTCGTGCTGACCGACGCGCCGTCGGACACCGGGATCAGCTCGATCTCCTCTGACGGCACGTCCTGCCAGGGAGTCGGCGGCTACTCCGACATCGGCGCTGCTACCGCGCTGACGGTGAAGAACGGCCAGGGTGCGATCCTGGCCACCACCGCGCTCGGCCAGGGCCGCGGCGACCAGGTGACGTGCACGTTCTCGTTCAGCTTTCCGATCACCGAGGGTGAGGACCGCTACGTCGTGTCCGTCAGCCATCGAGGCGAATTCAGCTACACCTACGACCAGTTGCAACGGGGCGGAGTCCAGATTCGACTCGGCCACTAGCGCAGGGGGCTACGCCGGACCGGCGGCCGGGCGTGGCCAAAGCGATTGCGGCAGAACGACACCCGACGGTGGTTTCAGGCGGTCGAGCACTGCCCGCAACGGTGACCAGGTCGAGCGGCCGATCCGCGTCACCGCGTACGCGGTGAGGACGACGGCAGGGGCGCGCATGGTCACCACCTTGACCCCGGCCCCGGTTGCCCTGTCCAGGGGAAGCAGGCCAACGCCGTATTCGGCGGCGATCAGGTCCTCCACGAGTTCCAGGCTGTCGATCTGGTGGGCGATGCGCGGCGTGAAACCGTTCAAGGCCCCGAGAGTGCGGACGGCGTCTTCGTCAGCAGTGTTGCGCGAGTTGACGATCCAGGTGCGTCCTGCGTAGTCGGCCACGTCGGCGGGGCCGTCGGGTTCGGCGGTGCGCACGCCGAGGCCCCACGGGGTCGACCACAGTGCCGCGGCCTCGAGCGTCGGGCCGGGGCTCGCCGGTGCGAGGTTGTAGTCATAGGTCAGCGCGAGGTCGAGGTCGTCGGCCATCAGCAGGGCGAACGCTTCGATCGGCTCGTACTCGCTGATCGCGACGTCGATCCCGGGATGTCGTTCGGCGAGGTCGGCCAGGATGGGGAGCAGGGACACCCGGATGCCAGTCGCGAAACCGCCGACCCTCAACGTGCCGACGGGTTCGGCGTCGGGGTCGAGATCCAGCCGTGCCGTGTCGACGGCGGCAAGGATCGTCACGGCGTGATCCGCCAGCCGGCGGCCGGCTGGGGTCAGGCGCACGCGACGCCCCTCCGGCTCGATCAGCGCGACGCCGGCCTCCTTCGCCAACGCGGCGATCTGCTGCGACACCGTCGACGTCGTGAGGTGGTGCGCATCGGCGACGGCCCGCATCGAGCCGAGTCGAGACAGCGCCAGCAGCAACTGGAGTCGTCGCGTGTCCACGGTGGCATTGTTCACGTTGATCGAACGATGTGCCCTGTTTTGACGTGATCTGCCTGATGGTGGGATCGGACGCCGCCGCCGGACAAGGGCGGTCGAGCCGTCGGAGATCGAAAGAATCCGGCCGATTCAATGGCTCCCCAGAACGGCGGGTGCGAGGCGATGCTGTGCCAGGGGAATCGTGCTGAGACAGTACGGATCCGGAACCTTGGAGACGACAATGGGCGCCACCCGGCGTGAGCTTCATCTCAACGCCTTCCTGATGGAGGCCGGGCATCACGAGGCAGCGTGGCGCCTTCCACAGAGCAACCCCAGGGCCGACTTCGACCTGGCGCACTGGATCCGGCTCGCGCAGGTGGCCGAGGCCGCCAAGTTCGACTCGCTGTTCCTAGCCGACCTTCCCGCCCTCACCGGTACCGGAGAGTTTCGGCCACCGGGTCAACTGGAACCGTTCACGTTGTTGACCGCCCTTTCGCAGCACACCAACCGCATCGGCCTGATCGCCACCGTCTCGTCGACCTACAACGAGCCGTACAACCTGGCCCGGCGGCTTGCCTCGGTCGACCACGTCAGCGGCGGTCGCGCCGGGTGGAACGTCGTCACCTCTGCAGGGCCCGAGCAAGCAGCGAACTTCGGTCTCGACCAGCGCCCCGACCATGCGTCGCGTTACGCGCGTGCCGACGAGTTCCTCGCCATCGCAAAGGCGTTGTGGGACAGCTGGGAACGCGAAGCCATCGTCGCGGACAAGGCATCCGGCCGGTACGCCGACCCGACCCGCCTACATGCCATCGACCACATCGGCAGCCACTTCAAGGTGGCGGGCCCCCTCAACGTGGAGCGGCCGCCTCAGGGATACCCGCTGCTGGTGCAGGCCGGTTCGTCGGAGGACGGCAAGGACTTCGCCGCCCGGCACGCGGAGGCCATCTTCACCGCCCATCAGACCTACGCCCGTGCCGCCGACTTCTATCGCGACATCAAGGAGAGGACGAAGGCAGCGGGCCGCGATCCCGACGCGGTGCTGGTACTGCCCGGCATCGTGCCCTTCATCGGGTCGACGGAGAAGGAGGCCACCGCGCTCGCGCGGCAGTACGACGAGCTCCGTGTGCCCGAATTTGGCCTGCGACAACTGGCTTGGAACTTCGAGGTCGACCCGTCGGTGTTCGAGCTCGACGCGGCACTTCCCGACTTCATCCTCGCGCGCCCCAAGCTCGAAGGTTCCCAGAGCAGGTCGGACCTCATCATCGAGCTGGCCGTGCGCGAAAACCTGACCGTGCGAGAGATTCTCTCCAGGCTTGGCGGGGGCCGTGGCCACTACACCTTCGTCGGAACCCCAGAGCAGGCAGCCGAGGAGATCATCTCCTGGTTCGAGGGCGGTGCCGCCGACGGCTTCAACGTGATGGCGCCCGGGTTGCCCTCGGAGCTGGAGAAGTTCGCCGACCACGTGCTGCCGATCCTGCGGAGCAAGGGTCTCTTCCGCGAGGAGTACGCGGGCAGCACCCTGCGCGAGCACTACGGCCTCGCGGTGCCGCCCAATCAGTTCGCGCCCACCCGACCAGTTCCTGCCACCTCGACCCAGTTGCGTTCTGGTCAAGTTTAATTGGCGGAATCGGGTGCGTCGCGGAGTAGTTTCGGCGGACGTGCCCAGAGAACTGCATCTCCTGATCTTCGGAAACACCCGCTCGGCGGGCCCTTGGCGTCACCCAGGGCTGGACAACAGCCCATCTGGAGTCCGGCGGCGGCTTTTCGAGCGGGCCAGGGTGGCCGAGGCCGGCGGTTTCGATGCGCTGTTCTTCGCCGACGGGCTCAACTACGGCCCACCCGCGACGTGGGCGTACAAGACCACCGAGGACTTCGAGCCGCTGACGACCACCGCGGCGCTGTCGTCGGTCACGGAGCGGATCGGCCTCGTCGTCACCGGTTCGGCTACGCTCGCGCATCCGTACCACCTGGCCCGACAGCTGCTGTCGCTGGATCACCTCAGTGCAGGCCGGGCCGGCTGGAATCTGGTGACCAGCTTCGCCGCGGCTGCCGCCGACAACTTCAGCGCCAGGGGAGTGGTCGACCACGACGAGCGTTATGCCATCGCCGAGGAAGCGCTCGAGGTGGTCCGATCGCTATGGGACGGATGGGGCGACGACACCGTCGTCGAGGACCGTGTCTCGGGAATCTTCAACGACGTCGCGAAGATTCACGTCGCCGACCATCATGGCCAGAACTTCGACGTGCGTGGCCCACTCGGAGCCGCGCGTTCCCTGCAGGGCCGCCCGGTGTTGTTTCAGGCAGGCTCGTCGTCGACCGGCAGCGATTTCGCCGCGCGGCACGCCGAGGTGATCTTCACCGGACAGGGCACTCGTGACCGGGCGCAGGAGTTCTACCGTCAGATCGGCGACCGGGCTCGGGCGCACGGACGCGCTACCGCACCACTGATCACGCCATCGCTGCGTTTCATCGTCGGCTCGACGGAGGACGAGGTCAAGCGAATCGAGCGCAGCGCCTACGAATACTTCAGCCCGGAGTACCAGGCGGGTTGGCTCCTGGAGGTCGACGTCGACGTCACTGGTGCCGATCTGGACGGACCCGTTCCCGCGTCGGCCTTTCCCTCCAGCACGCAGACGCATCAGACCGCGTTGGCGGGCTACCGCGCGTTGGCGACCGACGGCACGCCCACGGTGCGGGAGTTCCTCTACCGCACGGTCAACGGTTGGGGTGCCAGTGTCGTCGGTACCCCGGAACAGCTCGCGGACCAGCTCGAGGACTGGTTCCAGACCCGAGCCTGTGACGGCTTCGTGCTGCAGGACGCCGGATTGCCTGGCCAGCTCGAGGACTTCGTCGAGCAGGTCGTGCCGCTGCTTCGCAAGCGGGGTCTGTTCCGTCACGAATACGCCGGCTCAACGTTGCGTGACCACCTGGGGCTGACGGTCCCGCAACGGTTCGGACGCTCGGCATGACGCTCTCGCCGTTGGTGCTGTCGGCGTTCACCATGTCGACGGTGTCGCACGGCAACTCCGGCCTGTGGCGTCACCCCGACGACCGCACGTCTGAATACACCAGCGTCGCCTACTGGGTCGAGTTGGCCAAGACGTTGGAGGCCGGTGGCTTCGACATGCTGTTCGTCGCCGACGCGGTCGGACAACTCGACGTGCACGGCGGCGACGCCACCGCCGCGCTGTCCCGCGCGGTTCAGACACCGGTCACCGATCCTCTGCTTGCCGTGTCGGCGATGGCCGCCGCCACGACGCGACTCGGGTTCGGCGTGACCGTGTCGACCACCTATGAGGCGCCGTATCTGTTGGCGCGCAAGTTCAGCACGCTCGATCATCTGACCGGCGGCCGGATCGGCTGGAACGTCGTCACGTCGTTGTTGGACAGTGCAGCCCGCAACATTCTCGGTCGGGACAGGCAGATCGCGCACGACGAACGCTACGCGATCGCTCAAGAGTTCCTCGAGGTCACCTACAAACTCTGGGAGGGGTCCTGGGAGGCGGGCGCGGTGGTGCGCGACCGAACCAGCGGCGTCTACACCGACGCCACCAAGGTGCACGGCATCGCGCACGACGGCAAGTACTTCAGCGTGCCCGGTGCACATCTGGTGGAGCCGTCGCCACAGCGCACGCCCGTTCTGCTGCAGGCGGGGACGTCGCCGGCGGGTCGTGAGTTCGCTTCGCGGAACGCCGAGGTGGTGTTCGCGAGCGACCCGCGGCCTGACGTGTTGCGGGCCAACGTCGACGACATCCGTCGGCGCGCCGCGACGCTCGGCCGGGATCCGGGCTCCATCAAGTTCATTACGTCGGTCGAGATCGTCACCGATGCCACGGATTCCGCCGCGCGGGCGAAGGCCGATGACCTCGCAGCGCATCACGACCTCGACGGCGGCCTGGTGCTGTTGTCGGCGTTGAGCGGGGTGGACTGGTCGGGGTACGACGTGGACGAGCCGATCGGAGAGTTCGACACCGACGCCAGTCGGTCGATCCTCGCCGCCGTGACGGATCCGCGAGATCGTCGGCGCATCACGCTGCGTGACTACGTGGGCGGGCTCGGCGGCTTCGGCGGTCGGCTGTTCGTGGGCTCCGGTCACACCGTGGCAGACGAACTGGAGTCCTACGCCGAGCTCACGGGCGTGGACGGATTCAACGTGGCCTATCACGTCACACCAGGGAGTTTCGTCGACGTGGCGGAGCACCTGGTCCCGGAATTGAGACGTCGAGGTCGTCTCCGCGAAGTCGACGAGCCGACAACGCTGCGGCAGAGGCTGTTTCCCGGCGGGTCGGCGACGCTGCCGCCCGATCATCCGGGGGCTGCATTCCGCTCGGTCGACGTCCGAGAAAGAATCTCGCCGATTCGATGACTGCCGTCGGCGGCATCGTCAAGGCATCGTAACCACTAGATCAAATTCAAGTTAACTACCTGTGCGCCAATGACTTAGAGGCTCACGGGACGGTTCGGCACGTCTTCGAGCCGGTCGGAAAGGCAGGCATGGTGTCAACTACATCGATACCCAGTGACGGTGAGGCCGTAGAGGTGGACGGCCGGACGCTGACGGACGCCGAATCCACTGGCCTGGAACGTGACACGCTGGGCCCGTGGGGCGTATTCGCCCAGGGACTGGCCGCCGCTGCGCCGAGCGTGGCCGTCGCAGTCGTGCCCTTCTCGTTGTTCGTGGCGGCAGGCAGCGGAGCGGCGTGGGCGGCAGTGGTCGGTCTGGTGATCGTGGTGCTGATCGCCACGACCATCAGCTTTCAGGCCAAGCGCACCGTGTCGTCGGGCTCGTTGGGCACCTACACCGGCAATGGGCTCGGCCCCGGGTTCGCCTTCGCCGCAGGCTTCAGCTTGCTCTTCGGATACATCGGATTCGCGGTCACGGGAACGCTAGGCGGCGTGCTCTACCTGGACTCCTTCCTCGAATCTCTCGGCCTCGGATCCGAATCGGCCTGGTTCCGGCTTCTGTTGGTGATCGTCGTCGTGGCGGCGGCCGTGTACCTCCCGTATCGCGGAGTGTCGGTGACGGCCAAGTACGAGCTTGCGTTCGAGCTGATCGCGATCGCCTCGATCCTGGTCATCATCGTGGCGTCCTACGTCGCCTACGGGTTCCGCATCGACTGGCAGCAGTGGGATCTCGGGCATCTGGGCAACAGCGCGACGTTCATCGCCGCCGTGACGGCGGTGGGTTCGTACGCGGGCTTCGAGTCCGTGGCCTCGCTGGGCGCGGAGGCCAAGGACGCCCACCGCAACATCGCCCGCTCGCTTCTGCGAGTCGTGCTGCTGATCGGGGTGCTGTACATCTTCGCGACCTACCCGCAGATCCTCCACTTCGGTGCGATCGACGGCGACAAGGCGGTGCTGCCGCAGCTGGCCGACACCGTCGGGGTGTCCTGGGTCAACTACGTCGTGAGCGCGGCCGTCGGGGTGGCGTTCATCGTGTTCGTCACCGCGGTGACCACCGCCGCTGCCCGTTCGTTGTTCACGTTCGGCCACGAAGGAGCGTTGCCGCGGGTGTTCAGCAGGGTGCATCCGACCCACAAGACGCCGTGGGTTGGCGTCGTGTTCGTCGGCGCGCTGGCGCTGGTCTTCGCCATCGTCGCGACGTTCAGTTCCGCTGGGCGACTGGTCTTCGACGTCTACGGCGGCTACGTCGCCAACTGGGGCTTTCTGATCAGTTACCTGTTGGTCGTGATCGCGACGCCGATCTGGCTGCATCGGATCGGGGCGCTGACGCCCGTCCGGCTGGCGGTGTCCGCCGCGGCGACACTCGGTTTGGCATACGTGATCTTCAGCAACTTCTACCCGGTGCCGGAGTATCCGTTCAACATCCTGCCCCTGGTGTTCGGCGGGTTCCTCCTCCTCGCGGTGGGGTGGTACGGATATCTGAGGCGCACCAGGCCCGAGGTCGCCAAGCGGGTGGGCACCATCCAGACGCTGTCCGACGACGAGCAGCAGCGCCTGGCCGACGACGGGATCCGCGCCACGTTGGCACGAAAGTCGGGCAAGGGCCCGGTCGCGCCATGACGGTCGTCGACGGGCGCAGCGTGCAAAGGTGGTCCGCCGTCACCGTCACATCGGTGGATCACCCCCGGATCGCCGACTTCCTGGCCACCACCGCGGGTTTGCGTGGACGGAAGTTCGCCGCCGACTCCCGCGACGTCGCAGAGCAGCTGGCGTCCGGCTACCAGGACGCAACGCTGACAGTGGTGGACGGATCGGGATTCGTCCGCGGCTACGCGGCGTTGCACCGACCTCACGGGACCGAGCCCGAGATTCTCGCCGACTTCGTCTTCGACCCCGCGACACCGAATTGGGTGATCGACGACGTCGTGGACGTGACGGTCGACCGGTTCCATCGCGAGAGTGCGCACCTCGCAGGCGCGTATCTCAGGGTGTTCATCGGTTCCGACGAGCACCGGGTGATCGAGGCGCTCACGCGTCGCGGCGCCCGACGCGAAGGTCAGTTCATCCGTACCCGGAAACCCTTGAGCGGTGAGGATCTCGCCTCGCTCGAGGCTGCCGCGATCAGCGGGCTGCGGGTGCTCAGCTGGCCCGAGGTACTCGGTCGTGGACTATCCGAGCAGGTCCGCAGACTGCAGTACGAAACCTTCGAAGAGCACTTCGGCAACATGTCCAAGTCGCCGGAGGACTGGGAGCATCACCTGCACAGCCGCGCCTTCACGCCCGACTTCAGTCTGGCCGTCATCGACGACGGCGATCGGGTGGTCGGCTACGTGCTGGGTTCGACGTACACCGCGGGCCCAGTGGATTCGCAGGAAATCAGTGCGCACACCGACTACATCGGCGTGCGCAGCGACCACCGACGGCGCGGCATCGCCGAACTGATGCTGACCAAGATCTGGCTCGCAGCTCGGCGGCGAGGGCTGACGGTGGCCTCGCTCGGCACCGACGTCGACAACCGCAGCAAGGCCCATCTGCTGTACCGCCGACTCGGATACGTCGCCGTCGAGCACGAAGCCGCTTACCGCATCGACACCAGTGAAGTGACGGAATGAGCAATCAGACAACGTATTTGGCCACTCCCACCGCCAACGTCGATGATCTCCGGGCCCGGTTTCGCCCGGTGTTCGCCTCGATCGCGGAGGGGAACGTGCAGCGCGAGCGCGAGCGCATCCTGCCCCACGAGCAAGTCCGCTGGCTCAACGACGCCGGGTTCGGGACTCTGCGCATCCCCGAGGCGCACGGCGGCCTCGGTGCCTCGCTCGAACAGACCTTCGCGCTGCTTGCGGAACTCGGCGAGGCCGACGCCAACGTCAGCCACATCTGGCGCAACCACCTGGCCTTCGTCGAGGACCGGCTCAACGCGCCGGTGTCGGACGCAGGGGACACGTGGATCAAGCGCTTTCTGGCCGGGGCATTCGTCGGCGGCGGCTGGACCGAGGCCAACAATCTCACACTGGCCAACCTCGCCTCGACGGTCACCGCCGAGGACGACCACTGGGTGGTGACCGGTGCCAAATACTATGCGACCGGAAGTCTTTACGCCGATTGGCTCGACGTCCTCGGTCGCGGTGACGACGGTGCGCTGTGGACTGCGTTGGTGCGCGCCGACGACCCCGGTGTGACGTTGGTCGACGATTGGAAGGGGTTCGGTCAGCGGGCCACCGCCAGCGGCTCGGCGCACTACGATCGGGTGCGAGCCGAGGCTGGGGACGTCTTCCCCGCGACCGACCGTTTCGGTTATCAGGCGCACTTCTACCAGACCGCCATGCTGTCGGTGTTGACCGGAATCACCGGTGCGGCACTGCGCGACGGTAGCGCGGCATTGAAGGCCCGCGGCCGCAACTATCCGCAGGGTCTTGCCGAGATCCCTGGCGATGACGCCCAGCTCCTACAGGTGATCGGTTCGGTGTCGGCCGACGCGTTCGCCGCATCGGCCGCGCTGAACCAGGCCACCAGGACACTGGACGCCATCGTGGCGGGTCGCATCGCGGGGGACGACGAACACGCCCGTCGTCGGCTGATCGACGCCGAGGTCGCGGTGACTCAGGCGCAGCTGGTGATCATCGCGGCGGCCCTGCAGGCCACCACCACCGTCTTCGATGCCCTTGGCGCGTCAGGGGTCTCCGAAGCGCTTGGCCTGGACCGGCATTGGCGCAACGCTCGCACCCTCGCGTCGCACAATCCGCGCGTGTACAAGGCTCGCATCCTCGGCGACTGGTTGATCAACGGAAAGGATCCCGTCCCGGATCTGGCGGCCCGCGGCCGCGGCGGACAGGGCAACTGAGCCCACCGTGTCGACTACCGCACCCATCATCCTCAACGGGTTCTCGATGAACTCGGTGTCCCACGTCAACTACGGACTGTGGCGCCACCCGCTGGACCAGACGCACCGCTACACCACCATCGAGTACTGGGTGGAGCTCGCCACCATCCTGGACCACGGCCGTTTCGACACGTTCTTCCTCGCCGATGCGCTGGGGCTCCTCGACACCTACGACGGGAGCGCGGCCGCGTCGCTGAGGACGGGCACGCAGTCACCCGTCGACGATCCGCTGCTGTTGGTGTCGGCGATGGCGGCGGCGACGACGGACGTGGGATTCGGCGTGACCGTGTCGACCACCTACGAGCATCCCTATCTGCTCGCGAGGAAGTTCAGCACCCTGGATCACCTGACCGGGGGCCGGGTGGCGTGGAACGTGGTCACCTCCCAGCTCGAGAGTGCCGCGCGGAACCTGGGGCTGGACAAGCAGATTCCGCATGACGAGCGCTACGAGCGGGCCGATGAGTTCCTCGACGTGGTCTTCAAGCTGTGGGAGGCCTCCTGGGAGGACGACGCCGTCGTTCGCGACGTGGCCTCGGGCGTCTACACCGACCCGGACAGGGTGCACGCGATCGGGCACCGCGGCCGGTACTTCACCGTGCCCGACGCGCACCTCTCCGAGCCGGGACCGCAACGAACGCCGCTGCTGCTGCAGGCGGGTGGCTCGCCTCGCGGCCAGCGGTTCGCCGCTCGACACGCCGAGGTGGTCTTCGTCGCAGGCGCCGACGCCGACGGGATCCGTCGGAACGTCGCGGCGATCCGTGCGTCGGCCGCCGATCAGGGGCGTGATCCGGAATCCCTCGACTTCGTCAGTGCGGTGGCCGTCGTCACCGACGACACCGAGCGCGGAGCTGCCGCGAAGCTTGCGGACTACCAGTCCTACTTCGACGTCGAGGGAGCGCTCGCGCACTACTCGGCGAGCACCGGGGTCGACTTCTCGCAACACGACCTCGACGGCGTCATCGCGCACCACGACACCGACTCGAACCGTTCCCTGCTGTCGATGTTCGCGGCGGCCGACAGGGACTGGACGCTGCGCGACGCACTCGCGCCGGCAACGGGATTCGGCCGCTCCCACACGATCGTCGGGACTCCGGGCGCGGTGGCCGACGAGCTCGAAGCCTGGCTGGCCGCCACGGATACCCAAGGCATCAACCTGATCGGTGTGGTGAACCCAGACAGCTACCGGGACTTCGCCGATCTCGTCGTGCCAGAACTCGATCGACGGGGCCGGATCAGACCGAGGCCCACTGCGGCGGCCACGCTGCGGCAGCGGTTGAAGGGTCGCGATCACGTCGCCGACGATCATCCCGCCGCTCGCTACCGTCGGGCCAGGTACACCGCTTCCGACCGGGCGCCCGTCCGGTGACCGCCGACATCCGGGTCCTTCGCGAGGACTCCGATCTCGTCGCGGCTGTCAACGTGTTTCGCGCCGCGATGGTCGGGTTCGCGCCCCTGGCAGGCCTTGAATCCGGTCGGGTGGGCAAGCTCGTCGAGCCGGGCCGCACGCTGGGTGCCTTCGTGGACGGCGAACTGGTGGCGACCGCCGATTCGGCGGCGAGCACACTGAGCGTGCCCGGCGGCGGGAGTGTGCCCCACGCGGCAGTCACCCACGTCGGAGTCCTGCCCTCCCATACCCGCCGTGGGATCGCCTCCCAGTTGATGGTCCATCAGCTCCGGGATCTGCACCGCCGCGGGGAGGTCGTCGCCAGCCTGCGGGCGTCCGAGGCGACGATCTACGAGCGATTCGGCTACGCCGTGGCCAGCACGTCGCAGACCGTCGAGGTCCAGACGTCACGGGCTGCGTTGCGGTCGGGCGTGTCAGCAGGTGGGTCGGTGCGGCTCGTCGACCCCGCCGAGGCGTGGGATGCGTTGCCGCGCATCTACGATCGGACGCGATCGCGCCGGCCGGGCGCGATCGACCGGCCCGCCGTGTGGTGGGAGAACCAACGGCTGCGTGCCGAGGGCGACCACGGCGCCCGCTACGTCGCCCTGCATGGCGACTCCCGATCCGAGACCGGATTCGTGCGCTACCACCCGGTGGGAACCGACGGCTGGTTCACCAGCGCCGAACGCACGGTCGTGGTCGACGACCTTCACGCCCCGACCGTGGAGGCCTATGTGGGCCTGCTTCGGTTCCTTCTCGACCTCGACCTCGTCGACAGACTCGTCTTCACGTCGCTGCCGCTCGACGACCCGTTGCCCTGGCTGCTGGCCGATCGGCGGGCGGCGCGGGTCACGGGTACCCGGGACGAGACCTGGCTGCGGGTCATCGACGCGGCCGCCGCGCTGGACGCACGACGTTTCGTCGGGGACGGGTCAGTCGTGGTGTCGGTCGAAGACGCCATCCTGCAGCACAACTCGGCCATCTTCGAGATATCCACCGATGGTGTCCGGCGCACCGAGGGCACCGCGGACCTGACGATCGGCGTGGCAGCACTGGGCGCCGTGCTCCTCGGCGGTGTCACGTGGCACGCCCTCGCGCTGGCGGGCCTCGTCGACGTCCACGACGGCGCCGCGCTCAGCGTCGCCGATGCGATCTTTGGTTCGTGGCCTGCGCCGCACGCCGGAATGTACTTCTAGCGATGGCGCTGTTCGAGGTCACCGATCTCGCGGTCACCCTCCACACCGGGAGCCGCGCCCGCGGGCGGCATACCGTTCCCGCCGTGCGCTCGTTCGACTTCGCGGTCGACCGAGGGCAGACCCTCGCGATCGTGGGCGAGTCGGGGTCGGGCAAGAGTGCCTCGCTGCTGGCGGCCACCCGGCTGCTGGGTGTCGACGCCGAGGTCAGCGGCAGTGTGCGGTTCGCCGATCAGGATCTGCTCTCGCTGTCCCCGAAGGCCTTGCGGCACATCCTCGGCAAGGACATCGGGTTCGTCTTCCAGGACCCGCAGAGCAATCTGCACCCGTTCAAGACCGTCGGCAAGCAGATCGAGGAGGTGTTCCGTGTCCACCGTGCCGCGACGAGGCGGGACCTGCGCAGGCGGGTGGAAGGCCTGCTCGACGAGGTCGGCATCGCCGACCCGACGCACGCCTACCGCAGCCACCCCGCCGAGTTCTCCGGCGGCATGCGGCAACGGGTGATGATCGCCATCGCCATCGCACTGAACCCCGCGCTGATCATCGCCGACGAACCCACCACGGCGCTCGACGTCAGCGTTCAGGCGGGCATCATCTCGCTGCTGCGTCGACTTCAGCACGACCACGGAACCGCGATCGTCTTCGTCAGTCACGATCTCGGCGTCGTCGCCGAGATCGCCGACGACGTCGTCGTGGTGAAGGACGGCCGAGTCGTCGAATCGGGTTCGCGCCAGGCCATTTACGCGACACCACGCGAGGAGTACACCCGCGAACTGCTCACCGCGTCGCGGCTGCACAGCGTCGACCGGATCGCGCCGGCGATCCCCGTCGGGGTTCCCGGTCCTCCGCTGCTGCGGGTCAGCGGGCTGGTGAAGTCCTACCGCACCCGAAACCGAGGTCCAAGACGCACCGTGATCGACGGGTTGGACTTCACCATCGAGGCTGGCGAAGTGGTCGGGTTGGTCGGTGAGTCGGGATCCGGCAAGTCGACGGTGGGCCGCATCGTCGCCGGATTGCAGTACGCCGATGCCGGCGAGGTCACCCTGGGTGGCATCACCTACCCGACGGCGCTCAGCGACGGGATACCCGCACTACCCGCTGAGGCGCGGCGCTCGGTGCAGATGATCTTTCAGGATCCGTACTCCAGCCTGCATCCCCGCCGAACCGTGCGGGCCTCGCTCGCCGCGCCTCTCGTCGCCCAACGGGTTGCCCGCACCGAGATCCCGGCGCGTATCGATCGGGCGGCCGCCGACGCCCGCGTCGGCAAGGAACTGCTCGGGCGCTATCCCGCGGAACTGTCCGGCGGGCAGCGGCAGCGCGTCGCGATCGCCAGGGCCCTCGTCCTCGAACCTGCGCTGATCGTCGCCGACGAGCCGCTGTCGTCCCTCGACGTCACCACCCAGGCCGAGATCCTCTCCCTGGTAGCGGATTTGATCCGTGACAAGCACACCGCGTTCCTCTTCATCACCCACGACCTCGGGGTGGTGTCGTCGATCGCCCAGCGTGTGATCGTGCTCGGACCCGACGGGGTCGAGGAGACCGGGACGACGGCCGACGTCTTCGGCAACCCGAAGTCCGCCTACACGCGGCGGCTGTTGGACGCCGTCCCGCGCCTCGACGGAGCGCGGGCATCATGAGCCAGCTACTCCTGCAGACGGCGGTGCCCACGCCATCGCAGCCGGTGCCCGCCAGGCGTCGGTGGCGCGCCGCCGTGGCCGATCCGGGTCTGCTGGCCGGTGCGGTGATCATTGGCGTCGTCGTCGCGGCCGCGCTGTTGGCTCCAGCCGTCGCGGCACTCCTCGGTCATGGACCCAACGAGCAGTTCGCCGACGAAACCCTCGATGCCGCAGGCCTTCCCATCACCGGTGGGAACGGCTTCCTCCTCGGCGCCGACGGCAGCGGCAGGGACGTCCTGGTCCGAACGCTCTACGGCGCCAGGATCTCCCTGGCCATCGGCATCCCGGCGACGACCATCGCGATGATCGTCGGCGTCGTGGTGGGGTTGAGCGGCGGCTACTTCGGTGGCCGAATCGACGCGGTGCTGTCGGAGGTGACCAACGTGGCGCTGGCGTTCCCGTTCCTGGTGACCGCTCTCAGCGTCGTCACGTTGAACCGCGGGACCGCGGGCACCACCCTGGTCGATCCGGCGGTCGTGGTGATCGGCGTGGTGGCCCTGTTCTCGTGGACCTACTTCGCCCGATTGGTGCGCAATCTGGTCATCGAGGTCAAGGCACGGCCGTATGTGTTGGCGGCGGTGGGATCGGGCGCGTCACATGCTCGGGTCCTGCTCCGCGAGATCTTGCCGACCATCCTGCCGACGATCGTCATCTACTGGGCAGTGCAGTTGCCCACCAACATCATCGCCGAGGCGTCGCTGTCCTATCTGGGGGTGGGCATTCGGCCGCCGACTCCGAGCTGGGGCACCATGATCGCCATCGCCCAGGACACGGCGCTCTACCAGACCCAGCCATGGATGCTGATCGCGCCTGCCTTCGCCCTCTTCGTGACCGTCGTAGGCTTCAACCTCCTTGCCACCCGGTTGCGCAGCCGTTTCGATCCGACGGCGTCGTGAGGTGACGACGTGACCCGCTTCGTGGTCCTGCGTACGCTGCGGATGGTTCTCACCGTGGGCGTCGTCGTGTTGATCACCTTCGGACTGACGCGCATCGCCTATCAGAACCCCGCCCGCATGCTCGCCCCCGAGAATGCCTCGGAGGAAACGGTTTCGGCGATCGCCGCCAGCCTGCATCTGAACGATCCGTGGTACGTGCAGTTGTGGCACTTCGCCGTTCGTGGCCCCGAGATCAAGGGAACGCCGACGGGCCTGCTGCACTGGCCGCCGAGCCTCGGCTATTCCTACCGGTCGCAGCGGCCGGTGACGGACCTCATCGTCGAGAAGATCCCGGTGACCGTCAGCCTCGCCGTCGGGGCATTGATCCTGTGGGCCGCGTTGTCGATCGTGTTGGGCGTGTATGCCGCCCGCAAGCCGGGGGGTGTCTTCGACACCGTCACCAGCGTGTTCTCCTACGGAGCCCTCGCGGTGCCCACCTTCGTCACCGGCGTGATCCTGCTCTACGTCTTCTACTTTCAGCTGTCCCTAGCTGGGCTCAAGGTGTTTCCCGGCGGCGGGTACGTGGCGCTCACCGAGTCGCCCGTGCTGTGGGCGCAGCACCTCCTGTTGCCATGGCTGACCCTGGTGCTCGCGGAGGTGGGCGTCTTCCAGCGGGTCGTTCGCGCCTCGGTGCTGGAGGTGTCGGGTCGTGACTACGTCCGTACCGCGCGGGCGAAGGGCGTCGCACCGGGACGCGTGTACTTCGACCATGCCCTGTCCGCCGCGCTGAATCCGATCCTGACCCTTGGCGGCATCGAGTTCGCCACCATCCTCGGCGGCGCCATCATCACCGAGCAGATCTTCGGTCTCGACGGGGTGGGCAGGCTCGCGGTCACGGCCGCGAAGTCCGGTGACGCGCCGGTCGTCATCGGCTGCACCCTTCTCGGCGCGGTGATCTTCGTCGTCACCACCTTCGCCGTCGACCTCGTCACGCATGCCCGTAGCGCCAAGTGAACCCCCGCAACGAAGGAGAACGATGAAGTACAGGACTGGCCGGCGAGTCGCCGCTCTGGTGAGCACGTTTGCGGTGTCGCTGACACTGGCCGCGTGCAGCGGAAGCGGAAGTGCGCCGACCTCGAGCGATCCCGCCGCGCTGCACGGCGGCACGTTGCGGATCGCCTCGGTGGGCGACGTCGACGCGCTCGACCCGCTGATCGCCTACTCGGCCGAGTCGTGGCAGGTCATCCGGGCCACCACCCGGCAGCTCGTCACCTACGCGGGCAGCAAGGACGGCATCGGCGACGACACCAAGGTGGTGCCCGATTTGGCCGCGAGCTGGGACATTAGCCCCGATCGGAAGACCTACACGTTCCACCTGCGCGACGGCATCGCGTTTTCCGGAGCCAGTACCAGGCCGATCACCGCGCAGGACTTCGTCTACGCGATCAAGCGGTTTCCCGATCCCAACGCGCAGGTCAGCGCGATCACCTATTACAACGCGCTCTTCGCGGGGTTCAAGGAGTACGCGGACCAATTCGCGAAGGTGCCCACCGGAGACCTGAACGCGGCGAAGAACTTCATCGACACCCACGACATCAGCGGCGTGAAGGCGTTGGACGACAAGACGTTCCAACTGACGCTCACCCAGCCGGCCAGCGACATCCTCGACATCCTCACGTTGAACTTCGTCAGCCCGCTGCCCGAGGAGGTGGTGTCGAAGTACTTCGCCGACAGTCTGGAGTTCCGCAAGAACTACGTCTCGAGCGGCCCGTACCAAATCTCGTCCTACGACCAGGGCAAGCAGCTGACGTTGTCGAAGGTCAAGGGCTACAACGCCGATGGTGATCCACGCAATGCCTACGCCGACGAGATCGTCTTCGACACCACCGTGGCGTCGGCTGACGCCGCATCGCAGCAACTCCAAACGGGCAGCGCCGACATCGGTCTTTACATCCGGGCCTACCCGGCGAACGTCATCGCCCAATACAAGCAGGCCGACCCGGACCACCTGCACAAGTCGGCGAGCGGGTCGGCGGTGTTCATCAGCTGGAACAACTCGGACGCGCCGAAGACCCCTGCGCAGCAGGCGTTCAAGGACCTGCGGGTCCGGCAGGCGTTCAATTACTCCCTGAACCGCAGCGACGTCGTCCGGGGACTCGGCGGCCCGGACTCGGCGATCCCGAGCAACGAGATCCTCACCTCGACGATCGCCGGTTATGCGGACGAGAACCCATATCCGACCACGGATGACAAGGGTGACCCGGACAAGGCCAAGGCGTTGCTCGCCGAAGCCGGTCAGCCCAACCTCACGGTGAACGTGGCCTTCCGCAGCTCGCCCGAGTTCGAGAAGATCGCCACCTCGGTGCAGAGCGCGGCCGCCCGGGCGGGCATCACCGTCAAGCTGACACCGATCCCCGCCGACGGCTTCGGCGCGTTCAACGCCTTCCTCAGCGACAAGTCCAAGTTCGATCAATGGGATCTCGCGATCACCAACTGGACCCCGGACTGGCAGGGCAACAGCGCTCGGATGACGCTGGGAGGGTGGCTGGACTCCGATTTCGCACCCGGCGGGACGTGGAATGGCGTCACGTATGACAATCCAGCGCTCAACGCCGCTGTCAATCAGGCATTCTCGGCCGAAGATTCCACCCCGCACTGGAAGGACGCCAATCTCATCGCGACCAAGGACCTGGCCTGGTTCCCGCTCATCGAGCGGGTGAAGTCCGTCCCGACGTCGGATCGCGTGACGAATTGGACATGGCAGTCACTGGGCAATGGCGCCGACATCACCAACATCGCGGTGAACGGCGGGTAGTGCCAGAGCGGGCAGCGGCCG
>NZ_JBEVLO010000153.1:0-6822 GCF_040509115.1 Mycobacterium sp. | reverse complement strand
TCGAAAGCTCCGTCATAGATGGCCATTACGGTGTCGACCGGCGCCGTGGTCTGTCCAAAGCTGTAGGACTGGGTGCTGGTTGGAGTGAACACGATGGCGATGTAGTTGCGAGTGCCCGAACCAAAGAGGCCAGAGGCCGTCCCCTGCGTGACCTGGCTGGGGTCGGTGATCGTGATCGCCGCACCGCTGGCGCCGACGACCTGGCCGCCTTGCCCCGGCGTATAGGTGTACGAGCCGTCCGGATTGATGACGATGCTGCCGTAGGTGCCGGTCTGGGTGCCGGGGTTGGCCACGGTCAGCGGTTCCACGTCGACGTCGGTGTCGTTGTCCAACACGTCGCCGGAAACCGGAGAGTCCTCGTCGGTCTCGGCCGCGTCGTCGACCGCGACCGGCGCGTCGTTGACCCCGGTGATCGTGATCGTGATGGTGGCGACGGGGCTGTCGACGTCACCATCGCTGACGGTGTAAGTGAAGCTGTCGCCGCGGGTTTCGCCGACGTCGAGGTCCTCCGCGTCCGGTACGTAGGTGAAGGCGCCGGTGGCAGGATCGAAGGCGGTGATGGTGCCGTTGGTGGGCGGGTCGACGATCGTGTAGGTGAGGGTGTCGCTGCCGTCGACGTCCGTGCCGGGGGGCAGCGAATCGACGAGGGCGGTGTCCTCGTCGGTGGTGAAGGCGCCGTCACCCGCAGCAGGTGCGTCGTTGGTGCCGGTCACGGTGATGGTGACGGTGGCGGGTGTGCTAGTGGCAGCGCCGTCGGTGACGGTGTAGGTGAAGGTGTCGTCTCGGGTCTCACCGTCGCCGAGGTCTTGGTCGGGAGTGTAGGTGTAGGTGCCCGTGGTGGCGTCGAAGTTGGTGATGGTGCCGTGGGCGGGGTCGGTGGCGATGGCGTAGGTCAGGGTGTCGTTGTCGGCATCGGTGCCGGTGGGCAGGGTGCCGTTGACCGGGGTGTCCTCGTCGGTGGCGAACGCATCGTCGAAGGCGACCGGCACATCGTTGACCGCCCCAACCGTGACCGTCACGGTCGCGGTGTCCTGGTGCCCCAGGTTGAACAGGCCCTGCAGGATCCCGTGGTAGTGCGGGGCGCCGCTGGCGTCTTGGACTGCGTACTCGAATGTGTCTGTACCGTGGAAGTTTTCGTTCGGCGTGTAGGTAAAGGTGCCGTTGGCGTTGAGGACGACGCTGCCGTTGGCCGGCTGGGTGTAGTCCGTGACCACCAGCGGGTCCTCGTCGAAGTCGCTGTCGTTGCCGAGCACGGCGATGATGACGTCGGTGTCTTCGTCGGTGGTGGCGGAATCGTTGACGGCTTGGGGTGTCTGGTTGAACAGCGTGCGTTGGATCTCGCGGCGCACCCAGGCAAGGACGGCCCACAACATCGGCGGTGAGCCGGGTGCTGCGGGGCCGGGGGCCAGGAAGGGAGTGAGGAAGGCTGCGGCGATGGTGGTGGCTACGCGCAGGACGACTCCTGGCAGGGTGGCCAGGCCTGCGAACAGGTCCGGTTGTGGGGGTTCGATGACGTTGGGGGCGGCCAGGGTGCTGACCGAGGGGTTCTGGCTGAAGCTTTGGGCGCTGAAGTCGGTCAGCGTCATCCGGTTGGCGTTGCCACCGGTGGTGTCCTGGTCCAGGGCTATGACGGGGGTGCCGCCGGCGGGGTCGTCGCCGTTGGGCTCCCCGGCGAGGACCTTGCCGTTGTCGCTGCCGGGTGCGAGGGGTGCAGGTGGGGGCGGCGCCTGACTGGATGGCGGTGCCGGATTGGCCGTGGGTGCCTGCGGTGCGGGGTCGGGGCTCGGCGACGGTGGGTCGACCGGCGGCGCCGGCGTGAGATTCTGGTCGGGGGTCGGTAACGGAGTGTCGGGTCCGCCACCGGCAGGGTGATCCTCGGGCTCAAGGTCTTGTTCGATGACGACGGTGTTGGCATCGAGGTTCATCTGCGGCACGTCACCGCCTCCGGTACCGGAACCGTTGCCGGGGTTGTCATCTCCGCCTGCGGGTTCGCCGTTGATGATCGCCACCGGTGAATCGTTCGGCTGATCACCCCCGCTGGGCCCGCCGTCGTTGCCACCGGGAGTCGGCTCGGCGGTTTCGCCGGGAGGGGTGTCGCTGGTCTCGTCGGCGTGCGCGACGGGGAGACCATAGCTGGTCGCCACGGCCGCACCGACGCCCAGGGCGACGGCCAGAGCGCCGATGCGGCCGATGAACCGGGAGTAGGTCCCCAAGGGGCTTGAGCTAAGCCCTGGTTGGCTTAGTGGAGTGAGCATGACGTGTTCGCCCGTCCGTGAACTCGTGGCCGCCTTGCGATGACGGGCAGTGGTCCTACGATGATTTCGCGCAGCACTCATGACACAAATCCCCCCTTGATCCAGTCCTCGCCGACGGCAAGGGTCCCCCTGGTCTGGTTCAGCAAACATAAGCTGCGAGATCGCTCAGCGCCAGCATTTCCGATGAATTTATTTATGACGTGTTTTGAGCCGTCCCGGTAACGGGTGACGATGGATCGCTGCGCCCCCGGGAAGTTTGCCTACTTGCGCAACGGATGACGTGCGCAACGGCTCGTCCCAGATTGGCAAACGCACTGGATGTCGTCGCTGCGAGAGCGGGCGCACGGCCCTCTGGCGCGCATCTCCCTCAAGATCATTCATGAGAGGCATATTTGCTGCCAAGTGCGGCGACCTTCGCCGTCCATCGGGCCAGGGCGGTGTCTTCGCGTCAGCGAACTATCGACCACCGCGGTGAAGAGCCGGGGTGCCGACGCTTTCGTTGCCATCTGGCAGGAGGCTCGGGGTCGGGTCGGGGCGGGGGTGTCGACCCATGTCGGTGCCATGACCGAACCCTTCCGCTGACTGTGCGTGGGTCGGGAATCGTGGCGAACAGGCCGTGATCCCGGCCGTATGCCCAACGACCCAGTGCCAACCAGGTACGCGTCGGTAGTTCTGCGCGGCCGACGGTCGCCGGCATGGCGGCGCTCGACCCGGTCAGGCCGACCGCTGGGTTCGACGTAGCGGTGGTGGGCTCACACCACCCCCCAAAGGCAGGGGTTCCCATGGCGTAGGAATGAATACCGCGGGACTCGACGGTGACAGCAGTGGGTTCCGTCATCGGTCGCGATACACGTTCCCCGCCGACCGAGGTGTCTCGCGTCGGCGGCGCTTCGTGACGGTGGCGGTTGTACTGGTGGCGTACTCGAATGTGTCTGTGCCGTTGAAGTTTTCGTTCTTCGTGGGGGTGAACGTGGTGGTGGTGTCGGCACCAAACGCGTTGTCGGACAACCCAACAATTACCAGCCCGATCCGGCCCACCGGCTGGCGGCGGATCTCGTCATCGCTCTGGACTCCGACACCCGCGGCGGGCAAGCCGACCGCCTGACGGCGTGCAGCGCAGGTGTCGCGCGGTGGCGAGGAGACCGAGCCGCCGCTGAGGCCAGGTGCGGCCGGTCTGGTGGCGCGTGAACGCCAAGGCCGTGCCACGAATCCCGCGATTCACGACACGAACGCCGCCATGACGCGCAACATGGCGACATGCAGACGATGCGGCGCGCAGCGGGCTGGGTGGCGGCGGTGATCGTCGCTGCCGGCCTCACCGTGGTCCAGGCGCCCGCCGCCAGTGCCATTTGCGGATCCGTCGGCGGACGGCACGTCGACGTCAGTGGTTGCTCGGACCCGCTCTACGAGCTCAACGACCTTCTTCCACCACCACCGCCACCGCCACCACCCCCGCCGCCCGGCGAGGCAGCGCCTCCGCCGCCTCCTCCCGTGTACGTGCCGCCCCCTCCGAGACCCAACGTCAGCGTGTGCGCCAACGTGGGTCGTCGCATCACCGTGACCGGGTGCGTGTGAGGCGCGACTGCAACGTGTTCTACTGACCGTCGTGGATCGCGCTACATACGACGCCCTTTTCGACATGACCGATCGCACCGTCATCGTGACGGGTGGCACCCGCGGAATCGGGCTGGCGCTGGCGGAGGGCTTTGCACTCGCCGGGGCTCGGGTCGTTGTCGCCAGCCGCAAGGCCGACGCCTGCGAGGCGGCAGCCCAACATCTCCGAGGGCTCGGTGGTCAAGCCATCGGTGTGCGCGCCCACGCGGGAAACCTGGACGACCTCGATGAATTGGTGGCCCGTACGGTCGCGGAGTTCGGCGGCCTCGACGTCGTGGTCAACAACGCCGCGAACGCGCTCGCTCAGCCGCTGGGGGAGATGACGGTCGAGGCGCTCAACAAATCGTATGAGGTAAACCTCCGAGGCCCGGTGTTCCTGGTGCAGAAGGCGTTACCTCATCTGAAGATCAGTCCCAGTGCTGCGGTGCTCAACATGGTGTCGGTCGGGGCATTCGTCTTCGCGCCGATGTTGTCGATGTACGCCTCCGGCAAGGCCGCGCTGATGTCGTTCACCCGATCGATGGCCGCCGAGTTCGCCGACGACGGCATTCGGGTGAACGCGATCGCACCCGGGCCCATCGATACCGACATGATGCGCAAGAATCCTCAGCCGGTCATCGACAGCATGGTCGGTAACACCCTGATGGGGCGGTTGGGAACGGCCGACGAGCTGGTTGGCGCCGCGTTGCTCTTGTGCTCTCCTGCGGGGAGTTACATCACGGGTCAGGTCGTCATCGTCGACGGCGGCGGTACGCCGCGTTAGTCAGTTGTCGCCGTCGTAGCGGATGCGGTGGCCGTTGGAGTTGCCGTCGTTGCCGGGCGCGGCGACCGCATCCTCGGCATCGAAGATCCGCCCGCGTTGTTCAGCGGCCGTGCTGCCGCTGAACAACGAGGCGTCGGCCAGGTCGCGACGCGTGGTGAGGTCGCGGGTCTCCAGTGCAGAAGCCTGACCGTCGAATTGTTCGACGCGCCAACGGGGTAGCGCTCCCGGGTTGGTGCGCTGCAGCCACCCGGTGATGCCCTCGCGGACATGGCAGCGCAAGTCGAAGAGCGCAGGCGCATTGGACGCACTGACCAGCATGCGGACTCGCAGGTAGCCGCCGACGCAATCGGTGACCTGCACGATGCCGACCCGGCCGTCCCAGAGGTCGTTGGCGGCCAACAGCCGTTCCAGCTCGGCCCGCATGGCGTCGATCGGAACGGTGAAGTCGAGGTCGAATTCCGCCGTGCCGAGCAGCTCGGTGGCGTTGCGCGTCCAGTTTTGGAATGGGGTGGTGGTGAAGTAGGTGCACGGCAATACCAGGCGCCGTTCGTCCCACACGTGGACGACGACGTAGGTCAGCGTGATCTCCTCGATGCGGCCCCATTCGTCCTCCAGCACCACCACGTCTCCCACGCGGATGGCGTCGGAGAAGGCGATCTGAATGCCGGCGAACACGGCACCGAGCGACGTCTGGGCCGCAAGGCCTGCGACCACCGACAGCACGCCTGCGGACGCGAACAACGTCTTGCCGATGTCGGTGAACGACGGGAACGTCATCAACGCCGCGGCCAGTCCAAACGCGATGATGACGGCGATGCTCAGGCGGCGCATCACCGTCACCTGGGTGCGGACCCGTCGACGGCGGCGATCGGCGTCGGTGATCTCGTCGCCGCCACCGAACCGCACGATCGCCTGGCGTTCGGCGACGCGCACGAAGCTGGCCACCAACCAGGTGCTGACCGCGATGACCAGCAGGACCATCAGGTGATCGACCCATCCGCGCCACGATGCGGACGGATCGACGACGCGTTTGACCGCGATGCTCGCCGCGATCACCATCAGTGTTGCGCGGCCAGGTATTCGGGTGAAGTGGGCGACGTCGGTGATCAGCGCGCTGCGGCGACCGATGCGCTGCAGCGCCCACGACAGCACGCCACCAATGACGTAGGCGACGGCGACGGCGGCGAACACCCATGCGGCGGATACCGCGACGTGGGTCATGGACGAGAATCCATCAGGCATGTCGACTCTCAGCTCCCGTTCGGGGGTCGGGTTCAGGGGGTCAGCTCTTGACGCTACGGGAGGTCGGTGCATGCGTCGACTCGGGCGGCGACATGATCCGATGCGCGCTCAGCCCGGATTGAGACGCTCGTCACGGTTTGAAAAGCGTTGTGCTGCCGTTGATTCGTCGCAGCGGTCGGGGAGGGCGTTCAGAGCGCATTCGGCACTCGCGGCCCGAGTCGCAGTCCGGACCAGTTGGGCGTCCGCTCCCGCACCGCCCGGATCGGCGGAGTTCAGAAGTCGCGCATCGCATTCGACGCGGCTCCCGTCGCGGGGACGGTCTGCCCACGTCGCGGCGCGGGGATTCACACCTGGTGCGCGCGCCTCAATCGGTACCGTGCCAGCCGCTGATCCCGACGACGATCAACCGCAGTTGCTTCACCGCCGTCTGCCGGATCTCGTCGAGTGCATTCGCGTCCGTTGCATCTTCGATGGCCTCCGCGATCGAGATCATCGCGTTGACGAACAGGCTGGACAGCATGTTGAGGTCCTCGGCGCTCCAATCGTTGAGGCCGGGGAAGCGGGTCAGATCGATCGCCAATTCCGAGGTGATCAGGCGGATCTCGGTGCGGATGGCGTAGCGAAGCACGGTGACTCCGCTGTTGCGTTCACGTCCGATGAAGCGCCAATACTCGCGGCGGTCGTTCACACCGGCGATGAGGATGTCGACGGTGGACTCGATGATGCGGCTCGGGTCGAGTTTGCCGGCGCGGGCGCCGCGCAGCATGTCGCGCAGGGCGCGGAACGACTCGTCGATCAGGACGAGGCCAAGGGCCTCCATCGAGTCGAAGTGCCGGTAGAACGCGGCGGGCACGATTCCGGCCTCGCGGGTCACCTCACGCAGGCTCAGCGCACTGAAGCTGCGTTCCTCCAGGAGGTGGAGGGCGGCGGACACGATGGCGCGCCGGG
>NZ_JBEVLO010000152.1:0-8084 GCF_040509115.1 Mycobacterium sp. | reverse complement strand
CGCCGGGCCTGCCGCTCGGCGTACCTCGACGGCTCGCTTCGCAGCGGCAAGATCGCGAACGACTTCCCCGACCAGTCGGACTGACGTGGCCGACGCCGCTTCGTCGCCCAGGGCCGCAGACGCGGCGAAAGTGAATAGTGATGAGCGCTTGCGGGAAGAACCGAGGACAGTGAACATGACTGACGCAGGGAACGATTCGCCGAGCGCCCCCGACAACAAACCGGTCCGCACCGACAAGACCGTCGCCGAACTTCGCGAGTACCTGCGCAACTGGATCGCCGACGCGACGGGGCAGCCCGCCGACCGCATCGACGAGTCGGCGCCGATGGTCGAGCTGGGTCTGTCGTCGCGGGACGCGGTCGCCATGGCCAGCGACATCGAGGACCTCACCGGTGTGACTCTGACGGCGACCGTGGCGTTCCGCCACCCGACCATCGAGTCGTTGGCGACGGTCATCGTCGAGGGTGAGCCCGAGGACGTCGAAACCGGTGCGAGCGACGAGGATTGGTCGCGCACCAAGGACGTGGACGATATCGCGATCGTCGGCATCGGCACCCGCTTCCCCGGTGACCTGAACACCCCCGACGAGATGTGGACGGCGCTGCTCGAGGGTCGCGACGCCATCACCGACCTGCCGCCAGGGCGCTGGGAGGAGTTCCTCGACGAACCGCGAATCGCCGAGCGGGTCGCCAAGGCGCGCACGCGCGGCGGCTACCTCTCCGACATCAAGGGCTTCGACGCCGAGTTCTTCGCGCTGTCGAAGATGGAAGCCGACAACATCGATCCGCAACAGCGGATGGCGCTGGAACTCACGTGGGAAGCGTTGGAGAACGCCAGGATTCCAGCCTCCAGCCTGCGCGGCGGGTCGGTCGGCGTATACGTCGGTGCCTCGAACAACGACTACAGCTTCCTGTCGGTGTCCGATCCCGCGGTGGCGCACCCGTACGCGATCACCGGGACGACGAGCTCGATCATCGCCAACCGGGTGTCCTACTTCTACGACTTCCGCGGCCCGTCGATGGCCATCGACACGGCCTGCTCGTCGTCACTGGTGGCCGTGCACGAGGGCGTGAAGGCGCTACGCGCCGGCGACGTCGACGTGGTGCTCGCCGGCGGTGTCAATGCGCTCATCACCCCGCTGGTCACCATCGGCTTCGACGAGGTCGGTGGCGTGCTGGCGCCGGACGGCCGGATCAAGTCCTTCTCGCAGGATGCCGACGGCTATGCCCGGTCCGAGGGCGGCGGCATGCTGGTGCTCAAGCGCGTCGCCGATGCCCGCCGCGACGGTGACGACATCATCGCCGTCATCGCAGGCACCGCGGTCAACCACGACGGTCGCTCCAACGGTCTGCTTGCGCCCAACCCGGACGCGCAGGCGGACGTCCTGCGCAAGGCGTACAAGGATGCGGGCATCGACCCGCGCACCGTCGACTACGTCGAGGCGCACGGCACCGGCACCATCCTCGGTGACCCGATCGAGGCCGACGCGCTCGGCCGGGTGATCGGACGGGGCCGCGCCGCTGACCGGCCCGCACTGCTCGGTGCGGTGAAATCGAATGTGGGACACCTTGAGTCGGCGGCGGGTGCAGCAAGCCTCGCCAAGGTCGCGCTGTCGCTGCGCAACGACAAGCTACCGCCGTCGATCAACTACACCGGCCCCAACCCGTACATCGACTTCGACAAGATCCACATCAAGGTCAACGACACCGTCGCCGACTGGCCGCGCTACAGCGGCCATGCCATCGCCGGTGTTTCCGGGTTCGGCTTCGGTGGCGCCAACGCCCACCTGGTGGTGCGCGAGGTGCTGCCGTCGGACCTCGTCGAGCCGGAGCCGGTAGTGGAAGTCGTTGCACCGCAGGCAACGTCGGATGCCAACGCGGTCTACGTCGGAGGCGTGCGGGTCGACGAGTACGGCGACCTGATCGACGACGATGATGACGACGCCGACGACATCGGCGTGGAGGCGCTCGGCGATGGCGAGCCCGCACTCCCCGGCCTGACCGACGAGGCACTGCGTCTGCTGGAGGTGGCACGCGAGGAGCTGGCCGCCGCCGAAGCCGAGAATCCCACGACTCCCGTTGTGCCATTGGCTGTTTCGGGATTCCTGACCTCCCGCAAGCGCGCCACCGCCGCGGAACTGGCCGACTGGATCGACGGCCCTGAGGGCCGCGCGTCGTCACTGGAGTCGATCGGCAGGTCGCTGAGCAGGCGCAACCACGGCCGGTCCCGCGCCGTGGTGCTGGCCCATGACCACGATGAGGCCGTCAAGGGCCTACGCGCCCTCGCCGAGGGCAAGCAGACTCCGTTGGTGCTGGCCGCCGACGGTCCGCTCACCAACGGACCCGTCTGGGTGCTCGCGGGCTTCGGTGCGCAGCATCGCAAGATGGGCAAGAGCCTGTACCTGCGCGACGAGATCTTCGCCGAGTGGATCAACAAGGTCGACGCCCTGGTCCAGGACGAGCTGGGCTATTCCATCGTCGAGCTGATCCTGGACGACTCGCAGGACTACGGCATCGAGACCACGCAGACCGTCATCTTCGCGATCCAGGTCGCGCTTGGTGAGCTGTTGAAGGCACATGGCGCGAAACCCGGTGCACTGGTTGGTCAGTCGCTCGGTGAGGCTGCGGCTGCCTACTTCTCCGGTGGTCTGTCGCTGGTCGACGCCACCCGCACCATCTGCTCGCGTGCTCACCTGATGGGTGAGGGCGAGTCGATGCTCTTCGGTGAGTACATCCGGTTGATGGCTCTCGTCGAATACTCCGCCGACGAAATCAAGACGGTGTTCTCGGACTACCCGGACCTCGAGGTCTGCGTGTACGCCGCGCCGACCCAGACCGTCATCGGCGGCCCGCCCGAGCAGGTCGACGCGATCATCGCGAGGGCCGAGTCGGAGGGCAAGTTCGCCCGCAAGTTCCAGACGAAGGGCGCCAGCCACACTCAGCAGATGGACCCGTTGCTCGGTGAGCTCGCGGCCGAGCTGCAGGGCATCGAGGCGCAGCCACTGCAGGTCCCGTACTTCTCCACGGTGCACGAGGGCAGCTTCATCCGGCCCGGCGGTGAGCCCATCCACGACGTCGACTACTGGAAGAAGGGCCTGCGGCACAGCGTCTACTTCACCCACGGCATCCGCAACGCCGTCGACAACGGACACACCACGTTCCTGGAGCTGGCCCCGAATCCCGTGGCGCTCATGCAGGTTGGGCTCACGACGGCCTCCGCTGGTCTGCACGACGGGCAGCTGATCCCCACGCTGGCGCGCAAGCAGGACGAGGTCGACTCCATGACGTCGGCCATGGCGCAGCTCTTCACCCACGGCCACGACCTGGACTTCCGGACCCTCTTTGCGCCAGGCGAGTTCGCGAACATCCCGCCGACCCGGTTCAAGCGCAAGCCGCACTGGCTCGAGGTCCGGTTCTCCGGCGACGGCTCGAACATCCTTCCCGGCACGCACGTCGCGATGCCGGACGGCCGCCACGTCTGGGAGTTCGCCCCGCGCGGTGCCACCGATCTGGGTGCGCTGGTGAAGGCGGCTGCGGTGCAGGTGCTTCCAGACGCCAAGCTGACGGCCTTCGAGCAGCGCGCGGTGCCGTCGGACGACGCCCGCCTGGTGACGACGCTGAGCCGTCACCCAGGAGGGGCGACCGTTCAGGTGCACGCCCGCATCGGGGAGTCCTTCACGCTGGTGTACGACTCGATCGTCAGCCGCGGCGGGCAGGCCACTGCGTTGCCGACGGCGGTCGGCAGTGGGGCCGCGATCTCGGCACCCGCGACCACCATGGAGCAGGCGCCGATGACCCAGGTCGTCGAGGACGAGCCCGAGGACGACGCGGCGATCCTGTCCGACAACCTCACCGCCGGTGCGGGTCTGGCCGCGGGCTTCGCCAAGTGGTCCCCCGACAGCGGCGAGACCATCGGGCAGCGACTTGGCACCATCGTCGGCAGCGCCATGGGGTACGAGCCCGAGGACCTGCCGTGGGAGGTGCCGCTCATCGAGCTGGGTCTCGACTCGCTGATGGCGGTGCGGATCAAGAACCGCGTCGAGTACGACTTCGACCTGCCGCCGATTCAGCTGACTGCGGTGCGGGACGCGAACCTGTACGCCGTCGAGAAGCTGATCACCTATGCCATCGAGCATCGTGACGAGGTCGGCCAGCTGGCGGAGGCACAGAAGACGCAGACCGACGAGGAGATCGCGGCCGCGCAGGCCGAGCTGATGGGCGGGGCCACCACGGTGGCCGAGCTCGAGGAGATGCTCGCCCAGAAGCAGGCCGAGGCCGAGGTCGCGGGTGCAGAGGCGCCTGCCCCTCCGGTCCAGGCGCCCCTCGAGACCGCGGGGATCGTCCCGCCACCGCCCCCGCCGCCGACGAATCCCGCCGGGCCCAAGGCGACGACACCGAATCTGTCGGGCGCCGCGCAGGTGCTCAACCAGCAGGCGATCTCGGAGGCGCTGAACTCCGACGTGCCGCCGCGCGACGCTGCGGAGCGGGTCACGTTCGCGACGTGGGCGATCGTCACCGGCAAGTCGCCCGGTGGCATCTTCAACCCGCTGCGCGCACTGTCCGACGAGGAAGCCGAGAAGATGGCGGCCCGTCTCTCCGAGCGCGCCGAGGGACCCATCACGGCCGAGGACGTGAAGAAGGCGCAGACCATCGAGGAGCTCGCCACCACGGTGCGCGAGTTCTTGGAGGCCGGTGAGCTCGACGGTTTCGTGCGCACCATCAGGGCGCCCCAGTCCGACGACGACGTGCCGGTGTACGTGTTCCACGCGGCGGGCGGGTCGACGGTGGTCTACGAGCCGCTGCTCAAGCGATTGCCCGCGGGCACCCCGATGATTGGCTTCGAGCGGGTCGAGGGCACCATCTTCGAGCGGGCGGCGCAGTACGTGCCGAAGCTGCTGGAGCTCAACGGCTGGGTCGAGGGAGCGAAGGGGAAGCCCTTCGTCCTGACCGGCTGGTCACTTGGCGGCGCGCTGGCGTACGCCTGCGCGATCGGGCTCAAGCAGCAGGGTGCCGACGTGCGGTTCGTCGGGCTGATCGACACGGTCCGCGCCGGGGAGGAGGTGCCTCAGACCAAGGAGGAGACCCGCAAGCGCTGGGACCGGTACGCGGAGTTCGCAGCGAAGAACTTCAACGTGGAGATCCCGCCGATTCCGTACGAGGAGCTCGAGGAACTCGACGACGAGGGTCAGGTCAGGTTCGTGCTTGACGCGGTGCAGAACGCAGGCGTCCAGATCCCTGGCGGCATCATCGAGCACCAGCGCACGTCCTATCTGGACAACCGGGCGCTGGAGACGGTCGTGATCGAACCGTACGACGGGCACGTCACGCTGTACATGGCCGACCGGTATCACGACGACGCGATCAAGTTCGAGCCCCGCTACGGCATCCGTCAGCCCGACGGTGGCTGGGGTGAGTTCGTCTCCGACCTCGAGGTCGTGCACATCGGGGGCGAGCACATCCAGGCCATCGACGAGCCGTACATTGCCAAGGTCGGCGCCCACATGAGCGAGGCGATCAACCGCATCGAGAGCGAGCAGAAGTGAGCGAACCTCAGGCCACCGTCACCAGCAAGGCACGCACCACCGCGGAGAAGCTCGCCGAACTCCGCGAGAAGCTCGAGCTGGCCAAGGAGCCCGGCGGTGAGAAGGCCGTCGCCAAGCGCGACAAGAAGGGCATTCCGAGTGCCCGCGCGCGGATCTACGACCTGATCGATCCCGGCAGCTTCTTCGAGATCGGTGCGTTGGCGAAGACCCCCGGCGATCCGAACGCGCTGTTCGGCGACGGCGTGGTGACCGGTCACGGCACCATCAACGGCAGGCCGGTCGGCGTCTTCAGTCACGACCAGACGGTGTTCCAGGGCACGGTCGGGGAGATGTTCGGTCGCAAGGTGGCCCGCCTGATGGAGTGGGTGGCGATGGTCGGCTGCCCGATCATCGGCATCAACGACTCCGGCGGTGCCCGCATCCAGGACGCCGCGACCTCGCTGGCGTGGTACGCGGAACTCGGCCGACGGCACGAGCTGCTGTCCGGGTTGGTCCCTCAGATCTCGATCATCCTCGGCAAGTGCGCGGGTGGCGCGGTCTACTCGCCGATCCAGACCGACCTGGTGGTCGCGGTCCGCGATCAGGGCTACATGTTCGTCACCGGGCCCGACGTGATCAAGGACGTCACCGGCGAGGACGTGTCGCTCGACGAGCTCGGCGGTGCCGACTTCCAGGCCAAGTACGGCAACATCCACCAGGTGGTCGAGGACGAGAAGGCGGCGTTCCAGTACGTCAGGGACTATCTCACCTTCCTGCCGTCGAACACCTTCGACTCCGAGCCGGTGGTCAACCCCGGGCTGGAACCCGAGGTCACGCCGCACGACCTGGAACTCGACGCCATCGTGCCGGACGCCGACAACATGGGCTACGACATGCACGAGATCCTGTTGCGGATCTTCGACGACGGTGACTTCTTCGAGGTCGCCGCGCAGGCGGGGCAGGCGATCATCACCGGCTACGCCCGCGTGGATGGACGTACGGTCGGCGTGATCGCCAACCAGCCGATGTACAACTCGGGTGCGATCGACAACGAGGAGTCCGACAAGGCGGCCCGCTTCGTCCGGTTCAACGACTCGTTCAACATCCCGCTGGTCTTCGTCGTCGACACGCCGGGGTTCATGGTGGGTGTCGAGCAGGAGCGCAACGGCATCATCAAGCGTGGGGGTCGCTTCCTGTACTCCGTGGTCGAGGCCGTCGTCCCGAAGATCACGATCACGGTCCGCAAGTCCTACGGCGGCGCGTACGCGGTGATGGGCAGCAAGCAGCTGACCGCGGACCTGAACTTCGCCTGGCCGACGGCCCGCATCGCGGTGATCGGCGCCGACGGCGCCGCCCAGCTGCTGGTGAAGCGCTTTCCCGATCCGGAGGCCCCCGAGGTGCAGAAGATCAAGGCGGACTTCATCGAGGGTTACAACCTGAACCTGGCGATTCCGTACATCGCGGCCGAGCGCGGCTACATCGATGCGGTCATCGAGCCGCACCAGACGCGGCTGAAGTTGCGTAGCGGCATGCGGTTGCTGCGGGACAAGCAGATTCAGCGCGTGCAGCGCAAGCACGGCCTGATCCCGATCTAACGCCGCCCCCACCCCCTCACCTGTGCACCTCCTGCCGCCCGTGCGCGTGTCGGTATGCGACACGCCGCGCAAGACTGGACCAATGCGCACGCTCGCGGATCGTCGACGAGACGTCGACCACTAAGATCTGCCCATGCCGCTAGCCGAGGGTCAGGTGATCGCCGACTACACCATCGTGCGGTTGCTCGGTGCCGGTGGGATGGGTGAGGTGTACCTCGCCAAGCACCCACGCCTGCCGAGGCACGACGCGCTCAAGGTGCTCGGCACGACGGTCTCCGCCAACGACGAGTTCCGGCAGCGCTTCGCGCGTGAGGCCGACCTCGCCGCGAGCCTGTGGCATCCGCACATCGTCGAGGTGCACGACAGGGGTGACTTCGAGGGCCAGCTGTGGATCTCGATGGACTTCGTCGAGGGAATCGACGCCGGCCAGCTGCTGGAAAGCCGTCCCAAGGGCCTGCCTGCCGAGGAGGTGGTGCGGATCGTGACGGCCGTCGGTGCGGCACTCGACCACGCCCACCAGCGGGGGTTGCTGCATCGCGACGTCAAGCCCGCCAACGTCCTGATCGCCAATGCCGGCGAGGCCGACGAGCGAATCATGCTGGCCGACTTCGGCATTGCCCGCTGCCAGAACGACAACAGCAGCCTGACCGGCACCAACATGACCGTGGGCACCGTGGCGTACGCCGCGCCGGAGCAGTTGATGGGCGGCGAGATCGACGGCCGGATCGACCAGTACGCGTTGGCGGCGACGGCCTACCAGCTGCTGACGGGGGCTCCACCGTTCAAGCACTCCAATCCCGCGGTGGTCATCAGCCAGCATCTGACGGCGCAGCCCCCGTCGATCGGGTCGCGCCGGCCCGAATTGTCCTTTCTCGGAGCGGTTTTCGACAAGGCGCTGGCCAAGTCGCCCGACGATCGCTACGCCAGCTGCTCGGCCTTCGCGAATGCGCTGGCGGGCAACCGGGTCG
>NZ_JBEVLO010000151.1:0-17329 GCF_040509115.1 Mycobacterium sp. | reverse complement strand
GCCAAGGTGGTGCTGAACAACCTCTACAAGCACACCCAGCTGCAGACCAGCTTCGGCGCGAACATGCTGTCGATCGTCGACGGCGTGCCTCGGACGTTGCGCCTCGACCAGTTGATTCGCCTGTACGTCGTGCACCAGTTGGACGTCATCGTCCGGCGCACCACGTACCGGCTGCGCAAGGCCAACGAGCGGGCACACATCTTGCGCGGCTTGGTCAAGGCGCTCGACGCCCTCGACGAGGTCATCGCCCTGATCCGGGCGTCGCAGACCGTCGACATCGCGCGCGCAGGCCTGATCGAGTTGCTCGACATCGACGACATCCAGGCCCAGGCCATCCTGGACATGCAGTTGCGTCGGCTGGCTGCCCTCGAGCGCCAGCGCATCGTCGACGACCTGGCCAAGATCGAGGCGGAGATCGCCGACCTCGAGGACATCCTGGCCAAGCCGGAACGTCAGCGCGCGATCGTGCACGACGAGCTGGCCGAGTTGGTCGAGAAGTACGGCGACGACCGTCGTACCCGCATCATCCCTGCCGACGGCGACGTCGCCGACGAGGATCTCATCGCCCGCGAGGAAGTGGTCGTCACGATCACCGAGACGGGGTACGCGAAGCGCACCAAGTCGGATCTGTACCGCAGCCAGAAGCGCGGCGGCAAGGGCGTTCAGGGTGCCGGTCTCAAGCAGGACGACGTCGTCAGGCACTTCTTCGTCAGCTCGACGCACGACTGGATCCTGTTCTTCACCACGCAGGGCCGGGTGTACCGCGCCAAGGCCTACGAGCTGCCCGAGGCGTCACGGACGGCGCGTGGTCAGCACGTGGCGAACCTGTTGGCCTTCCAGCCGGAGGAGCGCATCGCGCAGGTCATCCAAATCAAGGGGTACGAGGACGCTCCGTATCTCGTGCTTGCCACCAAGAACGGTCTGGTGAAGAAGTCGAAGCTCACCGACTTCGACTCGAACCGCTCCGGAGGCATCGTCGCGGTGAACCTTCGCGACGGCGACGAGCTGGTCGGTGCCGTGCTGTGTTCCGCGGACGAGGACCTGCTCCTGGTGTCCGCGAAGGGCCAGTCGATCCGCTTCTCCGCAACGGATGAGGCACTGCGACCGATGGGTCGTGCGACCTCCGGCGTGCAGGGCATGCGATTCAACGAGGACGATGAACTGCTGTCGCTCAACGTCGTTCGCGAGGGCACCTATCTGCTGGTCGCGACGTCGGGCGGCTATGCCAAGCGCACCGCGATCGAGGAGTACACGACGCAGGGGCGTGGCGGCAAGGGCATCCTCACGATCCAGTACGACCGCAGGCGCGGCACACTGGTCGGGGCCCTGATCGTCGACGAGGAGACCGAGCTCTACGCGATCACGTCGGGCGGCGGCGTCATCCGGACCGTGGCCCGTCAGGTCCGCAAGGCCGGGCGTCAGACCAAGGGTGTGAGGTTGATGAACCTCGGCGATGGCGACACACTGATTGCCGTTGCCCGCAACGCCGACGAGGATGCAGAGGACGACGCAGACGACGCCGAGACCGACCCGTCGTAATGTCGAGATGTCTGCAAGCCGACTGCCGCCTGGCAGCCGGCCCGAAGCTAAGGAGCCCGTAGGTGAGTTCACCGAACGAGCCTGGACCACCGCGCACGGGCGAGAGTCCAGGCGCGACCAACGGCTCCAACGGCGCCCACGAGGGTGTCCCGAGCGGCAGTGGGACAGGCTCCGGCGCGCCGGGCGAGGGCGTACCCCCGTGGCAACGAGGCACCGCGCGCAGCAGGCCTAGCCGCCCCGGCGAGAGTCAACCCCACGAGGGCCCGCGCCCCGATGGGCCCCGGCCCGACGGACCACGTCCCGATGGTCCCCGCCCTGACGGGCCACGTCCTGATGGACCCCGGCCCGAAGGTTCACGGTCAGGCGCACCCACGGGACACTCCCCCGGAACCGACGCCAGGCTCAACCGGTTCATCGCGGGCGGCCCGGCCGCGTCGCCGTCGGCGTCGACACCGACACCGACACGTGAGCCGGCCCCCGCGCGCGATCCCGAACCGGCTGCACAGCCGGCCAGGAACGAACGGCCGGAGCCGACGCGTCCGGAGACGTACGCCAGCGAGCTTCCCGACCTGTCCGGCGGCACGCCACGGGCCCGGAAGCCGGGCACCGAGCGCACGTCGGGCACGGAGGCGCCGGCGCGGCCCGTCACCCGCAGTCAGGCCGGGAGCCGGTCGCAGGGGCCGGTCCGCGCGAGCATGCAGGTGCGGCGCTTCGACCCGTGGAGCGTGTTGAAGGTCTCGCTGGTGCTCAGTGTTGCGTTGTTCTTCGTATGGATGATCGCGATCGCGTTCCTGTACCTGGTCCTCGGTGGCATGGGGGTGTGGAGCAAGCTGAACAGCAACGTCGGTGATCTGCTCACCAGTGCCAGCGGGAGCGGTGGCGAATTGGTCTCCAGCGGAACGATTTTCGGCGGCGCAGCGCTCATCGGTCTGGTCAACATCGTGCTGCTCACGGCGATGGCGACGTGCGGTGCGTTCATCTACAACCTCACCACCGATCTGGTCGGAGGCATCGAGGTGACCCTCGCCGACAGGGATTGATCGTCGGCCCGCCGACGTGCCCGACCGTCGGTCCGACGTGACTCATCGCGGCCCAGAGCCGCGCGGTTTGGGACCACGGGCGCCGTTGCGGTAACCTCGTCCCTCGGCCGTGTTGGTACACGGGCCTGTAGCTCAGGTGGTTAGAGCGCTTCGCTGATAACGAAGAGGTCGGAGGTTCGAGTCCTCCCAGGCCCACGGTTGGCCCTACTGAGAGAGGTGCACTGTGAGGTTGTTCGTGGTGCTCGCTCTTCTCGCGACGGCGGTGGTGATCGTCAGGTCGCGCAACCGCCTCGAGGTATGGCACGTGGCCGCCGATCAGCCGAGCTGATCGAAACGAGGGGCCTTAGCTCAGTTGGTAGAGCGCTGCCTTTGCAAGGCAGATGTCAGGGGTTCGAATCCCCTAGGCTCCACAAACAAAAGTCTCCTGCCCCAGCGGCCCAGACCTGCGGCGCTTGGCTCAGGGCCTGGGCGGAACGTCCACACTCGGCGGCAGCGGTGAGGGCTCGGGCTGCGTGGAACGCCTGATGATGGAGAAGCTCACGGCGCCCACCGCGAGGACGGCCGCCCCGACGCCGATCAGCACCAGCGGCCGGGGTCGACGCCTCCCCTTGCGCGCCTGCTGCAGCGCCAGCGGGATGTTCGCGACCACTTCCTGGGCGGCGGCCAATTCACTGGCGATGGCCCCCTGCGCCACGGCGAGATCCTTGCTCAGCTGACTCTTGATCCGGCCGCTGCGGTAGCGCTTGCCGACCCAGGCCGCCGATGAGCGAACGGAGTTGACGCCTACGCCGATGGTGCCCCTGGTGAGGTCGACGGGCCCGACCGTCGAGTACTTCAGCCCGCGCGCGATTCGCTGGGTCGGAGTGAGGCGCGCGGTGATGGTCGTGGGGCTCATGGCGACCACCCTATTCGGTGTCTTTTGGGAGGGGGCCGGAACTCAGGCGTCAAACCCGAAATGGCACACTGGCATCCCGTGACGAGCCCCATACAGACAGCGACCGCGACACTGCACACCAACCGCGGTGACATCAAGATTGCGCTCTTCGGTAATCACGCCCCCAAGACCGTCGGCAACTTCGTCGGTTTGGCTCAGGGAACCAAGGACTACAGCACCGAGAACGCGTCTGGCGGCACGTCCGGGCCGTTCTACGACGGAGCGGTGTTCCACCGCGTCATCTCCGGTTTCATGTTGCAGGGCGGCGACCCGACGGGCACCGGCCGCGGCGGACCCGGCTACAAGTTCGCCGACGAGTTCCACCCCGAGTTGGTCTTCGACAAGCCGTACCTGTTGGCCATGGCCAACGCGGGTCCCGGCACCAACGGCTCACAGTTCTTCATCACGGTCGCCAAGACGCCGCACCTGAATCGCAAGCACACCATCTTCGGTGAGGTCGTCGACCCCGAGTCGCAGAAGGTCGTCGACGAGATCGGCAACACCCCCACCGGTGCAGGCGACCGGCCGACCGAGCCCGTCGTCATCGACTCGATCACCATCTCCTAGCGCCGCATCTGCTAGCCCGCACGGTCCGCGGCGTGGCACCTCGGTCCCGCCGCGGATTCGTCGCGCGTCAGCGGCCCGCGTAACCGGCCTCGGTGAGCGCGTCTAGGACGTGGAGTGGGTCGGACCCCAGATCCCAGCGCGTGAACACCATCAGCCGGTCGTCGGCGACGGTGTCCACCTCCAGCAGGCGGACCTTGCGACCGATGCGACGGAACTCGGTGATGCGGATCTTGGCGATGTCGTGACGCGGGTAGACCTGGGTGCCGAACCAGCCCTTGACGGCCAAACCGTGGGCGGTGATTGCCAGTTTTGGCCTCGCCCGCCACGACATGCTTGCAAACGTCAGTAAACCCACTGCGGCAATCCCCGCGAGCACACGCCCAGGGGTGTCTGTGACTACGGTCACAGCGGCGATAGCCATCGCAAGACCGAAGAAGCCGCATGCTGCGATTCCGCCGGTGGGCGGGCTCCATTGAGTTTGCTGCATTGGGCCGAAGACCCCTCTACGCGCGGGTGATCGTGTTATCCACAAGTGCTATCCCCAATGGGGATGAATAACATCGGTGTGATTGGGTGACCCGGAGGTTGCCAAAAAGGAAACGCGACGACACCAAGTTGAATTCATCCTGGCGGCCGGACGGCTCACCGCCAGCGCATCGTGAGCAACAAGCCCGTGATCATGAAGGCAAACGCGATCGCGTAGTTCCACTGGGCAAGATTGGCCATCCAGGTGAGAAAGCTCGGCGCGTCCACCGGGTTGGTCGCCGCGAGCTGAAAGACCAGCAGCCAGAGCAAGCCGATCAGCATCAAGCCGATGAACAACACCACGAACCACGTCGCCGAGGGGCCCGCCTTTACCTTGACGGGCGTCCGGCTCACCGGGTTGATCGTGAAGTCGTTCTTCTTGCGAACCTTGGACTTGGGCATGGGTACCTTCGAGACAGTCGGCGTCGCGTCCGGCGTCGGTGCAACGACCGGCCACTTAGTGCGACGATGGAGCGGATGCAACCCAGAGCCTAACGCAGCAGGCGGCGGGGAGGAGAAAACCCATGGCCCGTGCCGGCCGCTCGCCGTGGCGCTTGGGCGTCCCCGTGGTGTGCCTGTGCGCCGGCTTGCTGCTGGCTACCACTCACACGGTCTCCGGTGGTACCGAGATTCGGCGCAGCGATGCCCCGCGGCTGGTTGACCTGGTGCGCGATGCGCAGGTCTCCGTCGACCGGTTGTCGGCTCAACGCGAGACGTTCGTGGACCAGGTGGACAACCACCACGGGGGCTCCCCGTCCGCCGATGCCGCGTTGACGGCGATCACCGGTCGGGCCGATGGGTTGGCGATCGACGCCGGGCTGACGCCGATGCGGGGACCCGGTCTGGTGGTGACGCTCGACGATGCGCAGCGCGACGCGGAGGGCAGGTTCCCCGGCGACGCCTCCGCCGACGACCTGGTGGTCCATCAGCAGGACATCGAGGCCGTGCTGAATGCGATGTGGAGTGCGGGCGCCGAAGCGATCCAGATGCAGGATCAGCGGATCGTGGCCACCTCGGCGCCGCTGTGTGTGGGGAACACGCTGCTGCTCAACGGGCGTACGTACAGCCCGCCGTACGTGGTCACCGCGATCGGCGATGCCCAGGCGATGCAGGCCGCGCTGGCGGACGCACCGAACGTCGTGCTCTACCGGCGCTACGTCGCGCGGTTCGGGCTGGGGTACGTGGAGGAGCCCAAGGCGCGGGTCGACGTGGTCGGCTACCCGCCTGCCGTGAGGATGCGGTTCGCGAAGGCCGCGGGCCCGCTGGGCTACTAGCGTTTCGCACCGACTCTGCGGCTACGGCGACGAAGTGCGAGTGACGGTCGCCCTCACCGCAGGCTCGGCGTCCGCGCGCACCCAGTAACCTGGCCTGATGCGCGTTCTCGTCGTCGACAATTACGACAGCTTCGTCTTCAACCTGGTCCAGTACCTCGGGCAGTTGGGCGTGCACGCCGAGGTGTGGCGCAACGACGACGCGCGGCTCGCTTCCGACGCCGACGTCGCCAAGGCCGCGGCGGATTTCGACGGCATTCTGCTGAGCCCCGGGCCTGGCACGCCAGAACGCGCCGGCGTGTCGATCCCTCTGGTCCTGGCGTGCGCCGCCGCCTCGACTCCCCTACTTGGCGTGTGCCTGGGGCACCAGGCGATCGGCGTGGCCTTCGGTGGCACCGTCGACCGTGCGCCAGAGCTGCTGCACGGCAAGACCAGCAGCGTCGGTCACGCGAATGTTGGTGTGCTGAAAGGACTTCCGGATCCGTTCACGGCGACGCGGTACCACTCGCTGACGATTCTGCCGGACACCATGCCCGCCGACCTGCAGGTCACCGCGCGGACGTCGGGCGGCGTCGTGATGGGAGTGCAGCACGCCACGCTGCCCATCCACGGGGTGCAATTTCACCCGGAGTCCATCCTCACCGAGGGCGGTCACCGCATGCTGGCCAACTGGCTGGAGGTGTGCGGGCTGCCGATCGACGAGGACTTGGTCGGCCGGCTCGAGCGCGAGGTGGCCGACACGGTGGCCGCGGCTACTGCGCGAAGCTCAGCGTGATCGGGTCGCCGACCTTGATCGGCGTCCCCGAGGTCGGGCTCTGGGTGGCGACCGCGTTCGTCGGGTAGCCGCTGTTCTGCGCGTTCGAGAGCTTGTTCAGGTCGCCCGTCCATCCCATCGAGCGCAGCAGGGGCTCGGCGTCCACCCAGAACTGGCCGCGAAGGTCGGGCATCACGAACTGGTTGCCGCGCGACACCTGCACCTGGATCGGCGTGTCGACAGGAACGGTCTCCCCCGCGGCGGGAATGGTCCCCATCACCTGACCCTTGGTCGAGCCGAGTCCGTCCACCTCCACCGGGATCGGCGGCGCGGTGAACCCGTTGGCGACGAGAACCTGGGTGGCCACGTCGATGGTCTGGCCTTCCACCTGGGGGATCTGCTTGGTGTTGGGGCCGCTTCCGACGACGATCGTGATCTGGTTGGTGATCGCCGACGTCGAGTTGGCTGGTGGCACGGTGCCCGTCACGCGGCCCTTGTCCTCGGGGCTCGAGACACCGGGGGTCTCCCGGATGTTCTCGAACCCGGCGGCCTTGAGCTTGCGTTCGGCCTCGCCGGGAATCAGCTTGGAGACGTCGGGGACCTCCGCCTGCTTCGGACCGGTCGACACGTTGATGGTGATCTGGTCGTCGCGGGCGGCCGCCGTGTTGGCAGGCGGGTCGGTGGAGATGACGTGGTCAACGGGGACGTCCGAGCTGTCCTGGCCGTTGCGGATCGTCTTGAAGCCCAGGTTCTGCAGCGATACGACGGCCTCGTCGTAGGCCTGGTCGGTGACGTCGGGGATCTGCACGTCCCTGGGATTGCCGCCGACGAAGTTGAGCAGCACCGTCACGACGACGGTCAGCACCACCAGCACCGCGACGACGGCGAACCACTTGCCGATGGCCGGTTTGCGTTCCCTCGGCACATGGGTGCGCTGGTGCGCAGGAAACTGGTCGGTATTGCCTGGGATGTGCATCGGCGGCTGGTTGCGGCCAGCCGGTCGCGCGTTGTACGGACCCGACGACAGCAGCGAGGTCCGCTCGGCGTCGGTGAACACCTTCGGTGCCTCCGGGGCCTCTCCGCTGTGCACGCGGATCAGGTCGGTGCGCATGTCGGCGGCGGTCTGGTACCGATTCTCCGGGTTCTTGGCCAGCGCCTTCAGGACGACCGCGTCGAGATCGGGGGACAGGTCCGGGTTGCGTTCCGAGGGCGGGACGGGATCTTCGCGCACGTGTTGGTAGGCGACGGCGACGGGGGAGTCACCGACGAAGGGCGGCTCGCCGGTCAGCACCTCGTAGAGCACGCAGCCCAGCGAGTACACGTCGGAACGGGCGTCGACGGTCTCGCCGCGGGCCTGTTCCGGCGACAGATACTGGGCGGTGCCGATGACGGCCGCGGTCTGGGTGACGCTGACGCCACCGTCGTGAAGGGCCCTGGCGATGCCGAAGTCCATCACCTTCACCGCACCGGTCTTGCTCATCATGATGTTGGCGGGTTTGACGTCGCGGTGGATGATGCCGTGCTGGTGGCTGAAGTTCAGGGCCTGGCAGGCGTCGGCGATGATCTCGATGGCGCGGCGCGGGGCGATGGGGCCGTCGTTGTGCACGATGTCGCGCAGAGTGACCCCGTCGACGTACTCCATCACGATGTACGGCAGCGGGCCGGTGGCCGTCTCGGCCTCACCCGTGTCGTACACCGCGACGATCGCGGGATGGTTCAGGGCGGCCGCGTTCTGCGCCTCCCGACGGAAGCGCAGGTAGAAGCTGGGGTCGCGGGCGAGGTCGGCGCGCAGCACCTTGACCGCGACGTCGCGGTGTAGGCGGACGTCGCGGGCCAGATGCACCTCGGACATGCCGCCGAACCCGAGGATCTCTCCGAGTTCGTAGCGGTCCGACAGATGCTGGGGGGTAGTCATCGGACGGTCTGCTCTATGGCTGGCGGCGACGTCCCGGCGTACCCGCCGCGTTCGCCGGCCACCCGCGGGTCGGTCAGGGGCGCCGGCATGGCACCAGGCGTCGCGGACGGCTCGGGCAGGACCGTCGTGCTGGTTTCGGTGGTGGGTGCGGGCGTGTCCTGGTTGCCCTTCTGCACGTTGAGCACCATCAGGATCGCGATGATGATGGCCAGCGTGCCGAGCACGCCTGCAGCCCACAGCAACGCGCGCTGACCGGACGAGAACGTGCGCTTCGGCGGCGGGGGACGGTGGCTACCGGTGGGCGGACGGGTGCGCACCGCCGACGTGGCGGGCCTGCCGCCGTAGTCGGGGACAGGCCGCGTCTGTGCACCGGGGATCGATGCCGGGGTGGCTCGGCCGATGGACGGGGCATGGTTCGGACGGGGCGGCCTGCGCCCGGCCCGCACCGCAGCCACGGCGTCGGCGAACGTGCCGCCGCTGCGGTAGCGCTGGGTCGGCTCCTTGAGGAGGCTGATCTCGATGAGTTCCCGCACGTTGGGCGGCAGGTCCGCGGGCAGCGGCGCGGGCTGCTCCTTGATGTGCTTCATGGCGACCGTCAGCGCGCCGTCGCCGGTGAACGGTCGACGGCCTGCCACCGACTCGTAGCCGACGACGCCGAGTGAGTAGACGTCGCTGGCGGCGGTCGCGTCACGGCCGAGCGCCTGCTCGGGGGCGATGTACTGCGCAGTGCCCATCACCATGCCGGTCTGGGTGACGGGCGCGGCGTCGACGGCCTTGGCGATGCCGAAGTCGGTGAGCTTCACCTGCCCGGTCGGGGTGATCAGGATGTTGCCCGGCTTCACGTCGCGGTGCACCAGCCCAGCGGTGTGGGCGACCTGCAGGGCCCGGCCGGTCTGCTCGAGCATGTCGAGGGCGTGGCGCAACGACAGCCGCCCGGTGCGCTTGAGCACGGAGTTCAGCGGTTCGCCGGTGACCATCTCCATCACCAGGTAGGCCGTGCGACCGGCGTCGTCCAACTCGGTCTCGCCGTAGTCGTAGACGCTGGCGATGCCGGGATGGTTCAACATCGCGACGATGCGTGCTTCGGAGCGGAACCGCTCGACGAACTCGGGGTCGGTCGAGAACTCGGCCTTGAGCACCTTGATGGCCACTTGCCGACCAAGGCGCGTGTCGAGACCCTCCCAGACCTGGCCCATTCCGCCCGTGGCGATGAGGCGCTGCAGTCGGTAGCGGTCGGACAGCGTTACTCCGACGCGCGCGGTCATGATCCCTCCCGCAGAGCCGCGGCTATGGTGGCCCGGCCGATCGGCGCAGCCAGTGCGCCGCCGGTGGCGGACAATCGGTCGCCGCCATTCTCCACTAGTACCGCAACGGCCACCTTGGGTGCCTCCGCGGGAGCGAATGCGATGTACCACGCATGCGGCGGGGTGTTGCGTGGATCGGAGCCGTGTTCGGCCGTGCCGGTCTTGGAGGCGATGTCGACGCCGGTGATGGCCCCGGTCTGCTGGGTGGCCTGCTCCGCATCCTTCATCAAGCTAGTAAGTGTAGTGGCGACCTGCGGGGACACCGCCCGGTGAAGCTGCATGGGGAAGGTCCTGTTGATGCTGGCGAGGTCGGGACCCTTCAGGTCGTCGACGAGGTACGGCTGCATGGTGACGCCGCGATTGGCGATGGTGGCCGCGATCATGGCGTTCTGCAGCGGGGTCAGCGCGACGTCCTTCTGGCCGATGCTGGAGATGCCGAGGGCGGCCTGGTCGACGATGGGGCCCAGCGTGGAGCCGGCCACCTGGAGCGGGATCGGCGGGGGAGCGCTGTCCAGGCCGAACGCCTGCGCCGTGGTGCGCAGCGCGTCGGTGCCGGTTTTGATGCCAAGTTCGACGAATGCGGTGTTGCACGACCTGGCGAAGGCGTTGCGCAGCGTCGTGGTTGGCCCGTCGCCGCATGACGTACCGCCGTAGTTCTCCAGCGTTGCGGTGCTGTCCGGCAACGGAATTCGAGGCGCCGCGGTCACCTGGGTCTCGGGTGTCGCCCCGTTGGCGAGTGCGGCCGCGGTGGTGATCACCTTGAACGTCGATCCGGGAGGGTAGATCTCGGAGATGGCGCGGTTCACCAGGGGGGTGTCGGGATCGTCGCGCAACTGCTGCCACGCCGCGGACTGCACGGCCGCGTCGTGCGACGCCAATAGGTTGGGATCGTAGGAGGGTGCCGACACCATCGCGAGGATCTTTCCGGTGGACGGTTCGAGCGCGACGACCGCGCCCTTGCACGGCCCGTTGCAGCCCTGCTGCATGGCGTCCCACGCCGCTTGTTGGACCTGGGGGTTGATGGTGGTGGCCACGTTGCCGCCGCGCGGGTCGCGGGCAGTGAAGAAGTCGGCCAGCCGCCTGCCGAACAGGCGCTCGTCGGAGCCGTTGAGCACGGTGTCCTCGGCGCGCTCGAGTCCGGTGCTGGAGTACAGCAGCGAGTAGAAGCCGGTCACCGGTGCGTAGGTTTGTGGGTTCGGATACTCCCGCAGGAACCGGAAGTGCCCGTCGGTGGCCTTCGAGATGGCAAGCAGCTGGCCGCCCGCCGAGATCTGGCCGCGCTGCCGGGAGTACTCGTCGAGCAGGATCCGCTGGTTGCGCGGATCCGACCGCAGCCCGTCGGCCCGAAACACTTGTGTCAGTGTGGCATTGGCGAGCAGCAGCACGATCAAGGCCATGATCGCCAGGGAGATCCGGCGCAGGGAGGTGTTCATACGCGGCCGATCACCTCCGTGTGCGCGGAGGCGATCGGAGTGTCGTTGGCCGCCTTGGTGGTGATGGGCCTGCGCGCCGAGTGCGAGATGCGGATCAAGATGGCGAGCAGCACGTAGTTCGCCAGAAGCGAGGAGCCGCCGTAGGACAGCCACGGGGTGGTGAGCCCGGTCAGCGGGATGAGTTTCGTGACGCCCCCGACGACGATGAACAACTGGATCGCCAGGGTGGACGCCAACCCAGCGGCCAGCAATTTGCCGAAGCTGTCGCGGACTGCCAGCGCGGTACGCAGACCGCGGATGATGACGATCGTGTACAGCATCAGCACCCCGGCGAAGCCGACGAAGCCGAGCTCCTCACCGATGGCGGCGATGATGAAGTCCGTCGAGGCCGCGGGCACGGTCTCGGGCTGCCCGTTGCCGAGTCCGGTCCCGAAGATGCCGCCGGTGGCGAAGCTGAACAGCGACTGGACCATCTGGTAGCCCGCGCCCGACGGGTCGGCGAAGGGATCCAACCAGTTCTGCACGCGGACCTGGACGTGCCCGAAGGCGTAGTACGCGGCCACGCTGCCCGCCGCAAACAGGGTGAGGCCCAACAGAACCCAGCTGAGGCGCTCCGTGGCGACGTAGACGAGGATCAGGAACGAGGCGTACAGCAGTAGCGAGGTGCCGAGGTCTTTCTCGAAGACCATGACGCCGACGGACGCGATCCACGCCGCGAGCAGGGGCGCGAGGTCGCGCGGGCGGGGCAGGTCCATGCCGAGGTAGTGCTTGCCCGCGCTGGTGAACAGGTTGCGCTTGGCCACCAGGACGGCGGCGAAGAAGATCAGCAGCAGGATCTTCGAGATCTCCGCCGGCTGAATCGAGAAGCCCGGCAGGCGAATCCAGATCTTCGCGCCGTTCTGTTCGGACATCGAGCGGGGCAGCAGAGCCGGGATGACCAACAAGATCAGACCCACCAGGCCGCAGACGTAGCCGTAGCGCGCGAGCATCCGGTGGTCGGTGAGGAAGACGACGACGAGGATGAAGGCGACCACCCCGAGCAGCGTCCAGAGCATCTGCTGGTTGGCGCTCGGCCCGCGGGCAGCGCCCTCGGTCAATGGTCCCTCGGCCAGGTCCAGGCGGTGAATCATGACCAGCCCCAGGCCATTCAGCAGTGCAACGACGGGGAGCAGCAGCGGGTCGGCGTAGGGCGCGTAACGCCGCACCGCCAGGTGGGCGGCGCCGAACAGCACCAGGAAACCGACCGTGTACTGCGCGAGATCCCAGCGCAGGCCCTGCTCCTGGGTGGTCTCGACGATGAGCAGCGCGATGGTGGTGATCGCCGCGGCGAAGCCGAGCAGCATCAGTTCCGCGTTGCGGCGGTTGGGCAACGGCGGCACGACGGTCACGGCCGCCTGCGGCTGCGTGCTCATGACGTCTGCCGACAGTTGGTGCCCGGCTCGGGAATCTGGCGTGGCAGCGGTGTGGGGGACGGCGCCTCGGACGTCGGCGTCGGCTGGGAATCCGTGGGGGACCCCGGCGGGGGTGCGGGCGTCGGCGGGGGACCCGTGACGGTCGTCGGCGTCTCAGGCGCAGGACCCGGTGCCGGGCCGCGCGGGGGCGGGGCGCTCGCCGCGGTCGGGGAATCGGTGGGGCTGACGGGAGCTGGTGTGGCGCTGGAGGCGGTGGGCCGCGGGGGCGGCGTCGTCGTGGTGGTGCGCGGGGTGAGCGACGCACAGGTGGGAAGCACGGATCCGTTGAGCTGGCGCAGCTGCTCCAGCGCGCTCTCCTCGTCGGTGCCCTGTGTTCCCGCCACCACCTGGGCGCGTTCGGCGGGACGCAGATCGTCGAGTTGGAGGGCGCTGCAGTTGTTGCCGTCGTCGACGCCGACGTTCGTCACCTGGCCGCGCGCGTCGATGCAGGCGCGATAGGCGGTCTCCTGCAGGGGAACTCCCAACACGGTTCCTGGCAGGCCCCGCATGATGAAGACGGCGTTGTCGCGTTCGCCGACGTAGTAGTAGCTACGGATCCACATCCGGGCGACGGCGAGGCCCGCGACGATCACCAGGACCAGGAGGATCGCCGCGAAGACGATGGTGCGCCGGGACCGCTTCTTCTTCGGTGGCGGTTCGGGTTCGGTCGAGGGTCGCTTGGCGGCCTCGGCTCGGCGCGGATTGAATGCCGAGGCCCGACCAGCGGCCGTGTTCGGGGGAGCGCTGTGGTCGTCGATGCCGGACACCGCGCCGGCCAGAATCGGTTGGGTTTGGCCGTATTCGTAGTCGACGACGTCGGCGACCACCACGGTCACGTTGTCGGGCCCGCCTCCGCGCAACGCCATTTCGATGAGCCTGTCGGCACTTTCGACGACGTCGGGGATCTGCAGGGCGTCGAGGATGGTGTCGTGGCTGACCGGATCGGACAGCCCGTCCGAGCACAGCAGGTAGCGATCGCCTGCGTGGGCTTCGCGCACCGTCAGGGTCGGCTCGACTTCGTGTCCGGTCAGCGCGCGCATGATCAGCGACCGTTGGGGGTGGCTGTGCGCCTCCTCGGCGGTGATGCGGCCTTCGTCGACCAGCGTCTGGACGAAGGTGTCGTCCTTGGTGATCTGGGTGAGTTCGCCGTCGCGAAGGAGGTAGCCCCGGGAGTCGCCGATGTGGACGAGGCCAAGTCGATTGCCCGCGAACAGGATTGCCGTAAGGGTGGTGCCCATGCCCTCGAGCTCGGGGTCCGCCTCGACGTGCGCGGCGATCGCGGAGTTCCCCTGATGGACGGCGGAGTTGAGCTGGCTGAGCAGATCGCCGCCCGGTTCGTCGTCATCGAGGTGCGCGAGCGCGGCGATCACCAGCTGAGACGCGACTTCGCCTGCGGCGTGCCCGCCCATGCCGTCGGCCAGCGCCAGCAACCGGGCGCCTGCATACACGGAGTCTTCGTTGTTGGCGCGGACGAGCCCGCGGTCGCTGCGCGCCGTATAACGCAGAACGAGGGTCATCCTGCTCCTCGCGTGCGCGGGTGTTGGATCGCTCCTCGCGTGCGCGGGATCACGGGCGCAGCTCGATTACCGTCTTGCCGATTCGCACCGGCGTTCCCATCGGAACCCTTACTGCCGTCGTCACCTTCGCCCTGTCAAGGTATGTACCGTTGGTCGATCCTAGGTCCTCGACGTACCATTCGGACCCGCGCGGCGAGAGCCGGGCATGCCGTGTCGAGGCGTAGTCGTCGGTCAACACGAGCGTCGAGTCGTCGGCGCGTCCGATCAGAACCGGCTGGCTGCCGAGTTGGATTCGGGTGCCCGTCAAGGCCCCTTCGGTGACGATCATCTGCCGGGGTGTGTTCCGGCGTTGGCCGCGGCTGGGCAGCAGCGTCCCTCGCAGCGCAAGGCCCCGCTTGACCATCACCGCGCCCGTCGGGGCATAGATGTCGTTGCGAAGGATGCGCAAGACCGACCAGATGAACAGCCACAGCAGCAGGAGGAAACCGACGCGGGTCAGCTGCAGCACTATCCCCTGCATCCGACGTCCTCTCCGTCACCGTCCCGCTGTCGCTGCGCCAAATCCCCGGCACGGCAGGCCAGGGCGCTGGGCTCCCGCCTGCCGGTCCGCATCGGCTCCGTCGGCAACGTCACGATACTTGGGCCGGTCGCCGGTGTGAGGTCGAAGCATCGGCTTGCCTCTGAGCCGTGACCAGCCTGAGTCCTCAGTGAACGCGGACGATGATCTCGGAGTGGCCGAGGCGGATGGTGTCGCCATCGGCCAGCTGCCACTCCTGAACGGGAGCGTTGTTCACCGTCGTGCCGTTGGTGGAGTTGAGGTCGGACAACAGGGCGACCTGTCCGTCCCACCGGATTTCCAGGTGGCGTCGCGAAACGCCGGTGTCCGGCAGCCGGAACTGGGCGTCCTGGCCACGACCGATGACGTTGGCGCCCTCCCGCAGCTGGTACGTGCGGCCACTGCCGTCATCGAGCTGCAGGGTGACGTTGGTGCCGCCGACACCGCCGCCATAGCCGTATCCGGGTGCGGCGGCCGGAGCCGCTGCCGGGGGTTGACCGTAGTCGTAGCCGGCCTGCCCGTAACCCTGGTCGGCCGGAGCGCCGTAGCCCTGGTCGGCGGGAGCGCCGTACCCCTGGGGTGCTGCCGGCTCGCCGTAGCGGCCGTAGTCGGGCTGGGCTCCGTACTCGGGCTGGGCCCCGTATTCGGGCTGGGCCCCGTATTCGGGCTGGGCTCCGTATTCGGGCTGGGCATAGTCCGGCCTGGCGCCGCCGTAGGCCTGGGCGCCGTAGCCGCCCTGCTCGCCTCCATAGCCGCCGTAGCCACCCTGATCCGGGTACCCACCCTGCTGCTCGCCGCCGTAGCCGCCCTGGTCCGGGTAGCCGCCTTGATCGGGGTACGCGGGGCGCTGGGGCTCGCCACGGCCGTAATCGTCGGCGCGCGGGGGGACGGCCGGGGGACGGCCGTAGTCGTACCCGCCCTGCTCGGGCTGACCGTAGCCGCCGGGAGCGCCCGCGGGCGGCGGGCCGTATCCGGGAGGTGCCTGACGGTAACCCTGGTCGCCGTATCCACCGCCGGGCGGCGGCCCGTAGCCACCCTGACGCTGGTCGTATCCCGCGGGCGGGTAGCCGCCCTGCTCGGGGTAGCCGCCACCGGGGTAGCCGCCCTGCTCGTAACCACCCGGCTGCGGCGGCTGCGGGGGAGCGGCGGGCGGGTAGCCGCCCTCCGGCGGATACGGGGCGCGGGGCTCCTCACCTTGGCGGCCGTAGTCGTAGTAGTCGTCGCCTGGCTGCCCCTGTCCCTGGCCGCCGCGGTAGCTCGGGTTGTCGGTCATCGGTGGAACTCCTGGTTCTGCGGTGTGCGCACGGTCTGGTGGAGCAGGGGCGGTTTCGCCGCTGGTTGAGTCGGGATTGACAGCCCCACGTGTGCGGTACTGGCCGGTGTGTAGGTTTGGTGACGCCTCGAACCCAACGACCACATCACCATACGTTTGCCACCCTTGATCATGGATATACCCCTTCAGGTATCGGGCAAAAGTCGTCGGCGTGAGGTCGGGGTCGGCGCGCACCTTGTGGAAATCGGATGCACTGAGGGTAATGACGTACTCGTTGGGTGCCAAAATGCGGCCGCTACCAACTTCTCGTGCGCCGGAGTCCGCTTCGCGCTGAAGCATCGCCTCGACTTCCTGCGGAACGATCGAACCGCCGAAGACACGCGCAAAGGTGTCACCGACGGTCGACTCGAGCCTGCGCTCGAACCGGTCGACGAGTCCCATACCACCGCCTGCCTCGCTGTCCGTCGTAGTCGGTCGCGGCCGTCACAGTCCGTGGACCTGCGTGTCGACCGTCGCCGTGCCTTCGTGCATGGTATCGGCCAACGGCATTCGAGCGTGACCAACAGAACTCTGAGAATCGGATTGCGGCAGGTCAGGGCGCTGGTGGCGGCCAGCATTGCTTCACCTGCACGGTTTGGGGAACCAGGCCGGGTGCGTGATAGTCTCTCCCGGTTGTTGGGGCGAGTGGCGGAATGGCAGACGCGCTGGCTTCAGGTGCCAGTGTCCTTCGGGACGTGGGGGTTCAAGTCCCCCTTCGCCCACAATTGTGGTGAGTCGGGTCATCGGTTACAGATGAGTCGAGTCACCGGTTACAGAGAAGCCCGGCCTTTGGCCGGGTTTTTTTGTTGGTTGCGCCAGTAGTTGTGGTCGGGGGCGATGTGGTGGCTGGCGGATGCGGAAGTGGCCGGGCGCGTCTTAGGTTTTGGGGTGGCCGGCACTCATTCGGACTCGTTGTGGCCGTGGGTGAATCGTGAGGTGTAGACCGATCCGTTGTCGGTCAGGGTGGCGTCGGTCAGGGTGGCGCCTCGGAGCGCAAGCTAATCGTGAGTGAAGCGTTCCCAGGCTGACTGTCGCGTGACGCCCAACGCCGCGGCGATCCGGGACCACGCGACTCCGCGCCGCCGAAGCTCGTCCACGCGGGCACGTAGGTCTGCCTCGACGTTGGCCGTCGTAGCTGCGACGCGCGGGATCTCGTCGAGCAATTCGTCATCCGAGTAGTCCTCACGATCCCGCAGCGGGAGCGTGTCTCG
>NZ_JBEVLO010000150.1:0-4920 GCF_040509115.1 Mycobacterium sp. | reverse complement strand
CGAGCCAACTTGTTCGACAACTTGCCGTCGTCGACGAGCTTCACCACGGCGGCCACCTGGGTGGGCGAGATCGCCAAGGCGTCGATGTCGATCCCCGCCTCGTTGGCCTTCTGCACCAGGAAGTTGCCCCACCAGGCGCGGGCCGCTTCACTCGACGCCCCCGCGGCGACCGTCGCGCTCACCAGATTGAGCACTCCGTTGTTGACGAGGTCGCGCATCACCTCGTCGGAGATGCCCCATTCGGCCTGAATCCTGTTGCGCTGCAACCACGGAAGCTCGGGAATGGTGGCCCTCAACCGTTCGACGAGTTCGTCGCTGGGCGCGACGGGCTCCAGATCGGGCTCAGGGAAGTACCGGTAGTCCTCGGCGGTCTCCTTGCGACGGCCCGGGCTGGTGTAGCCGTCCTCGTGAAAGTGCCTTGTCTCCTGAATGATCTCGCCGCCGGCATCGAGAACGGCTGCCTGACGGCGCATCTCGTAGCGCACCGCGACCTCGACGCTCTTGAGCGAGTTGACGTTCTTGGTCTCGGTGCGGGTGCCGAACTCGGGGGCACCGACGAGCTTCAGAGAAACGTTGGCATCGCAGCGCATCGAGCCCTGGTCCATCCGCACGTCGGATACGTCCAACCCGCGCAACAGATCTCGCAAGGCGGTGACGTAGGCGCGGGCGATCTCCGGAGCCCGTGCGCCCGCTCCCTCGATGGGCTTGGTCACGATCTCGACGAGCGGCACCCCAGCCCGGTTGAAGTCGAGCAGCGACGTGGTGGCGCCCTCGATGCGACCGGTGTCGCTGCCAAGGTGAGTCAGCTTGCCGGTGTCCTCCTCCATGTGGGCACGCTCGATCTCGACGCGCCACGTCGTACCGTCGTCGAGCGGGGCGTCGAGGTAGCCGTTGACCGCGATCGGCTCGTCGTACTGGCTGATCTGATAGTTCTTCGGCTGATCGGGGTAGAAGTAGTTCTTGCGAGCGAACCTGCCCCACGGCGCGATGGCACAGTTCAACGCCAGGCCGATGCGGATCGCCGATTCGACGGCGGAGCCGTTGACCACCGGCAGCGATCCCGGCAGTCCGAGGCACACCGGGCAGACGTGGGTGTTGGGCTCGGCGCCGAACTCGTTGGCGCAACCGCAGAACATCTTGGTCGCCGTCGAGAGTTCGACGTGGACCTCCATGCCCATCACCGGCTCGTAGCGGGCGATGACCTCGTCGTAGTCGAGCAGTTCGGCAGACGCGACAGACATGACCCAATCCTAGTGAGGCCGATCAGCCGAAGAACTCGGCGGCGTCGTTGTAGCGGCTCTGCGGTACCAACTTCAGCTGCTTGACGGCCTCGGCGAGCGGCACCCGGCCGATTTCCTGCCCCCGCAGCGACACCATCATCCCGTATTCACCCGAGTGCGCGGCGTCGGCGGCGTTCACCCCGAAGCGGGTGGCCAGCACCCGGTCGTAGGCCGTCGGAGTGCCGCCTCGCTGCACGTGTCCGAGCACCGTGGTGCGCACCTCCTTCTTGATCCGCTTCTCGATCTCGACGCCCAGCTGGTGCGCCACACCGGTGAACTTCACGTGGCCGAACTCGTCGATGCCTCCGTCGCGGAGCATCATCGTGTCCTCGGCGGGCTTGGCACCCTCGGCGACGACGCAGATGAAGTGGGAGTCACCGCGGACGAACCGCTGCTTGATCAGACGGCAGACCTCCTCGACGTCGAACGGCTGCTCGGGGATCAACGTCATGTGCGCGCCCGAGGCCAGCCCCGCGCTCAGGGCGATCCACCCGGCGTGGCGACCCATCACCTCGACCAGCATCACCCGTTGATGGGATTCCGCCGTGCTGTGCAGTCGGTCGATCGCGTCGGTGGCGACCTGCAGCGCCGTGTCGTGACCGAACGTCACGTCGGTGCAGTCGATGTCGTTGTCGATGGTCTTCGGCACCCCGACGACGGGAACGTTCTCCTCGGAAAGCCAGTGCGCCGCCGTCAGCGTGCCCTCCCCGCCGATGGGGATCAGCACGTCGATGCCGTTGTCGTCCATCGTCTGCTTGATCTGATCCAGGCCAGCGCGCAGCTTGTCGGGGTTGACCCGCGCGGTGCCGAGGATGGTGCCGCCCTTGGCGAGCAACCGGTCGTTGCGGTCGTCGTTGGCGAGCTGGATGCGACGGTCCTCCATGAGACCCCGCCACCCGTCGAGAAATCCGACGACCGAGGACTTGTATCGAACGTCACACGTCCGCACGATGGCCCGGATGACCGCGTTCAGGCCGGGGCAGTCCCCGCCTCCGGTGAGAATTCCAATGCGCATCTACTTCACTGCTCCTCGCGTCCGCATGCTCGAAACACCTCTGCTCCTCGCGTCCGGTTCATCTTCCCTCGTCAGATCGCGGTCGGCAGCGGACCGCGGGCCGCCTCGTAGGCGGCGCCGACGCGGTAGAGCCGGTCATCGGCCAACGCGGGGGCCATGATCTGCAGGCCAACGGGCAGACCGTCGTCCTCGGACAGGCCGGACGGCACCGACATTCCGCAGTGCCCGGCGAGGTTCAGGGGCAGGGTGCAGAGGTCGAAGAGGTACATCGCCAGCGGATCGTCGACCTTCTCCCCCAACGGGAACGCAGTCGTCGGGGTCGCAGGCGAGACCAGGACGTCCACGTTCTGGTAGGCGCGCTCGAGATCACGTGCGATCAGCGTGCGCACCTTTTGCGCCTGGTTGTAGTAGGCGTCGTAGTACCCGGCTGAGAGGGCGTAGGTGCCAATCATGATGCGACGCTTCACTTCTGGGCCGAACCCGGCGGCGCGGGTCAACGCCATCACCTCTTCGGCGCTGTGCGTGCCGTCGTCGCCGACCCGCAGGCCGTACCGCATCGCGTCGAAGCGGGCCAGGTTGCTGGACACCTCCGACGGAAGGATCAGGTAGTAGGCGGCCATCGAGTGGTCGAAGTTCGGACAGTCGACCTCGGTGACCTCCGCCCCCAGTGCCGTGAGCTGGTCGACGGCGGCATTGAACGACGCCAGCACGCCCGGCTGATAACCCTCGCCGCTGCGCAACTGCTTGACGACGCCGATCCGGATGCCCTTGAGGTCGCCCGTCGCGCCCGCCCTGGCCGCGCCGACCACGTCGGGCACGGCCGCGTCCACCGAGGTGGAGTCCCTGGGATCGTGCCCGGCGATGACCTGATGCAGCAGCGCGGTGTCCAGCACCGTGCGCGAGCACGGGCCGCCCTGATCCAGGGACGACGCGCACGCGATCAGCCCGTACCGCGACACGGTCCCGTACGTCGGCTTCACCCCGACGGTGGCGGTCAGGGCGGCGGGTTGCCGGATCGAGCCGCCAGTGTCGGAGCCGATGGCAAGCGGGGCCTGGAACGCGGCGAGCGCCGCGGCGCTGCCGCCCCCCGATCCGCCGGGGACGCGGTCGACGTTCCACGGGTTGCGGGTGGGGCCGTAGGCGGAGTTCTCCGTCGAGCTGCCCATCGCGAACTCGTCCATGTTGGTCTTGCCGAGGATCGGGATCCCCGCCGAGCGCAACCGAGCCGTCACCGTGGCGTCGTACGGCGAGCGCCAGCCTTCGAGGATCTTGGACCCGCACGTGGTGGGCATGTCGGTCGTGGTGAACACGTCCTTGAGCGCCAGCGGCACCCCCGCCAACGGCGACGGCAACTCCTCGCCTGCGGCCACGGCGGCATCGATGCGGGCCGCCTCGGCCAGGGCGCCGTCGGTCGCGACGTGCAGGAACGCGTGGTAGCCGTCGTCGGTCGCGGCGATCTGGTCGAGGTGCGCCTGAGTGACCTCCGTGGAGCTCACCTCGCCCGACGCGATCTTGGCGCCGAGGGTCGCGGCATCGAGACGGATCAGGTCGCTCATTCGGCCTCTCCGAGGATGCGCGGAACGGCGAACCGTCCGTCGACGGCGTTGGGCGCGGCCGCGAGGGCCTCGTCCTGAGTGAGACTTGGGGCCACGGCATCCGGCCTTGTCACGTTGACGTCCTTCAAGGGATTGTCGGTGGCCTCGACCCCAGTGACGTCGACCGCCTGGATCTGGCCGACGTGCTCGAGGATGGCGTCGAGCTGCCCGGCGAAACTCATCAGTTCGCCGTCGGTCAGGGAGAGCCGGGCCAGACGCGCCAAGTGGGCGACGTCGTCCCGCGAGATCTTCGACACGACCACGAAGCCTAGTCATGACGGTCTCCGTGACGTGCGCCGCGTGCTCGTAGGCAGTGCGGTGCGCGGTTTCCGAGTCGCTCGGGTCCCGCCCTTCGTGAAACAGTGTTGCGCGTGCCGTCATATCTGCTGCGGGTCCAGCTGGAGGACCGGCCCGGCAGCCTAGGCTCCCTCGCGGTGGCGCTGGGGTCGGTGGGCGCCGACATCTTGTCCCTCGACGTGGTGGAGCGGGCGGCGGGCTACGCGGTCGACGACCTCGTCGTGGACCTACCCCCCGGCGCGATGCCCGACATGTTGATCACCGCGGCGGAGAAGCTCAGCGGCGTCTACGTCGACAGCATCCGGCCGCACACCGGTCTACTCGAAGCGCACCGCGAGCTGGAGTTGATCGACCACATCGCGGCCGCGCAGAAGCAGGACAAGCTGCAGGTACTGGCCGACGAGGCGCCCAAGGTGCTTCGGGTCGGCTGGTGCATGGTGCTACGACTCGGCGAGACCGGCTTGGGCATCGTCGCAGGCAGCCCGGGAGCACCCGAGACGGCCGCGGAGTCCGCCCCCTGGCTACCGCTCGATCATGCCGAGGCACTGGACGGCACCGCCGACTGGGTTCCTCAGATCTGGCGCGACTTCGACACCACACTGGCCGCGGCGCCGCTCGGCGACCATCACACCGCCGTCATCCTCGGACGCCCCGGCGGGCCGGCCTTTCGCCCGTCGGAAGTGGCGCGGCTGGGCTACCTTGCGGGGATCGTCGCCACGATCCTGCGCTGACG
>NZ_JBEVLO010000149.1:0-2723 GCF_040509115.1 Mycobacterium sp. | reverse complement strand
AGTCCTCGGACCGCAACTTCTACGACCGATCCTACTTCAACGCCCACGACCGCAGCGGCGACATCTTCCTCATCACCGGCATCGGGTACTACCCCAATCTGGGGGTCAAGGACGCCTTCGTACTCGTCCGCCGAGGTGACGTGCAGACCGCCGTGCACGTCTCCGACGCCATCGACCACGACCGCCTCAACCAGCACGTGCTCGGATACCGCGTCGAGGTTCACGAGCCGCTGCGCCGGCTGCGCATCGTCATGGACGAGACCGACGGAATCGCGGTCGACCTCACCTGGAACGGGCTGTTCGACGTCGTCCAGGAACAACGGCACCTCCTCCGGGCCGGCAACCGAATCACCCTGGACGCCCAGCGGTTCGCGCAATTGGGTTCGTGGAGCGGGCATCTCGCGATCGACGGCGAGGAGATCACCGTCGACCCTGCAACCTGGATCGGCAGCCGCGACCGGTCGTGGGGCATCCGGCCCGTCGGGGAGGCCGAACCCGCCGGGCGCCCGGCCGACCCGCCGTTCGAGGGCATGTGGTGGCTGTACGTGCCGATGGCGTTCGACGACTTCTCGATCGTGCTCATCATCCAGGAGGAGCCCAACGGCTTCCGGTCGCTGAACGACTGCACGCGAATCTGGAAGGACGGCCGCGTCGAACAGCTCGGGTGGCCCCGGGTGAAGGTGCGCTATACGTCAGGCACCAGGATTCCCACCGGCGCGACGATCGAGGCCACCGCGCTGGACGGGTCGCCGGTGCACTTGGACGTGGAGTCCAAACTGTCGGTGCCGATCCACGTGGGTGGTGGGTACGGCGGCGACCCCGACTGGATCCACGGGGTGTGGAAGGGCGACGAGTTCACCGAACGCCGGACCTACGACATGACCGACCCCGCCATCGTCGGGCGCGCCGGGTTCGGCGTGATCGACCACGTCGGTCGGGCGGTGTGCACCGAAGGCAACGGCACACCGGTCGTTGGCTGGGGGCTGTTCGAGCACGGTGCACTCGGCAGGCACGACCCTTCGGGCTTCACCGATTGGCTCACCGTCGCGGACTGACGCGCGCCGCGCCGAGCCCGGGTCCTAGGCTGGGTTGGTGCCCCTCGTGCTTGGACCCGTTCTCCGCCACGTCGGCGAAACCACCGCGATGGTCTGGGTACAGACCGAGGAGTCGGCCGTCGTCGACGTGCTGGGCTGTTCGGCGGCCACCTTCGAGGTGCAGGGCTTTCACTACGCGCTGGTGCCGGTGACGGGCCTGACACCGGACTCGACGACCGAATATCAGGTACACCTCGACGGTCAGCGGGTGTGGCCCGAGCCGGACTCGGAGTTCCCGCCGAGTGTCATCAGAACGCGCGGCCCGGACACCGCCGACCGATTGCGCATCATCTTCGGGTCCTGCCGCTATCCGAAGACGGGCGACGCCAAGCTCGACGAGAAACTCGGCCTCGACGCGCTCGACTGTTACGCGGGCAGGCTGACCAGCACGCCCGTCCAGGACTGGCCGGATGCACTGATTCTGCTCGGCGATCAGGTCTACGCCGACGAGCTGACACCGCAGGCGCGCCAGCACCTCGCCGGGAAGCGCTCCGTCGGCCAGCGTCCCGCCGACGAAGTGGTGAGCTTCGCCGAATACGAGGGGTTATACCGGCACACCTGGGGTGACCCGGAGATTCGGTGGATCCTTTCCACTCTGCCGACCGCGATGATCTTCGACGATCACGACATCAGGGACGACTGGAACACGTCCGCTGCCTGGCGCAAGGAAATCAACGAAAAACCGTGGTGGCGCGACCGAATCCGGGCCGGGCTGGCGTCGTACTGGGTGTATCAGCACCTGGGGAATCTCAGCCCGGACGAACTCGCCGACGATCCGGACTATCGCAAGGTGCTGGCCGCCCGCGAGGACTCTTGGCACCATCTCGCCGAACTCGCCGACCGCGCGGACGGTGAGGTGGACGGCGACAAGGGCCTTCGGTTCAGCTATCGCTGGGATCTGGGCCATAGCAGGCTGGTGATGGTCGACTCACGCAATGCCCGGATTCTGGACTCGGGCGATCGAAAGATGTTGGGCGATCGTGAGTTCAGCTGGCTGGAGGATCAGGTAAACGACGGGCTCGACGAGTTGGACCATCTGGTCCTCGGCTCGTCGTTGCCGTGGCTGCTTCCCCCGGCGATCGGCGACCTGCAGTCGGTCAACGAGATCGCGGCCGATCGGCCGGGCCGTCGGGGGCGGCTTGCCGAAAAAGTGCGCCAGGCCGCCGATCTCGAGCATTGGGCTGCCTTCTCGTCGTCCTTCCTGCGGCTCAGCGATCTGATCATCGGTGCGGCGTCGCACGAATCGCGTGGCCCAGCGACCATCTCCGTGCTGTCCGGCGACGTCCATCACAGCTACGCCGCGCTGGCGGCGCTCCCCCAACCGTCCACGGCGCGGGTGCATCAGCTGGTCTGTTCGCCGGTGCACAACTACGTGCCGTCGTACGTCAAACCCGTGTTCAAGCTGGGATGGTCGCAGCGACTGGGCCGCATCACCCGGCGTTGGGCTCGTCGCCAGGGGTCGCCGCCACTACCCATCACGTGGAGGAACGTCAGCGGGCCCCTCTTCGGGAACACCATCGCCACCTTCGACGCGACGGGTCGCCGCGCCACGGTCCTCTTCGAGCAGCCGCGCGACGATGGCACGCTCGCCGAGGTCGCCGGGGTGCCGCTGACCGACGACTAGTGCCC
>NZ_JBEVLO010000148.1:0-14741 GCF_040509115.1 Mycobacterium sp. | reverse complement strand
CCGCCGAGGTGACGGCGCGACTGAACGCAATCAAGTCCGACGACGTGGCGACGCTCGTCTACACCTCCGGCACCACCGGCAGGCCCAAGGGCTGCCAGTTGACGCACTCCAACCTGCTTTACGAGATGCGTGGTGCCAAGGCCAGCTTCCCGGCGTTGCTGGACAAGGGCGAGAAGCTGCTGGTGTTCTTGCCGCTGGCCCACGTGCTCGCGCGCGCGATCACGATCTGCGCGTTCAGCAACAAGGTGACCCTCGGCTTTACCAGCGACGTCAAGAACCTGGTGCCCATACTCGCCGTGTTCAAGCCCACCCTGGTGGTCTCGGTGCCGCGCGTGTTCGAGAAGGTCTACAACACCGCCGAGCAGAACGCGCACGACGGCGGCAAGGACAAGATCTTCGCGCTGGCCGCCAGGACCGCGATCGAGTGGAGCGAGGCTCGGGCCACGGGACGGCCCGGTCTGCTGCTCAACCTCAAGCACGCCCTGTTCGACCGCCTGGTCTACGGCAAGCTACGGGCGGCCCTCGGCGGCAACTGCGGTGCGGCCATTTCCGGCGGCGCCCCGCTGGGCGCGCGGCTCGGCCACTTCTACCGCGGCGTCGGCGTCACCATCTACGAGGGCTACGGGCTCACCGAGACCAGCGCGGCGATCACCGTCAACAGGGTCGGGGACATCAAGGTGGGCTCGGTCGGAAAGCTCTTGCCCGGCAACAGCATGCGCCTGGGCGACGACGGCGAGCTGCTGGTGTCCGGTGGGGTCGTGTTCCACGGTTACTGGCACAACGAAGACGAGACGGGGAAGGTGTTCACCACCGACGCGAGGAGCGATGGAACCAAGGTCGACTGGTTCCACACCGGCGACCTCGGCGCGATCGACGACGACGGCTTCCTGACGATCGTCGGCCGCAAGAAGGAGATCATCGTGACCGCGGGCGGCAAGAACGTCGCGCCCGCTCTGCTGGAGGACCGGCTCCGCGCCCATCCGTTGATCAGCCAGGCCATGGCCGTCGGCGACGCCCAGCCGTTCATCGCCGCGCTCATCACCATCGACCCGGAGGCGTTTACCGGCTGGAAGCAGCGCAATGGCAAGGACGCCTCGGCCACGGTGGGTGACCTCGCCGAGGACCCGGATCTGCTCGCCGAGGTGGACCTCGCGGTCAAGGACGCCAATCAGGCCGTGTCCCACGCGGAGTCGATTCGCAAGTTCCGCATCCTGCCCGTCGACTTCACCGAGGACACCGGCGAGCTGACACCGACGCTGAAGGTCAAGCGCAAGGTCGTCGCCGAGAAGTTCGCCAGCGACATCGACGCCCTGTACGCCAAGCGCGACAACTAGCCGGTCAGCAGCGTCGAAAGCCGCTCGGCCTTGGCGCTCCACTGCCAATTCTCGACGACCCATCGGCGGCCCGCCGCGCCCATCGCCGCGGCTCTGTCCGGGTCGGCGAGAAGGTCGCCGGTCGCCGCCGCGATGGCACCGACGTCCCACCCGTCGACCACCAGCCCGGTCTCGCCGTCGAGGACCGACTCCGGGGCGCCGCCCGACCGGCCCGCGACGACGGGTACGCCGGTGGCCGAGGCCTCCAGGTAGACGATGCCGAACCCCTCGACGTCCAACCCCGAGCCACGGGTCCGGCACGGCATGGCGAACACGTCGGCCATCGCATGGTGGGCGGGCAGTTCGTCGGCGGGCACGCCCTCGGTGAACACCACGTGCTCGGACACCCCGAACGAGTGCGCGAGCCCGCGCAGGGTGTCCAGATGGGGGCCGCCTCCGACGATCACCAGCGCGGTCCCGTCGACGCGCTGCCGAATGGCGGGAAGCGCGCGGATCAACATGTCCTGTCCCTTGCGCGGCACCAGGCGGGACACGCAGACGATCACCGGCCGGTCGCCCAGGCGGTAGCGGGCCCGAAGCTCGGCCCTGGCGACCGAGTTCGGCTCGAACCGGGTCGTCTCAACACCGGGCGACAACCGCTCCAAGCCGGCCCGGGGTCCGAAGGCGGCAGCGAACCGACCGCGGGTGTACTGGCTGATGAACGTGACGACGTCGGTGTCGTTGCCGATGCGCCGCAGCGCCGTCCTGGCCAGCGGAAGCATCGACCACCCGACCTCGTGGCCGTGCGTGCTGGCGATCACCCGGCGCGCCCCCGCCTCCCTGGCCAACGGCGCCAACAGGGCGAGCGGCGCAGCGGCCCCGAACCACACGGTGTCGATGTCGTGGCTGCTGATGAGCCTCCGCATGCGGAGGGCCACCGACGGCTCGGGGAGCATCAACGTCGTCGGGTGCCGCACCACCGCGTAGTCGGTGCCCTGGGCCGCGGCGGCTCGCTGGGCCCGGCCGTCGTATTCCTCGGCGCCCTTCCACCTCGGCGCGTACACCGTGAAGGAGTGCCGTCCGGTCTTGACCAGCTCCCCCACCAGGTTCTCCAGGTAGGACTGGATGCCGCCGCGTCGCGGCGGGAAGTCGTTGGTCACCAGCAGGACGCGATTCATCGCGGCAAGGCTAGCCGCTCAGCCAGGCGCGCCATGACGCCAGCACCTGTCCGGTGCCTGCGCCGAGCGTGTCGCTGATGGCCTTCGCCGCGTTGGGGTGGCCGTCGCCGCACGCGGTGAGGTACAGCTGGCGCAGGGTCTCCGCGCCGTATCGGTTGGCGACGAAGCGGCTGAACCACCATGCCCTGTCGTACGCCAGCGACCGGACCGGACCGGCGGTGTCGAGGTCCGCATCGGTGGGCAGGTGGGCAAGCTCGTCGGCGCGCTCGGGTGTCGGCATGGGCGTCGGGGGCCGTCCCACGTAGTCCGCGACGCCCTCGGTGAGCCAGCGCGGCGCGTCGGCCGCGGTACGCGCCCTTGCCGCGTAGTGGAACAGTTCGTGACGCAACACGATTCGCAGTGACGCTTCGCTCATTGCCGACGCTCCCGGTGCGAACACCACGCGATCGGTCGTGGTCGCGGCCGCGATGTCCGGCCCACCGCCTGCCAGCGTCCGGAACTCCTCGTCGGTGTCGGTGAGGACCACGATCACGTTGCGGCGCCAGTCGTCGCCCCAGAATGCGGTCACCGCATCGGCGGCGCCGTCGAGTTCGGCGGTGATCCGGCCCGCGAGATCTGCGGTCCGCTCACCGCCGAGGGCCACCAGCGAGACGGTACGGCCGTCGCGCAGCACCAGCGCGTCCGACGGCGCGCTGGACGAGTCGATGGTGGCGGCAGTCGGCGACGCCTGGCCGGTCCGGGGTGGATCCTCCTGGCCGCCAAAGGGCTCGGCGATCAGTACGACGGCGACGACGAGCTCGACGAGCAGCAGCAGACCGAGGAAGGGGCGCTCGGGACGGGCGGATCTCTTGGGTCCGGCGGACGTGTCAGTAACGCCGGACGTCAGTAACGCCGGACGTTGTAGATCGGCGCATTGTCCACCGGGGCCACGCGCACCGGTGTGCCGTAGGTCGAGGCGTGCACCATCATGCCGTCGCCGATGTAGATGCCCACGTGCGACGCGTCGGAGTAATAGGTGACGAGGTCGCCCGGTTGCATCTGGTCCCTGGAGACGGGCTGGCCACCCTGCGCGAGCGCCTGACTGGAGTGCGGCAGCGCGACGCCCGCCTGCTGGAACGACCACATCACCAGACCGGAGCAGTCAAACGCGCTTGGGCCGGATCCACCCCACGAGTACGGCGATCCGATCCGCGTCAGGGCGGCTTGCACGGCGACCATTCCCTCTCCGCCTGCGGGAGGAACGGCAGCTTCCGGCGGGGCGAGATCACCGGGGTTGATTCCGGTCGGCGCGTCAGCAAGTACCTCGGGAGCCTCGGGCGGTGGCACTGCCTCGGGAGCCGGGGCGGGAGGTACCGCGGCAAGAGCCTCGCGCTGGGCGGGGGTCAGCGCCGTGTACTGCGACTTGACGATCGCCATCTGCACTTGCAGTTTGCTTTGCTTGGATTGCAAGTCCGCGCGCACTGCCGCGGCCTGCTCGGCAGCGGTCTTGGCGTCAGCGGCCGACTTAGCGGACTCCGCCTCGGCCGTAGTAGCCAGCGCGCTCGCGCTGGTGAAGTTCTTCATCTGCACGGACATCTCGGTGGCCATCACCCGCTGCACCGACAACTGGTCGATGAGGCGTTGCGGGGAGTCCGCCGTGAGCATGGCGTCGAGCCCGTCGGTACGGCCACCCATGTACTGCGAAGCAGCAACGTTGTTGACAGCGGTCTGGAAGGTTGCCAGCTGCGCGTTGGCCGCGTCGACCGCTCCGAGATCGGCGACGTGCTTTGCCTCGGCCGCCTTCTGCGCTGCCAGCTTGTTGTCCAAATCGAGCTGGGCGCTGTGCATTGCCTCGGTGGTCTGCTCGGCCTGCCTGGACAGTTCGTTGAGCTTTGCCAGAGCATCGTCGGCCGGATCGGCCTGCACACTGCCTGCAAGCACCCCGCCCAACACCATCAACCCTGCTATCGCACCAACTACCGGTCGCCGAAGACCACGTGCGCTCCGGTGCATAGCCTCAAACCTCAAGATTTCGCGTCCTTCAACTGCCGTAAGCGAGCCGCTCGAACTGCGTTAGGTCTCAGATAGGTTACGAAACGGCATCGGGGTTGTCCAACAGAAGACGCAAATTTAACAGGCGCCACGGGAATTTTTTGCCCACCCGTGGGTACGGGCACCCTTAGGCGACCCCGTCGGCCCCCTTCCGGTGAATCGGAATCAGCCGCAGCCGCGGCGCCAATCCGGCGTCTGCGAGGACTTCCAGTGCCCGCCGCTCATCGGCCAGCAAAGTATCTGGCACGCCGAGCAACACACTGACAACACAGTCGTTACAGCCCGGTCCGCGCACGGCGCAGTCGTCGCAGTCGATGTGAAGCGTCCCGGCGTCGCCGCCGGGTGGGCCCTTTTGCACGGGCAGCGCATCTAGCTGGACATCGGGCAGGTCGGGCCGCGCCTCCGGTCGAGTCATGCTCGCGCTCCTTTCATTCGTCGAATCTTCGTTCGAGTCATCCGCACGGTAACGAGACCCCCCGACAACCCGACACGCGAATCACATCCGTGTCAGTCGTTGTCGGTCCGACGGCTTACGGTCCCGGCATGGGTCAGCTCAGCTTCGGCGACGTCGACGACCCCGACATGGCCTGCTGGGCGGACGTGGCTCTACGCGACACCACGTTCGTCGTCGTGGACCTGGAGACCACCGGCGGCCGCCACAGCACTGGCGCGAACGGCGAGGGCCATGACGCCATCACCGAGATCGGCGCGGTGAAGATCCGCGGGGGCGAGGTCCTCGGCGAGCTCGCCACGCTCGTCGATCCCGGCCGGTCCATCCCCCCACAGATCGTCGCGCTCACGGGCATCACCACCGCGATGGTGTGCGACGCACCCACCATCGACTCCGTCTTGCCCGCGTTCCTCGAGTTCTCCCGCGGCGCGGTGCTGGTGGCCCACAACGCAGGGTTCGACGTCGGGTTCCTGCGCGCGGCCGCCGAACGCCTGAACCTCCCGTGGAAGCGGCCTCCCGTGCTGTGCACGGTCAAGCTCGCGCGTCGAGTGCTCACCCGCGACGAGGCCCCCAGCGTCCGGCTGTCCGCGCTGGCGCAGCTGTTCGGAGCGTCCACCACTCCCACGCACCGGGCCCTTGATGACGCCCGTGCCACCGTCGACGTGTTGCACGCACTCATCGCCCGCGTCGGGAACCAGGGCATCCACACCTACGCCGACCTGCGCTCGTATCTGCCCGACGTGACGCCCGCCCAGCGCAGCAACCGCAGGCTGGCCACGGGGCTCCCACGCCGCCCAGGCGTCTACCTGTTCCGCGGGCCGTCCGATGAGGTGCTCTACGTCGGCACCGCCGTCGACCTCCGGCGCCGGGTGGCGCAGTACTTCACCGGAGCCGATCCGCGCGCCCGGATGAAGGAGATGGCGTCGCTGGCCACTCGGGTCGACCACGTCGAGTGCGCACACGAGCTCGAGGCGGGCGTACGGGAGCTGCGCCTGCTGGCCGCGCACGCTCCCCCGTACAACCGAAAGTCCAAGTTCCCCCACCGATGGTGGTGGCTGGTGCTCACCGACGAGGCGTTCCCCCGCTTCTCGGTGGTGCGCGCACCCAAACACGACCGCGTGATCGGACCGTTCCGCGCCCGCGCCGACGCCGTCGAGACGGCTGCGCTGCTGGCCCGCGTCACCGGCGTGCGGACGTGCACCTCGCGCCTTGGCCGTTCGGCGCTGCACGGACCGTCGTGCGTGCTCGTCGAGCTGTCGCCGTGCCCGGCGGCCCGCGACGTCACGGCCGCCGAGTACGTCACCGCACCGACACGGGCGGGCGCACTCATCGCAGGCACCGACGACTCCCCCATCTCCGACGCCATCGCCACCCTGCAGAGGCTGGCCGCCGCAGGCCGGTACGAAACCGCCGCCCGGATGCGTGACCACGCGGTGACCGCCATCGAGACACTTTGGCGGGGACAGCGGCTGCGCGCACTCACCACCGTCGACGAGCTGGTCGCCGCTCGGCCCGACGGTGCGGGCGGCTGGCACCTGGCGGTGGTGCGCCGCGGTCAGCTGGCCGCAGCGGGCAATGCGCGCCGTGGCGTTCCCCCGATGCCCGTCGTCGACGCCATTTGCGCTGCCGCGCAATCGATTCTGCCGACACAAGCGCCGCTCGGCGGCACGCTGGTCGAAGAGACGGCGCTCATCGCCAGGTGGCTCGGCCAGGCCGGGGTCCGCATCGTGCGCGTCGAGACCGAATCCGGAGACGGCTACGCCACCCCGCTCGGCGTCGCGGGCAGGCACGCGGCGTGGGCGGGCACGGCCCGGTCGGCAGGCGTCGCGGCCAAGCAGCTGACGAGGTCAGAGCTGCTGAGTGAACCGCACCCATCGCGCGAGCTGCTTCTCGGCCGCCCCCGAGTCGATCGCGTCGGCGGCCCGCTCCAGACCGGCCTCCCACGCAGGCACCCATTTGGCGTCGCTGGATAGCCCCGCGTGGGCCACCATCGCACCGGCCGCGTTCAGTACCACCGCATCGCGCACCGCGCCCTTCGCACCCGCGAACACCTCGCGCACCGACCGCGCGTTGGCCTCGGCGTCGCCGCCCCGCAGCTCACGCAGGTCGGCACGCTCGAAGCCGAATGCCGCCGGGTCGAACGTCAGCCGCTCCACGGTGCCCGCCTGGACGCGCCAGATGGTGCTCGTCGTCGTGGTGGTCAGCTCGTCGAGACCGTCGTCACCGTGCACCACCAGCACGCTGGAACCGCGGGCCGCCAGCACTCCGGCCATCACCTCCGAGAGGTCGGCCCACGCGCAGCCGATCAACCCGGCCCGGGGTGCGGCCGGATTGGTCAGCGGGCCAAGCAGATTGAAGACCGTCGGGACGCCAATCTCGCGTCGCACCGCCGACGCGTGTCGGTAGGACGGATGGAACGTCGGCGCGAAGCAGAATCCGATGCCCACCTCGGCCACGCTGCGTGCCACGTCCTCGGGTCCCAGATCGATGCGCACGCCGAGCGCCTCGAGTGTGTCGGCACCGCCGGACAGCGACGACGCCGCGCGGTTGCCGTGTTTGACGACGGGCACCCCGCTCGCAGCGACCACGATCGACGCCATGGTGGACAGGTTGACGGTGTTCGCCCCGTCGCCGCCCGTGCCCACCACGTCCACCGAGTTGCGGCCGATCACGTCGGTCGGCACCCGGCGTGCATGCCGAAGCATGATGTCGGCCAGCTCGGCAACCTCCGCGGACGTCGGGCGCTTCATCTTCATCGCGATCGCGAATCCGGAGATCTGGGCCGGCGTCGCCGCCCCGGTCATGATCTGATCCATCGCCCACGCCGCCTGCCCGCTGGCAAGGGATTGTCCGGTCGTCAGTCGGCCGAGGATCTGCGGCCACGTGGGGGAATCGTCGGAAGTCACGAACTGATTATTACGAATCTTGCGACCCGGGTGGAGATCATCAACTACAAAGCGTCATACTTGCGGATGTGACGAGTGCTGTAGGGACCTCGGGAACCGCGATCACGGCGCGCGTGCATTCGCTGAACCGACCCAACATGGTAAGTGTCGGCACCATAGTGTGGCTTTCCAGCGAGCTGATGTTCTTTGCTGGACTGTTCGCCATGTACTTCACCGCGAGAGCCCAGGCGGGGGGTGACTGGCCGCCCCATCCCACCGAGCTGAACCTGGCGCTGGCCGTGCCCGTGACCCTGGTGCTGATCGCGTCGTCGTTCACGTGCCAGATGGGTGTCTTCGCCGCCGAACGCGGCGACGTCTTCGGGCTGCGGCGGTGGTACGTCCTGACCTTCGTGATGGGCGCGTTCTTCGTCGGCGGCCAGGGCTACGAGTACTACCACCTGGTGGCCGAGGGCACCACGATCCCCGGCAGCGCATACGGCACGGTCTTCTACCTCGCCACCGGCTTCCACGGCCTGCACGTCATCGGCGGTCTCGTCGCCTTCATCTTCCTGCTGGCGCGCACGCGAATGAGCAAGTTCACCCCCGCGCAGGCCACGGCTGCGATCGTGGTGTCGTACTACTGGCACTTCGTCGACATCGTGTGGATCGCGTTGTTCGCCGTCATCTACTTCGTCCGGTGACCGGGCGATGAGCTCAAGCGAGAACCAGCCGATGAGAAGGGGATCGATGACCAGCAAGTCTCGCCGTCGGCTACGCCGGCGATTGTCGGCAGCACTGCTGCTGTTGACCGGACTTCTCGTCGCAGGGGGCATCGCGGCAACGCTGACGCCCAAGCCGCAGGTGGCCGTCGCCGACGAGTCGTCGCTGGCCCAGCTGCGTACCGGCAAGCAGTTGTTCGAGACTTCCTGCATCTCCTGCCACGGCGCCAACCTTCAGGGCGTTCCCGACCGCGGCCCCAGCCTGATCGGCACCGGTGAGGCCGCCGTCTACTTCCAGGTCTCCACCGGCCGCATGCCCGCCATGCGTGGCGAGGCGCAGGCACCCCGCAAGGACCCGGTCTTCGACCCTCAGCAGATCGATGCCCTTGGCGCCTACGTGCAGGCCAACGGCGGCGGCCCCATCGTGCCGCGCGACGCGAACGGCGGTATCGCACAGCACGATCTGATCGGCAACGACGTCGCGCGTGGCGGCGACCTTTTCCGGCTGAACTGCGCGTCGTGCCACAACTTCACGGGCAAGGGCGGCGCACTGTCGTCCGGCAAGTACGCACCCGACCTCAGTGAGGCCGAACCCGCACAGATCTACACCGCGATGCTGACCGGGCCGCAGAACATGCCCAAATTCTCGGACCGGCAGCTCAGCCCCGACGAGAAGAAGGACATCGTGGCATACGTCCGCGAAGCATCGGAGACGCCCAACCCCGGTGGCTACGGCCTCGGTGGGTTTGGTCCCGCACCAGAAGGGATGGCGGCCTGGATCATCGGCATGGTCGCCGTCATCGGCGCAGCGATGTGGGTGGGAGCACGTACGTGAGCGAGGACGTGAAGGGCGGCGACGTGACGGGCGGCGGTGTGAAGGGTAGCGACGTCCCCGACGCCGGCAACGAGCCGCGACGTCCGAGCGAAGCAGAGCTGGCCACCATGTCGCGTGAGGAACTCGTCGCGCTCGGCGGCAGGATCGACGGCGTCGAGACCGTCTTCAAGGAGAACCGCTGGCCCGTCGAGGGCACCAGGGCCGAGAAGCGGGCCGAGCGCACGGTCGCCTACTGGCTGCTGTTCGGCGGCTTGGCGGGCCTGGCGCTGCTAGTGATCTTCCTGTTCTGGCCGTGGGAGTACCAGCCCTACGGTTCCGAGGGCGAATTCCTCTACAGCCTCGCCACCCCGCTGTACGGCCTGACCTTCGGCGGCTCGATCCTGGCGATCGGCATCGGCGCCGTGCTCTTCCAGAAGAAGTTCATTCCGGAGGAGATCTCGATCCAGGACCGCCACGACGGCAGGTCGTCGGAGTTGGAGCGGCGCGCCACGGCGGCCAACCTGACCGATGCGCTGGAGACCTCGACGCTCAAGAGGCGCAAGCTGATCGGCCTCTCGCTGGGCATCGGGCTGGGAGCCTTCGGGCTCGGCACGCTGGTCGCCTTCGTCGGCGGTCTCATCAAGAATCCGTGGAAGCCGATCGTCCCCACCGCCGAAGGCAAGAAGGCCGTCCTGTGGACGTCGGGGTGGACCCCCCGCTTCCACGGCGAGACCATCTTCCTGGCCCGCGCGACGGGCATTCCTGGCGACTCGCCGTTCGTGAAGATGCGCCCCGAGGACTTGGACGCGGGCGGGATGGAGACGGTGTTTCCGTGGCGTGAGTCCGACGGCGACGGCACCACCGTCGAGTCGTCGCACAAGCTCACCGAGATCGGCATGGGCGTGCGCAACCCGGTCATGTTGATCCGCATCCGCCCCGAGGACATGAGCAAGGTGACCTTCCGGAAGGGCCAGGAGAGCTTCAACTTCGGCGACCTGTTCGCGTTCACCAAGGTGTGCTCGCACCTGGGTTGCCCGTCTTCGCTGTACGAGCAGCAGACCTACCGCATCCTCTGCCCCTGCCACCAGAGCCAGTTCGACGCATTGCACTTCGCCAAGCCGATCTTCGGCCCCGCAGCGCGCGCCCTTGCCCAGCTCCCGGTGACAATCGACGAGGATGGGTATCTAGTAGCAAACGGCGACTTCATCGAGCCCGTCGGACCGGCATTCTGGGAGCGAACGTCATGAGCCCAAAACTCGCTGACATTGCAGCCGCACAGGGCGACGCGATCGACTCGCGTTACCACCCGTCGGCGGCGGTGCGAAGGCAGCTGAACAAGGTCTTCCCCACGCACTGGTCGTTCCTGCTCGGCGAGATTGCGCTGTACAGCTTCATCGTGCTGCTCCTGACCGGCGTGTACCTGACGCTGTTCTTCGATCCGTCGATGGCGGAGGTCACCTATCACGGGGTGTACCAGCCACTCAACGGCGTTCAGATGTCGCGCGCATACGAGACCGCCCTTGACATCTCGTTCGAGATCCGCGGCGGGCTGTTCGTGCGCCAGGTTCACCACTGGGCGGCGCTGCTGTTTGCGGCGTCGATCATGGTGCACCTCGCCCGCATCTTCTTCACCGGCGCTTTCCGACGGCCCCGCGAGGCCAACTGGGTCATCGGCTCGCTGCTGCTGATCCTGGCGATGTTCGAGGGCTTCTTCGGCTACTCGCTGCCCGACGACCTGCTGTCGGGCACCGGCGTCCGCGCCGCCCTCTCCGGCATCTCGATGGGCATCCCGGTGATCGGAACCTGGTTGCACTGGGCTCTGTTCGGCGGCGACTTCCCAGGGACCATCTTCATTCCGCGGTTGTACGCATTGCACATCCTGCTGATCCCCGGCATCATCCTGGCGCTGATCGGCGTCCACCTGGCGATGGTCTGGTTCCAGAAGCACACCCAGTTCCCCGGCCCCGGCCGCACCGAGCACAACGTCGTCGGTGTGCGCGTCATGCCGGTCTTCGCGGTGAAGTCCGGTGCGTTCTTCGCGATGACGGTCGGCATCCTCGGCATCATGGGCGGCGTGCTGCAGATCAACCCGATCTGGCAGCTCGGTCCATACAAGCCATCGCAGGTCTCGGCGGGCAGCCAGCCCGACTTCTACATGATGTGGACCGACGGCCTCATCCGGCTCTGGCCCGCGTGGGAGTTCTATCCGGCCGGCCACACCATCCCACAGCCGGTGTGGATCGCTCTGCTCATGGGCTTGGTGTTCGGTCTGCTGACGGCCTATCCCTTCTTGGAGAAGAAGATGTCCGGTGACACGGCACATCACAACCTCCTGCAGCGACCCAGGGACGCTCCGGTCCGTACGGCCGTGGGGGCCATGGCCATCGCGTTCTACATCGTGCTGACCTTCGCGTGCATGAACGACATCATCGCGCTGAAGTTCCACGTCTCCTTGAACGCCACGACGTGGATCGGCCGCATCGGCATGGTGGTCCTGCCTGCAATCGTCTACTACATCACCTACCGGTGGTGCATCAGCCTGCAGCGCAGCGACCGCGCGGTGTTGGAGCACGGCATCGAGACCGGCATCCTCAAGCGTCTCCCGCACGGTGCCTACATCGAGCTGCACCAGCCGCTGGGCCCGGTCGACGAGCATGGTCACCCCATTCCGCTGGAGTACCAGGGCGCAGCACTGCCCAAGCGGATGAACAAGCTGGGCTCCGGCGGCGCTCCAGGGTCGGGTAGCTTCCTGATTCCGGATCCCAAGTCGGAGAACGACGCGCTCGCCGACGCCGCCCACGCGTCCGAGCACCGAGCTCTCACGCTCCTGAAGGAACGTCAGAGCAACGGGTCGAACGGGCACGGCTCCAATGGTCACGGCTCCGAAGGCAACGGCTCCAACGGTCACGGCTCCGACGGCAACGGCTCAAGCGGTCATCACTAGCTCCCCCGACGCCTGTAACGCAGACTGACCCCGCTCCACGCGAGCGGGGTCAGTCGCGTTTGGGACGCGGAACGCTGCTGGCGCCTCAGATCTGGTCGGGCTCGGAGGCGTCGAGCACGGCGTGCAGTTGCCGCAACGACCACCACGACACGGCGGGCATCGCCACCGTGATGAGCCCCGCCACGGCGTACACCGACCACGCGGCGACGTCGTGCCCGGAAGCCATCAGATAGGTGGCAACGCCGACACCCGTCAGCGCGGCGGCGATGGCGCCCGCGGTGACGGTCGTGAAACGCAGCCACACCTGATCGACGGCGGCCGCCGGAAACGCGACTCTACTGGTGGCGGGCGGAATGGGATGGCGACGCTGGACCGGAGCGCCGAACGGTGTGAGCCGTTGTGCCGCCGGGCTTCCCGCAGCCGGGGCGGCCGTGTCCGCGGGGCCGGTCTGCCGCCCCGTCGAGCCGGTAATCGCCGCCGCCTGCCGCGCCCGGATGAGCAGCGGAATGGCGCAGGCGATCACCGCCGCCGACACCCCGATGACGGTGTACAGAAGCCACGGGGTGTCCCCGCCGCCCGAGGAGACCTGATGGCCTCGGGCCAGGTCGACGAGCGCGACGATCGCCGCGACGGCCGCTCCGAGCGCAGCCAGCCACAGCACGATGCAGCCCGCGACGAGAATGCGGTCCACCTGGTCAGGCGCACCCGGCTTCAGCCGCGAGCGCCCCGCGGTGTCTCCGATGTCGATGTCATGGGTCATCAGCAGCTGGTCGTCCAGTCATTGTTGTTCTGCGACGCGATCGTTTGGCCGTCACTGCTCGTGATCGAGCAGTTCAACTTGCTCAGCCTCAGCAGGCTCGACGCCTGCACCGATCCGTACTCGGACATCGAGATCGGCTGCACCGTCAGCGACCACGGGATGTAGACGTTCTGCTGGGTGCGTTGCCTGCCCAACGCGTCGGTGTAGGTCACCGAGATGCGGTCCAGCGGCGCCTTGGTGCCCGTCACGGTGTAGGTGATGAACACGGGACCCGCCGGAGCGGTGGGGGGCGGCGGCGCGGCGGGGCTGGAGGCCGGCGGCGGAGCCGGCTCTTCGACCGGCGGCGGAGGAGGCGGCGGCTCCTCCGTCACCGTCACCGTCTCTGGCGGTGGTTCGGGCGGGGGTTCGCTTGGCGGAGGCGGTGGGGGCGGCGGAGGAGGCGGCGGTGGCGTGGTCGTCGTGATCTCGTCCTGCACGGGCGGAACCGTCGTCGTCGAACTGCTGGTGGCATTTCCGCTGGCATCGGTGGTGCTGTCGGTGCGGGTGACGAGCACGGCGACGGACACCACCAGGGAGATCGCAGCGACGATGGCCACCACGCCCACGACCCACGGCCATCGCGGCGGAGTGGCGTCGTCGTCGGTGTCCTTGGTCGAGTAGGAGTCGTAGTCGTGCAGCTCCAGCTCGCTGCCACCGGTGTAGCTCACATAGGGCGCCACGGTGTACTGCTCGGACTCGGGTGCGGAGTACGCCCTCGAGTGGATCTCCGTCTCACCGGTGTCCGGCTTGTCCCGAGTCGGTTCGTCCGGTTTCGGAGAATCCGGATCGGGGGGATTCGGCCCGCTCATCTACGCCTGTCCTTGTCGACTGCCTGGTGGGCGCCGCCGTCAGGGTTCTCAGCCCCGACAGATCGCGCCCCGGCAACCCTACCCAACGCGGCGGACCCAAGGCCGTCACTGCGCGATCCGTCAGCCAACTGAGGCCTTTATCGTGACCTTGCGCGGTGTGGGTCAGTGCTTCTCGGGACCGGTGTAGTACTCGAAGACCAGGCCGGCAACCGTGGCCAGTACGAAGCAGACGCCAGCGAAGAGCAACCACGGTAGCCACATCGCGACCCCGACGGCGGTCACCGACGCCGAAAGCGCGATCAGCAACGGCCACCAGCTGTGCGGGGCGTAGAAGCCCAACTCGCCCGCGCCGTCGGAGATTTCGGCGTCCTCGTAGTCCTCGGGGCGGGTATCGAGGCGCCTGGCGACGAAGCGGAAGAACGTGCCGGTGATGAGGGACAGCCCCGTCGTGAGAATCAGGGCGGTGGTACCAGCCCACTCGATGCCGGTGTTCCCATCGTGTCCGTTGCCGTAGATGGCGGTCAGGGTGCCGTAGACGACGGCGCAGAGCGCGAAGAACGCGGTCAGAAACTCGAAGAGCCTGGCTTCAATGTGCATCGGAGTCCCCTACTTGCTCGCCTGAGGTACCTGCTCGCCACGGCGCGATTCGAATGGGCGCGTCGTGACCGCCAGCGGCTCCTGGCCGATCGTCCTCAGCGCGTCGGCATTGGTCGCGTTCGGATTCTCTTCGCGGTACTGGAGGTAGGCCTTGAAGTCGTTGGGCTGTACGACACGTACCTCGAAGTTCATCATCGAGTG
>NZ_JBEVLO010000147.1:0-9078 GCF_040509115.1 Mycobacterium sp. | reverse complement strand
GCTCACCTTCGTGGTGATCGTGACGATGCTGCTCCTGGTGTACCGCTCGATCGTCACCGTGCTCGCCGTCCTGCTGACGGTGGTGCTCGAACTGGCCGTGGCCCGCGGCGTGGTGGCCTTCCTGGGCTACCACCACGTCATCGAACTGTCCACCTTCGCGGTGAACCTGTTGACACTGTTGGCAATTGCCGCCGCCACCGACTACGCGATCTTCCTCGTCGGCCGATACCACGAAGCGCGCAACTCGGGCGACGACCGCGAAGACGCCTTCTACGTGATGTATCACGGCACCGCCCACGTCATCATGGGATCCGGGATGACGATCGCCGGCGCCACCCTCTGCCTGCACTTCACCCGACTGCCCTACTTCCAGACCCTCGGAATCCCGCTCGCCATCGGCATGTTCGTCGTGACGATGTCGGCGTTGACACTGGCACCGGCGTTGCTGACCATTGCGTCGCGGTTCGGCTTGCTCGACCCCAAGCGCAAGACCCAGACCCGCGGGTGGCGCCGAATCGGGACGGCCGTGGTGCGCTGGCCCGTACCCATCCTGCTGGCGTCCACGGCGATCACCCTGGTCGGCCTGGTCGCGCTGCCGTCGTACAAGACCAGCTACGACGACAAGAAGTACCTGCCGGCCGACGTCGAGGCCAACATTGGCTACGGCGTTGCGGCGAAACACTTCCCACAGTCGCGGCTCAACCCCGAGGTGCTGATGCTGGTGGCCGACCACGACCTGCGCAACTCCACCGACATGCTGATCGTCAACAAGGTCGCCAAGGACGTCTTCCATCTACCCGGCATCGCCAGGGTGCAGACGATCACCCGACCGTTGGGCACCCCGATCGACGGCACCTCCATCCCGTACATCGTTGGCCAGCAGGGAGTCAACCAGAAGCTCGGCCAGTCCTACTCGCAAGACCGGACCGCCGACCTGCTGACGCAGGCCGCCGACATCAACAACCAGATCAACATCCTGCGCCGACAGCTGCAGTTGCAGACCGAAAGTGCTGCCGCCCAACAGGAACAAGCCGACTCCTTGAAGCAGACGGTGGCCGTCACCAACGAACTGCGGGACAAGATCGCGAACTTCGACGACTTCTTCCGCCCCATCCGCAGCTACTTCTACTGGGAACCGCACTGCTACGACATCCCCGTCTGCTACACGCTGCGGTCGGTCTTCGACGCGATCGACGGGATCAGCGAACTGACCGACCTTCTCGGGGAGACCACGGTCAGCCTCGACAAGATCAACGCGCTGCAACCCCAACTGCTGGCGTTGATCCCCCCGCAGATCGCCAGCCAGGAAACCAACCGCGATCAGATCCTGGCCAACTACGCCACACAGCACGGGCAGCAGAGCCTGCAAGACCGACAGCAGTCCGACCCCAACGCCATCGGGCGAGCCTTCGACGACTCCAAGATCGACGACACGTTCTATCTGCCGCCCGAAGTGTTCGACAACCCCGACTTCAAAAGAGGCCTCAAACAATTCGTCTCTCCCGACGGCAAGGCCGTGCGCTTCATCATCTCCCACCAGGGCGACCCCGCGACGCCGGAGGGAATCTCCCACGTCGAGGAGATCAAGAACGCCGCGTTCGAGGCGATCAAGGGAACGCCCCTGGAGACCTCCAAGATCTACCTCGGCGGGACCGCGGCAACCTACAAGGACATGCGCGACGGCTCCAACTACGACCTGATCATCGCCGCCATCTCGGCGCTCTGCCTCATCTTCGTCATCATGCTGATCATCACCCGAGCGGCGGTCGCCGCGCTGGTGATCGTCGGCACCGTGGCATTGTCGCTGGCCGCGTCATTCGGATTGTCAGTCCTGTTGTGGCAACACGTGATCGGCCTCGAACTGCACTGGATGGTCCTGGCCATGTCGGTGATCATCCTGCTGGCGGTGGGATCGGACTACAACCTGCTACTGGTGTCGAGGTTCAAGGAGGAACGCGATGCCGGGCTGAAAACCGGCATCATCCGGGCGATCGCGGGCAGCGGCAGCGTGGTGACCTCGGCCGGTTTGGTGTTCGCATTCACGATGATGTCGTTCGCCATCAGCGACCTGAAGGTGATGGCTCAGGTCGGCACCACCATCGGCCTCGGTCTCCTCGTCGACACCCTGGTGATCCGATCCTTCCTGACCCCGTCGATCGCGGCGCTGATGGGCCGATGGTTCTGGTGGCCGCAAAACGTCCGGACCCGACCCGCCCGCCCGCCCCGCCCGTTGGCACCGGCCGCAGCGGGTGGACGCCACGGTTTCCGGGACGCCGACGACGGGCGCGAATCTCCGTGAGCGCGTCCTCTGGGGTGCTCAGCGGCGCAGTGCCGCCAATTCCGAGCGTGAGCGTACGCCGAGCTTCGCATACACACGCGTCAGGTGGTACTGCACCGTCTTCGCGGACACGAACAGCTCCGCGGCCACTTCCCGGTTCGAAAGCCCCTGGGCGACAAGCGCAGTAACGGATTCTTCCTGTGGAGTGAGGACGACGCCAGCACGCTCGCCGCGGATCTGGTGCAGGCCACCCGCCTTCATTTCGCGATCGCAGCGCGCTACGTAAGTGGATGCACCCAGCGCCACGAATAGCTCACGGGCCGTGCTGATCACCGCGTCGGCCTGACGTCGCTTGCCCGCACGACGCAGCGTCTGCCCGTAGGCGAAGTTGACCCGCGCGGTGTCGTAACGCAGGGGCAGTCCATCGAGCAGCTCGAGCGACGCCTCGAAAGACCTTCGCGCTTCGTGGATGTCGCCGAGTGCGCCATGCCACCGGCCGCGGGCATAGCCGAGGCGGGCCTGCGCGGATCGGTGGCCGCGGGTCTTCGCGCGCTGTTCGTGGGGCCGAAGGAACGCGTCGGCCTCATCCAGTCGGCCGTCCAGCACCAGTGCGTTGGCCAGAAGATCGGGCCACGGCCAGTAACCGGGTTCCTGCAGTGAGGTTCCGGCGGCCAACCGCCTCAACGGTTCGGCGAGCTGGCGGACCTTGGCGTAATCAGCCTCCGCTTCGGCGATCTGCGCCCGCGCCAGTACGGTGGGGATGACCATCATCTCGTAGTCTCCGGTGTTCGCCGACGCCGCGCCGACCGCCGCTGCGGCCGCGGCCCAGTCACCTCTCAGAGCCGCGATCTGTGCCGCGGTCCACTCGAACATCGGTGTGGTCAGGACGATCCCACTCGTCGTCGCAAGCGCACGCCCCTGCTCGACGGTACTCATCGCGCGGTCCCACTCGCCGGTGACGAACTGCACCCTGGCCAACCAGGCCAACGCCCACAGTGTGATTCGCCGCGACCCACCGAGGCCGGCCGCTGCCACCGCGCTCTCCAGACTCGCACGTGCCCCGTCGACGTCGTCGCGGATGAACTGGACCCAGCCGCGCCCCATCACGACGCGCTGGGCCTGGGCACCGTGTCGGACGCGCGTGCCGAGGTCGTCGTAGGCGGCGGCCGCGCGGCGGGGATGACCGGCTGCCAGCAGTCCCAAGCCGCGGATCGCCGCGGACTCGATGCCCGCGGGGGAGTTGCTGTCCGCCAGGCTCAGTGCACGGTCGGCCCAGGTGACCAATTCGTCGCCACGGCACCGGATCAGCGAGTGCAGGACGTAGCGTTGCGCCACCAGTGCCGCCGTGTCCGGGTCGCGCTCGGCGTTGACGATGTCCCACGCGCGTGCCAATCGCACCTCGGCCTCCGCCGTGCGGCCACGAAGGATGGCGAGGTAGGCCAAAACCGCATTCCGCAGCGGTGTCTCGCGCAGACTCTCCACCGCGGGGACCTTGGCCGCGGCCGCCACGCAGTCACCCGCGGCGATCAGCGCATCGACGGAGCGTGTGAGGCGCTCGTCGTGCTGGAGCGGATCAGCGGTCAGCCTCGCGGAGTCGCGAAACAGGGTGGCAGCCTGCGCCCAGGCGCCCTCGGCGCCACGGTCGGACGCCAAGCGGGCCACGTCGTCGGCCAACGTCGAATCCGGGGTCGGCGTCGCTGCCACCAGGTGGCTGAGCCGCTCGACCTCGTCGGTGACGACGCAGGCCGCTCGCCGGTGCGCCTCGGCCGTCGCCTCGATGCCCATGAGATCGATGACCGCGACCTCGGTCGAGGGGTCGCACAGCAGCGGCTCGAACGGTGTCGGAGCGATCAGAAGGCCAGCGGCCGTTGCCGAATCGAGGGCAGGCAGCGGGTCGTTCAATCCGGCCAGCACGGCGGCGTCGGCGAGGGTGCCGTGCGCGCCGAGGATCGCCACGGCCTCGACCAGCGCGCGGCCGCCGGGTGTGCAGCTGGCCATTCGGTCCCTGGTCCGTTCGCGGACGTGGCGGGTGGCGGGCAGGATCGCGTCGGGTTGTGACCAGACGGCCTCGGGGACCTCCTCGAGAAGTGCGAGAACGTCGCGAGGATTACCCGCGGTGTGCTGGGTGAGCGCGCTGACCACCGACGGATGCAGGGCTCGGCCGCGCGCGGCGGCGAGTGCGCTGACGGCCTGCCCCGACAGTCCGGTCAGGTTCAGCCGCTCGGCGGCTAGGTCGTGCGACCAGGAAGATGGCGTCGCCATTGCGAGCACCACCAGGACCGCCAGCTCGCGCTGATGCCGAACCAGCGTCGAAAGCGATTGAAGCGACTCGGTATCGGCATGTTCGGCGTCGTCGATGATCAGCAGCACGGGCTCGCTCGTTCGCAGCCGGTCGACGAGGTGGGCGGCCGCGTCCAGGGGATCGTCGGGCACCTCGTCCTGCAGGAGTTGGGCGAGCACCCCGCCGGGCAGCTCGGACTCCCACGGTGTGGCGCGGGCCCACATCGCATCGGCGTGCTGGGCCGTCAGCGCGCGAAGCAGCGCGGTCTTGCCCATGCCAGGGGCGCCGACGACCGCCACCACCCCGACCCCGTCGCTGGCGGTGCTGCGGAGGCGGTCGGCGAGGTCGGACAGTTCCGCGTCACGCCCGATGCAACCGGTGGGCCCGATGAGCACCGTCACATCGTAGTGGCGAGCCGCTCGTCCTCGTGGTCGCTCGACACGGTTGGTGATGGCCTGTTTCGTGGCACGAACGCCGTCACCATCGCCCCGAACACCGCGAGGGCGGCGAAGATCACGAAGGCCAGGGAGCCGCCGAGGCCTGCTCCGATGAGTAGTCCCCCCACGACCGGTCCGACGATGCCGCCGAGCCTGCCGAAGCCCGCGCACCATGCGACGCCTGCCGCGCGCGCCCTGGTGGGGTAGTAGCCGGACACCAGCCCGTAGATGAGCACCTGGGTGCCGATGGTGCCCACACCGGCAATTGCCACGGCCATCAAGAGGACGGCCAGCGGAAGTTGGAGGGTGAGCAGTGCCAGCATCGCGGCGGCGAGCAGGAAGGTGGTGACGATGACCCGTTGCGCACCGCCGATCCGGTCGGCGGCGTAGGACGCGATCAGCCCGCCGACGATCGCGCCGAGATTGAGCACCAGCAGGAAGGTGAGCGAGTACGTCTTGTCAAATCCATTGACCCGCATGATTTGTGGAAGCCACGTGTTGAGTCCGTAGGTGAGCAGCAGGCCGACGAAGCTCATCGTGCCCAGCAGCGCGGTGGGCAGTGCCAGGGGCCGCCGGGCCAACGCGGCGAAACCCGCCCGACCGCCTTCGGTGTCGGCGTTCGACAGCGTCACTCCAGTGCGGCCCGCCAGCTCGGCCGCCCGCGAGTGGTGGCCTCGCGCGGCCAACCACTGGGGAGACTCCGGCAGCTTCCACACCGCAAGCGGCAGGAGGACGAAGAGGGGAAGGGCGCCGAAGGCGAACAACAGCCGCCAACCGTCGCCATCGGCGAACAGCAGGGCAACCACGGCGGCCAGCACGCCCCCGGCGGGCACGCCACTGTAGACGACCGCATTGAGGCGATTGCGCCGATGGGGTTCCGCGAATTCGGCCACCAGTGCGCCTACCGTCGCGACGAGTGCGCCGACGCCGATTCCGGTCAGGAAGCGGAACGCGCCGAAGGTGGTGATCGACTGGGCCGTCGCGGTGAGCCCCATGCCGATCGAGAACCACGCGAGGTTGACCAGAATGATCTTTCGGCGGCCGATCAGGTCACCGATCGCACCTGCGCACAGGGCTCCCACCATGACGCCGATCAAGGCGTAGCTGCCCAGCGCACCCGCCTGCTGGGGAGATACCGCGCCGAGTTGGCTGGAGTCGGCCAGGAGCGTGGGGACGACAGTGCCGTAGACCACGAGGTCGTAGCCGTCGAAGATCAGCGCGGCAGTGGACAGGCCGACCACCCAGGCGAGGGTGCGGCGACGTCGATCATCCAGCATGAGGGGACTCCAGTTTCATTGTGGGGGTGGGATGTTCAGCCGGCGTCGCCACCGGCGACGGGGAGTACGGTGCCGGTGATGTAGGTGGCCTCGTCGGAGGCCAGGAAGCAGATGGCCGCCGCCTGCTCGTCGAGGGTGCCGTAGCGCTTCATCAACGACGAGTCGATGGTCTGGTCGATGTGGGCGTCGAACCACGCGCGCTCCGTGTCGTTGCGCTGCTCGGGGGTTCCGCGCGAGATCCGTCGCACCGGGGCGGCGGTTCCGCCCGGCGCGGTGGCGACGACGCGAATGCCGTCGGATGCGTATTCCATGGCGAGTGACGCCGTGATGGCGTTGATGCCCCCCTTGGCTGCCGAGTAGGGAATGCGATGGATGCCCTTGGTCGCGGCCGACGACACGTTGACGATGACGCCGCTCCCGCGCTCGACCATGGCAGGCAGGGCGGCCCGACACGCATACAGCGTCGTCATCAGGGACCTGTCGATCTCGGCCCGAATCTCGGTGTCGGTGAACTCCGTGAACGGCTTGAAGTTGATCGCCCCGCCGACGTTGTTGATCAGGACGTCGATCCGGCCGAATGCCGAAAGGGCCTGTTGGGAAAGTGAATCAGCCCCTTCCCAATGCTCGAGGTCGGCGGTGACGGCCAGCGCCCTCGCACCGTGGGTGCTCAATTCGTCGGCGAGCTCCTTGATCAGCTCGGAGCGATCGGCGAGCACGAGGGTCCCGCCTTCAGCGCTGATCCGGCGCGCGGTCTGCTCGCCGATGCCCTGGGCCGCACCCGTGACCACCACGACCTTCCCGGCGAAACGGCCGGGCGTGACGAACTTCGGTCGTCGCGCGGTGGCGGAGTCGGACATGGCGCGGCGCATGGTCTGCTTGGAGCGCTCGGCGTGCGCGGTGATCAGTGCCCTGGCGGCGTCGCGATCACCTGACGCGAAGGCATCCACGATGTCGACGTGGTCCTGCGCGCACAACGGATGGCACCATGTCGCGTTGCGCAGAACCTCGCTCATCCGGCCCTTGACGCCGAGGGCTTGATACGCCTGCAGCAGGTGATCGTTGCGCGTCAGGGTGAACAGATAGTCGTGGAACGCGGCGTTGGTCTCCGTGTACTGCGCCGCGTCGACGAAGTGGTCGTCCTGCACGTAGGGCATGGTGGACTCGGCCAGCAGCCGGTATCCGGCGAGCTGCTGCGAGGTGAGCCGCCCCAGCGTCAGTTCGAGCGCCCCGAGCTCGAGGGCCTGGCGCGCCTCGAACAGCGCGTCGGAGGCGTGGACCTCGGGGTGTTCCTCGCCGATCTGGTATCCGTCGTCGGTCACGAGGGAATGAACGGGTGAGGTGGGTTCGATCGTGGCAGTGGATGTTTCGTCGACCCCGAAGACTTCTTGCCCGGCGAGGAGCCGCGCGCCAGTGCCGATCAACGCACCGTCGTCGGGATCCAAGGCGGCGGGCTCGCCCGAGCCCGGGTAGGAGGGTGCGAGCTGTTGGCCTGCAATCGATCTGATGGCCTGGTGGTCGTCGGGAACGGTCGCCGTTCCGTCCTGCGCGGGCAGATCAAGGCGGGCAAGGACGACGTGGCCCGCGACGGCACGGGCATCCTCGGCGACCAGAAGCGGTGGCTCGGCCGAGGTGGTGGCCTGCGGCGACTGGATCGGCTGGCCGGCAGGGGAGGCGTTGGCAAGCGCGAACTTCTCATAGTAGAAGCCCGTCGGCTCGATGCCTGCTCCGGTGACGTGGGTGCGCACTGCCTCGACCATGGGCGGCGGTCCGCACAGATAGATCGCGACGTCACCGTCGTTGAGGTGCGCGGGCGTGATGAGGCTGGGGACGTAGCCCTTGTGCTCGGCGGTGGAGTTCGGGTCCGATACGCAGTGGTCCCAGGTGAATTCGGGAAGGGCGGAGCCAATTTCCGCGATGTCGTCGAGCGCCACCAGATCCTCGTCGGTACTGACCCCGTAGATCAGGTGGACCCTGCGTTGGGTCGACCCCGTACGCATGGTGCGGAGCATCGACAGCACCGGTGCGAGACCGGTGCCGCCGGCCAGCAGCACGACGGGACGGTCTGCCTCCCTGAGGAAGAACGACCCGTTGGGCCCGGTGAACTCGATGGTGTCGCCGAGGGCAGCACGCTGGTCGAGGTACTCCGACATCGCACCGCCGGGGGTGAGTTTCACCAGGAACGTGAGCAACTCGTCGCCGGGAGCGTTCGAGAACGAGTAGGAGCGAGTCTGGTCGGTGCCCGGCACCGCGATGTTCACGTACTGGCCCGGCAGAAACGCCAATTCGGAGCGGTTCGGGATTTCGACGCCGATGGCCACCGTGGTCGACGACAGCCGATCGAGGGCGACCAACGTCCCGGTGTACTTCGCGGCTTGGGTTTTCGCGACGTCGGAGGTGCTGGCGATCTGCAGGACGAGATCCGAGCGTGGCTTCATGCTGCACGGCAGGACGTATCCCGCGGCTGCCTCGTCGGTGGGTAACGCGTCTTCGAGATAGGTCCCACCGTCGAAGGAACCCGATTCGCACAGGGCCTTGCACGTGCCGCAGGCGCCGTCTCGGCAATCCAGGGGGATGTTGATCCGCTGGCGGTACGAGGCGTCGGCGACGGTCTGGTCGTCCCTGCAGTTGATGAATCTGGTCACGCCGTCCTCGAAGGACAGTGCGATGGAATATGTTTCGCTGGTCGTGGCGGTCATGGCTGGCCCCTAGAAGTGGTAGACGTCCACCACGTGGTGGATGTAGTCGTTCTTGAGCACGACGGTCTTGCGCCGGATCAAGGGCTGCTCGCCGCTGAAGTCGATGGTG
>NZ_JBEVLO010000146.1:0-2673 GCF_040509115.1 Mycobacterium sp. | reverse complement strand
CCCGATGAGTTCGACTCGATTCCCGATTTACTCGCCGAGACTGAGCGTCGCATCACGGCGTTGGAAGCTCCCGGACGGGGATTCGATCCCGGCCCCTAATCGAGTCCGGCACAGCACGGCTGAGTAGTGCATTACGTGAATTCAGGGAGTTGCGCGTGATGCGCGGAACTAACGATTCCGTCGATTTCGGGTTTACTCTTTTACGATGATCGTCGGGGGGACGCTCAGTCGGGGGGAGTGATGTCGTGCGCGATAGAACTTGAGATTGGACCCGGTTCGCATCCGGGCACGTTCCTCACCAGGGTCGTGGACGCACCTGCCGGTGGCGAACCATCAGCGGTCTTCGAGCTGGACATCGAAGTACTCCTGCGGGAACGGGATGCGTTGGAGAACACGGTGCTCGCCTCCGGTGCGACGGCGCGACGGATCGTCCCCGCGCACGAACAGCAGCTGAGAAGCATGGGCCGCCAGCTGTTCGAGGCATTGTTCACCGAACGGGTCCTGGGAACCTATCGGGCCAGCCTGGGGGCGGCGCAGCAGCGAGGTGAACCGCTTCGAGTAGTGCTGAGACTGACCGCACCCCAGCTTGCCGCGCTGCCGTGGGAGGCGCTGTTCGACCCCGAGACCGAGGCCTACATGTGCCTCAGGGAGCCGTTGGTGCGGTACGTCCCCGCGCCATACACCCGCGAACCGTTGGAGATCACCCCGCCGTTGCGGATGCTCGGTCTCATCGCCGCTCCCCGTGGTTTGCCCCGTCTCGACGTCGAGGACGAGCAGCGACGCTTGGTAGAGGCTCTCGCCGGACCCATCGCCGATGGCCTGATCGAACTGGAATGGCTGCCCCACGCCAGCTGGGACGGCGTGCACGAGAAGTTGTTGGCCAGTGAGTGGCACGTTCTGCACTTCATCGGCCACGGTGACTACGACGTGGGCACCGACCAAGGGCAGATCGCTCTGGAAGGGGAGCGTGGGCGAGTCGATCTGGTGGGTGCCGAGCAGCTCGCCGACCTTCTCAACGAAGCTCGCCCGACCCCGCGGCTGGTCGTGCTCAACTCTTGCTCTTCCGGTGAGCAGGGAACCCGGGACCTGTTCTCCGCCACCGCAGCTGCGTTGGTTCGAAGCGGCATCAACGCCGTGGCTGCGATGCAGTTCACCATCAGCGACTCGGCCGCAATTTCCTTCGCCAGAGGCTTCTACACCGCGATCGCTCATGGCCGCAGTGTCGACGACGCCAGCCGCAGTGGTCGGGTGGGGATTCTCGGTCGACCTCGCAGCCTCGAATGGGTGACTCCGGTGCTGTACGTGCGCGGCGAGACCACGCAGCTGTTCAACATGACCACACCGGAGTGGGACGGCGGTCACCACGAAAGCTGGCGAGCGCTGGAAGACCAGCCGGCTAGAGCGCCGTCATCGGAAGCACGGCCAGCCGTGGCGATGGCCGGCCTACAGGCGATGTACGTCCAGGCGCGCGCCGAACTGCGGGCCGAGCGCTACGCCGCAGCGATAAGTGTGCTCGACGACTTGCTGAGCCTTCACCCCGGCTACCGGGATGCAGAAGCACTGCGCGACAACGCTGCTCGCCGAGCTGATCTGGCCGAGAAGTTTCAACAGGCCGTGCACGCGCAGACGGCCAAGGATTGGACCATCGCCGCCTGGCTCTACGGGCAGGTCCTCGAACTGCAGTCGGATTATCCTGGGGCGGCCGTCCGCCGCCAAGAGTGTGAGGACGCCCAGCGCATCGTCGACCTGCAGGACGAGTTGCGCATTCACGCCGAGTCCCGCAATTGGCAGGCAGTCGTCGACGTGAGCGACGAGCTCGTCGTCCTCGACGCGGAGGCCGCTGATCCCGACGGATTGGCAACGCACGCACGTGCAGCCCTTGCCGAGGCGCTCTCCGAGACTGCTCGCACGGATCCGCTTGAAAACGCAGAAGTCCTTCCGCCACAGCGTCTCACGGCGACGACACCGCAGACCGTGGACAGCACCACCGCACCGTCGGCTCGCGTGACCGCCCAACGACGTTGGCGAATCGCTGCCGTCGCGGCAGTGGTGGTGGTCCTCGTTGGCGCGACGATCGTGGCGGTGAGTCAAAGCTCGGAGTCTCCCACGACCGCGACTTCAACTCCGCCGTCGGTTCCGACAGAAGCATCCACGATCAGCACTTCGGCGCCCGCTCCACCGATGGGACCCAACGAGACGATCGCCGACTACCTCGAGAAGAACCGCATCGAGGCGACGCCCATCGTCCCCGGAGCAGTGGGTGCGCCGATCATCGATTTCCCTGTCCCCGAGGGCTGGACCCGGATTCCCGACGGCGCCGATACCCAGTATTTCGGGGTCGTCTTCGACACGCCGACCAATCCCGCAGACCGGCCCACGATCAACGCGACCGTCGACAAGTTGACGGGAAACGTCGACACGGAAGCGTTGCTGAACGTCGCGCCCGGTGAGCTCGAAAACCTGCCGGGCTATCAAGGCTCCGGCGGTACCGCCAAGCTCGATGGCCAGCCCAGTTCGTATCTCGGCGGCAAGTACGTCACGGATGACGTGCCGCGAACCGTCGCCCAGACCTCGGTGGTGATCAGCGGCAGGGATGGCCCCTACCTGCTGCAGATAAACGCCGAGGGACCGGAAGCCGACTTCGACGCGTTGAAGGCTGCGTCACTGGTGATC
>NZ_JBEVLO010000145.1:0-4465 GCF_040509115.1 Mycobacterium sp. | reverse complement strand
GTTCGCAGTGGTGCCGGCTCATGGTGTGGAGTCCGGTCATGCGTGCGAAGGCGAGTGGTCCGACGAGTTGGCACATGGCGAGTTCGACGTCGAAGTCGTCGAGTTCGTCGCGCGCTTGGGGGCTCTGCAGGATGGCGTCGAAAGGCTGTCGGTACTGGTCGACCACCCTCGCTCGGAGCGATTGCGTATGCCCCGCGTCGTCGTCGCCATTGCTCGATGTGGGCCCCAGGGAGACCCAGGCGAGGGTGGTGAGGTGAAGGGGTGCCTCGGCGAACAAGGTTGCCTGACGGGTGAGCAGTTCGATCAGCTGCTCTCGCAGGGGAACTGAGCTCGGAAGCGGCGGGGTGACCTGGGGCAGGAGTCGCTCGAAGGTGGCGGCGAGAAGGTGGGAGGAACTGGTGAAGTGGCGGTAGAGGGTGGTTCGTGCGACTTTCGAGGCCTTGGTGACCGCCTCGATCGTGACCGCCTCGACTCCGCCGGTACTGAGCAGGTGAGCGGCGGCGTCGAGCAGTCGGGTCCGTGACCGCGCCCGACGCGGATCGGCGTCGTCGCCGTCGGGCAACACATGTTCGCTCAACGCCGTTTCCGTCGCCGGGATTGTCTGGTCATTACGACTCTCACCACGTTATGGTACCAACGGTAGCGTAGCGATACTGGTCATCCCTAGCCGCGGCTGAACGTGACAGTGTCACCGCTCTGACAGCCCTAAGCACGCGAAAGGCTGCGGACCGCCGATGACGACAACCGAATCGATCAGGCACGATTTCCTCACCGGGAGACTCGGCCGACGCGAGATCATCCTTGACTGCACCGCGACGATCGCCACGAGCGGTGGATATGACGCCGTGAAGATGCGCGCCATCGCCGATCGTGCGGGCATGGCAGTCGGCACCCTGTATCGCTACTTTCCGTCGAAGCCGCACGTGCTGATCGCCGTCCTCGCGCGTGAGTTCGAACGTATTGGCGCTGAACGAGATTGGACGGTCACAGCGGGATCGCCGCGCCTGCGGGTGGAGCAGTTGAACACCCGACTATGCCAGGAATGGCGCGCTCGGCCGGCCCTGACCGAGGCCGTGACCCGCGCATTCGTCGTCGCCGATGGCAGCGCGAGCGCCGAGGTGGCCCGCGCGGCGGGGGTCATCGAGCACCTGATCGGGCTGGCGATCGCCGGTGAGGAGCCGAGCCCGACACAACACCGAGTTGCCGCCCTGGTCGGCGATATCTGGCTGGCCAGCCTGATCGCGTGGGTCCGGCACGGCGCCTCCACCGAAGACGTCGCGATCGGACTGGAGCGCAGCATCGCGTTGATAGTCCACGACGAGAGGTAGCCGGGCCAACCCGATCCACACGAAACAACACTATTAGTAGCGCACCGATACTGATGGTATCGTTACGAATCAGATCGAGGTAGAGAGGTCTCATGATCACCCAGTGGATCGAAGCCTGCGAGGTCCAGCGCGTCAGCTTGGTTGGCGGCCTGGTACTCACCATGGCCGACTACAACGAGCTGGTCGTTACCCGACCACTGCGCTTGTCGCTTCCTGCGGTGGGGGCACACCCGGCCGAAGACGTGATGGTCGACCCGAATGACGTACCGAATCATCAGCGCCCGTTGTTGAATTTCGCCGGTAGCGTCTGCACGCTCGCCACCTGCGAGGACGACGGCACGCTGCGTGTCGAGTTCTCCAACGGCTACGGCTTCACCGTGGCCGCCGACGAGTGCTTCGCGGCGTGGGAGTTGTACGGCAAGCGCCACGGTTACATGGCTTGTCTACCCGGTGGCCGGGTCCGCGTCGTCCGCCACGACATGCCCGCGGACGACCTGGTGTCCGAGCGCCCTGCGGTGCGCCCTTGAGCGTCGACGGCCACGAAGCGGACCCGCCCGACGCCGCCGCCACCCGGGTGCGTGAACGCACCATTTCGGCTGCCAAGACCTCCGGGGAGTACAGCGAGCGCCTCGGCGCGTTGGCCCGATTCACCGTGCGACACAAGGCGTTGGTGATCGGCGCCTGGGTCGGACTGGCGGTGGTCCTGGCCCTGCTGTTCCCGCAACTGGAAACGGTGGTGCAGAAACAATCCGTCCAGCTGATCCCCCGCGACGTGGCGTCTTTTCAAACCCTCGACCGAATGAGCGAGGCCTTCGGCGAGCAGGGCTCCAAGACCATGCTCTTCGTCGCGATGGAGGACCCGGCAGGCCTGACCCCCTCGGCGCGCACGCAGTACACGGATCTGGTGTCGCGGCTGCGCGCCGACACCACGCACGTTCTGCTGGTTCAAGACCTGCTGGCCGACCCGGTGACCGCCACCCAGGCACTCAGCCAGGACGGCAAGGCCTGGTATCTGCCGGTGGGGGTGGCCGGCACGCTCGGTGACCCCGCCGCCGCCGAATCGGTCACCGCGGTCCGCGCGATCGCCGCCGACGCGTTCGCCGGATCGTCGACGACGGTGCGGGTGACCGGGCCGCCGTCGACGTTCAGCGATCAGATCGCCGAGGCCGAACACGATCTGCTGTTCATCTCCATCGCCACCGCCGGGTTGATCGCGCTGATCCTGCTCATCGTCTACCGGTCGGTGTTCACCGCGCTGTTGCCTCTGCTGGTGATCGGTATCAGTCTGGCGGTGGGGCGCGGAGTGCTGTCCGTACTCGGCGAGTTGGGTATGCCGGTCTCGCAGTTCACCGTGGCCTTCATGACGGCGATCCTGCTGGGCGCCGGCACCGATTACACCGTCTTCCTGATCAGCCGCTACCACGAACAGCGCAGGGCGCAGGTCGCCCCCGATCAGGCGGTGGAGCACGCCACCGCCAGCATCGGCCGCGTCATCCTGGCCTCGGCCGCCACGGTCGCGTTGGCGTTCGCCGCGATGGTGTTCGCCAACTTGAGCGTGTTCGCCGGGATGGGACCGGCCTGCGCGGTCGCCGTCCTGGTCGGGTTCGTGGCGACCGTGACGTTGTTGCCGCCGGTGCTGTCGCTGGCCGCGAAACGCGGTATCGGCGAACCCAAGTCCGACCGCACCCGGCGGTACTGGAACTCCGTGGCCGTGGCGGTGGTGCGCAAGCCGGTGCCGCTGCTGCTGGTCAGCCTGGCCATCCTGCTGGCACTCTCAGCGGTCGCCACGACGATGACGTTGAGTTACGACGACCGCAAGGGACAACCCGCCACCACCGCCAGCAACGAGGGTTATCAGCTGTTGGACCGGCACTTCCGCACCGACGTCGTCATCTCCGAATTCCTCGTCGTGGAGTCTCCCACCGACATGCGCACCGGCAAGGGACTGGCCGACCTCGACGAGATGGCCTCGCGCATCGCGCAGGTCCCCGGGGTGACGAAGGTGTCCGGGGTCACCCGACCCGCGGGAGCCCGCCTGGAGCAGGCCCAACTGGGGTGGCAGAACGGACAAATCGGCGACAAGATGGCCGGCGCGGTGGACGACGGCAACGCCCGCAAGGATGACCTGGCCAAGCTCACCGGCGGCGCGGACCAACTCGCCGGTGGCCTCGCCCAACTCGACACCACCCTGCGGACCGCGCTGACCCCGCTGACCGGAATCCTCGATCAGGCCCAGAGCGCAGGGCGGAAGGTGGACCAGTTTCGGCCCCTGTTGAGCCAACTCTCGGCGACCGCACCCGCGGTCGACCAGGCGCTGCGTTCGGGACCGGGGTTGCGCCCGCTCGCCGAGCAGGCCGATGGTGCCATCGCCACCATCGACCCGCTGGTGGGCGCGCTGAACACCTCGCCGTGGTGCGCGACCACACCGCAGTGCGCCCAGATCCGCGACCAGGTCCAGGTCCTCACGACGCTGCGCAACGCCGGGTTCTTCACCCAGGTCGCCGGGCTCGGGGACACCGTTGGCCAGAACGCATCCGTGGCCGACACCCTGGCCGGCGTCCAGACCGCAGTCACCTCGCTGGACAAGGCGTTCGGCGCGCTCGGTGACCCCGCCAACCTGGCCGGTAACGTCCGCCGACTCCAAGACGGCATCGGCCAACTCGCCTCGGGCGCCCAAGCCCTGGCCACCGGCGTGCACACCCTGGCCGACAGCAACATCGACATGCTTAGCGGGATGAGCCAGATCGCCACCCAGCTGCAGAACTCGGCGCGCGCCAGCACCGGCTCCGACACCTCCAGCGGCTTTTTTCTGCCGCCCAACGCCTTCGAGAACCGCCAGTTCGCCGACGTCGCCAAACAGTTCCTCTCCCGCGACGGCAAGACCGCCCGATTCCTCGTGGAATCCAGCAACGACCCCTACAGCGCCGAGGCCATGGACTTGTCCCACCAGATGGTCGCCGTCGCCGAGGCAGCCAGACCCAACACCTCCCTGGCGCAAGCCCGCATCTCGGTTGCCGGGTTCCCGGCGGTCAACTCCGACATTCAGCGCCTCCTGACCGCCGACTTCATCCAGCTGGCCGCCTCCACCCTGCTCATCGTGGGCCTGATCCTGGTGCTGCTGCTGCGCGCACTGCTCG
>NZ_JBEVLO010000144.1:0-29544 GCF_040509115.1 Mycobacterium sp. | reverse complement strand
GCAAGGTGCCCTACTCCTCGGCCAAGGCCGCGATCCTGGGCTTCACCAAGTCACTCGCACGGGAGATCGCCGACACCGGCGTGACCGTGAACGCCGTCACCCCTGGCGCGGTGGACACCAACATCCGCGTCGGTGCCACCGACGAGTCCGAGGCCGCGCTGGCCGCGGGCATCCCCGTCGGCCGCACCGCCAGCACCGAGGAAGTCGCCGCCGTGATCACCTTCCTATCCAGCGAAGACGCCAGCTACCTCACGGGCACCACCATCGACATCAACGGCGGCAGCCACATCCACTAATCGCAACGCACCGGCGGGGCGATCGGCCGGCCCCGTCGCAAAGTCGGCGAGACCCGGTAGACAACCGTGTCATTTACGAACGTCTGTTCGATCAAATCCTGCCAACTGCACCGTTGGGGCCGGCCCGAACCGCGTGGACCACCGTCACGCGTGGCGCGACGACTCACGATGGTGTACTTCCATGAAGGTGATCCCCGCCCAACAGAGATTGACCTGGACACCCGTCCCCGCCGATGCGCACGTCGTCGGACCGGGTGAACGGCTGAGTTGGCCGCGCACCATCGGCATCGGTGCGCAGCACGTCGTGGCGATGTTCGGAGCCACGTTCCTGGTACCGGTGCTCACCGGGTTTCCACCGGCCACCACGCTCCTGTTCTCCGGCATCGGCACCGTGCTCTTCCTGGTCATCACGGGCAATCGACTGCCCAGCTACCTGGGTTCCAGCTTCGCCGTCATCGCGCCGGTCACGGCCGCCGTCGCATCGAACGGAGCGGGCAGCGCGCTCGGCGGCCTCGTCGCGGTGGGCCTGCTGCTGATCGTCATCGGCACCGTCGTGCACTTCGTCGGGACCCGCTGGCTCGACGCGACCCTTCCTCCGGTCGTCACGGGCGCCGTCGTGGCGCTCATCGGCTTCAACCTCGCACCCGCAGCGAAGTCGAACTTCGAGAAGGGCCCGGTGGTCGGGCTCGTCACCCTCGTCCTCCTGGTCGCCGTCCTGGCGTTCTTCCGCGGGATCATCGGGCGGCTGGCCATCTTCATCGCCGTCGTCCTCGGCTATCTACTCGCATTCGCACTCGGTGACGTCGACACCTCCGCCATCGCAGCGGCGCCCTGGATCGGTCTCCCCGAGTTCCAGGCACCCTCGTTTCACCTATCGGTGCTCCCGCTGTTCCTGCCCGCCGTCATCGCGTTGATCGCGGAGAACATCGGCCACGTGAAGTCGGTGGGCCAGATGACGGACACCGACACCGATCCCGTGATGGGGCGGGCCATCGCCGCCGACGGCGTCGCGACGACGTTGGCGGGGTTCGGCGGCGGTTCGGCCACCACCACCTACGCCGAGAACATCGGGGTCATGGCGGCCACCAGGGTGTACTCCACCGCCGCATACTGGGTGGCAGCCGTGGTCGCCATCGTCCTGGCCATGTGCCCCAAGGTCGGTGCCGTGATCTCGGCCATTCCATCCGGTGTCCTCGGCGGTGCGACGATCGTGCTGTACGGGTTGGTCGGCATTCTGGGCGTCCGCATCTGGTTGACCAATCACGTCGACTTCAGCCTGCCCATCAACCAGATGACGGCCGCCATCCCCCTGATCATCGGCATCGCCGACTTCACCTGGCAGGCAGGCGATTTGATCTTCACCGGCATTGCACTGGGCTCGATCGCCGCATTGATCATCTACCACGGCATGCGGTTGCTGGGCTTTCGGACGGCGCGGGCCGACGCCGACCGCTCCGAGCCAGTTGGCGAATCCCCAACGGCAAGGGCTGACGAGCGCAACAATGAGCCAGGGCCGGACTAGCAAAGGGACTTGAGCCATGAAGAAGCTAGCAGCAGTACTGTCGATGACGGCCGCGATGGCGGCTCTTCCATTCGCCACCACGCCGATTGCGCAGGCCGACGTCTGCGCGGGCGCCGCAGGGCGTCACGTCGCGGTGGGTGGCTGTACCAACATCGTCGGGGACGTCGCCACCGGCGTGGCAATCGCCTCATCCGATCACCCCTATGTGTACGGCGAGGTTCCGTGCTACACCGTCGAAGGGGTGCCGTACTACACGCCTCCCGGCGATCCCTGCTGAGCGTCAGCGGCCCTCCAACACCGCCGCAGGGCCTCGATTCATCACCTGTCGCGCCACGATGAGTCGCTGAATCTCGCTGGCGCCCTCCCAGATTCGCTCCACTCGCAGTTCGCGGTACATCCGCTCGGCAACGTTTTCCCTCATGTACCCGCGGCCCCCGAAGATCTGCACGCTGCGGTCGGCCACCCGGCCTGCCATCTCCGAGCAGTACAGCTTCGCCATCGACGCCTGCGCGTGTAGCGCCTTGCGGTCGGCGCCCGCGTCGATCGACCGCGCCACCTCGTACAGCATCGTCCTCGCGGCGAAGAGCTCGGTGGCGCTGTCGGCGAGCATCCCCGCCACCAGCTGATGCTCGCCGAGCGGCTTGCCGTCGATCACCCGCTCCCTCGCGAACTCGGTCACCTCGTCCACCAGGCGCTGCGCCGCGCCGACGCACCTCGCGGCCACCATCAGCCGCTCGAACCGGAACCAGTCCTGGGTGAACGTCATGCCCTGCCCCTCCGCGCCGACGAGGTTCTGCACCGGCACCCGCACCCCGTTGAACGCGACGATGGGATGTTCGTCGGCGATGTGATGCGAATAGTGCGGCGTGCGAACCACTTCCACCCCGGGCCAGGGCAGGTCGACCACCAACAGCACGTGCTCACCCTCGTACTCTCCCCCGACCAGCACGGCCTGAACGAAGCAATAGTCGGCCAGGTTGTAGGAGGTGACGTGCCACTTCACGCCGTCGATGACGTACTCGTCGCCCTCCCGGCGCGCCGTCGTCGCCAGCGCCGAGACGTCGGAGCCCGCGAACTCCTCGGTGATGGCGTAGGCCTCGTGCTTCTCCCCGCGGACGGACGGCAGCAGCCAGCGCTCGCGCTGGTAGTCGGTCGCCACGTCGACCCACCACTGCGGAGGGGTCGCCATCGCCCAACCCAGCCCGTTGGTGGCCCGTCCGCACTGCTCCTGGACCAGAACCTGCTGCAGTGCCGTGCAACCGGGCCCTCCGACGGAGGTCGGCATGTTGGTGGCATAGAGCCCCAATTCGATTGCCCGGGTGTGATGTTCGACAGTCACCTCCTTGGGGAGCAAGCCGCCTGCCAGTTCGGCTTCGACCTCGAGCGGGATCAGCGAATCGACGAAGTCGCGGGCCGTGTCCTGAATGCGTCGATCGTCATCCGTCAGTCCGTACATCCGCTACCCCGATCCTCGCCGGCCACTTGACTGAGTGTTCAGTCTATGCGACCGTTCCGTAGTATGACCAGTTCCGACATTGCGGACGTGGTGGTGGTCGGCGGCGGCACGGTGGGCGCCTGGACCGCGGTGCTCCTCGCCGAATCCGGGGTAGGCAAAGTCATCCTGCTCGAAGCTGCGACGCTGGGCGACGGCGCAAGCAGCCGCGCCGCGGGCATGGTGCGAGCGCAGGGCGGCACCGAGCCCGCCATCAAACTCGGCATTCGCTCGCAGGAGTTCTACGCCGCCAGCGGTGACCGCTTCCCCCTCGACTGCGGCTTCGTCGCGCAGGGCTATCTGATGCCATGCTTCTCGGAAGCCGAAGTGCAACAAGCCCACCAGCGCATCGCGCTACAACGGAGCCTCGGCCTCGACGTCGAGTGGCTCGACAGCGACGACCTCGACGCTCGGCACACCGGCCTGGCCCCCGGCGTGACGATGGGGGCGTCGTATGCACCGGGTGATGGCTACATCGATGCGCCACGCAACGTGCTGGCCTATACCGCGGCACTTGTCGCGACGGGTGTCGAGATCCGCGAACGCCGTGCCTTCACCGGGCTGAGAACCAGTGGCGGCCGGGTCGTCGGCGTCGATACGGCAGACGGCCCGATCGACACCGAGCACGTGGTGCTCACCGGTGGTCCGAAACTCGCCGCGGTCGGCGCGACGGCGGGTGGTCGCATCCACGCCGGAGGCACCCGCCACCAGGTGGTCGTCACGGCAGCGCCCGCCGACCTCGACATCCACGACGTGCCGATGGCGTTCGACGTGACCTCCGGAATCTATTGGCGGCCCGGCGAAGCGGGCGGCGTGCTGTGGGGGATGAGCAACCCCGACGAGCCGCCGGGCACCGCAGTCGACTTCGACACCGTGTACTACCGCAAGGCCCGCGACCGGATCGAGCAGCTGTTCCCCGCCATCCGGGGGTTGGGGCTGCGTCGGTCCTGGGCGGCCACCATCGACTACACCCCCGACCACCTGCCGATCCTGGGTCCGCTGCTGACCGATGACGGGCCACTGGACGGCACCGTCGTCGCCAGCCCCGCCGGACACGGAATGATGTGGGGCCCGGCCGTCGCCCAGGTGGCCGCCGACCTCACCACGACGGGGTCCTGCGACTGGCTGGACCTCACCGACCTCGGCTTGGACCGTTTCGACGCCGACGGCAACAGTCGCGTCGCACCCGAACCCATTTCGCTTCCGTTCCCGGAAAGCGTTGCCCATCGACCGAAGGCAGACATCCCCTCGTGACCCAGTCCATCATCACCCCGATTCTCGCCGGAGCCGCCGAGGCCGATCTCGAAGACTGGGGCCCACTGGAAGAGGCCACGGGCGAACCCATGGCCACGCACGGACTCGAGGTGTGGGTCGACGGCGATTCGTCGGCAGGCATCTGGCAGTGCACGCCGGGGCCGTCACACTGGACGTTGGCGACCAACGAGGTCATCTACCTCGTTGCCGGCCGCATGACGGTCACGCCCGACGGCGGTGAGGCCTCGGTCGTCGGCATCGGTGACGTCGCCGTGTTCCCCAAGGGCTGGACGGGAACCTGGGAGATCCACCAGACGGTCCGGAAGGTGTACTCGATCTTCTGACTCGGATTGCCCTGTCCGGCAGCTCAACTCAACCCGGCAGCCGATCGCCGCCGGCGGGAGATGGCGTCCACGCTGGCAGCCAGGAGCAGCACGCCGCCGGTCACCAGGAAGTTGATGTAGGACGACTGGTTGAGCAGCCCCAGCCCGTTGGCGATGGTGGCGACCACCACGCCGCCGATCACTGCGTCCAGGGCGCGCCCCTTGCCGCCGAACAAGCTGGTGCCGCCGATGACCGCCGCACCCACCGCATACAGCAGGACGTTGCCCGCGCCCGACGACGCAGACACCTTCCCGCCGTACGACGCAGCGATGATGCCGCTCAGAGCGGCCAGCGCCGAGCAGACCACGAACACCGACATCCGGACCCGGTCGACGTTGATGCCTGCGCGGCGGGCGGCCTCCGCATTGCCGCCGACCGCGTAGATGTGCCGACCGTACGAGCTACGAGTGAGCACGAACGTCAATGCGATGAGCAGCACCACGACGATCGGCAGAACGTATGGGACGCCGCGGATCTCGACGTTGGGATTGACACTCCGGTTGATGCTGAGCAGGTACGTGACTCCGAGCGTCACCGCGGCGACACCGACGATGCGGAAGATCACCACTCCGAGCGGGGCATGGTGCAGCCCCGCACTGACCTTGCTGCGATGCCGGTACAGCTCCATGCCCGCGAAGGCGACGACGACCAGCAGCGCGCAGATCCAGCCCACCGTCACCGGCAGGTTGTCGATGGTGATACCCCGGATGACCGGATCGTCCACCCGGACCGATCCGCCCTCTCCGATCAGTTTGAGCGTAACGCCCTGCAGCCCAAGGAAGAACGCGAGAGTGACCACGAAGGAGGGGATACCCAGCTTCGACCGCAGGAGCCCGATCGACAGCCCGATCAGAGCACCGCAGACCACCCCGGCCAGCATCGCGGCCCACCACGGCCAGCCCATGTTGGTGATGGTCAGTGCCATGGCGCAGGCCGAGACACCTCCTGCCACACCCGCGGACAGGTCGATGTCGCCCAGCAACAGGACGAAGACCAAACCCATTGCCAGCACGCAGATCGAGCCCGCCTGCGTCACCAGGTTGGCCAGATTCAGCGCCGACATGAACCGCTCGTTGGCCAGCCCGAAGACGATGAAGAGCACGATCAGACCGAGCACGGCGGGCAGCGACCCCATGTCGCCGCCACGCACCCGTTGGAGGTAGCTGCGCGCGGCGTCTCGGAGCGATTCGTCGGACTGGGTGTCGGCCGCGAAGCCCGAGTCGGCGACTTCTGGTTTGACGGTTGTCATTTGGCGATCCTCACATCGACTGGGCGGCTTCGGCCGGCGCCAGACCAAGACTTCCCGAGCGGCCCGCCGTGATCAACTCGACCACCTGGCTGTGGGACACCTCGGAGGCCTTGACCTCGGCGGCGACCCGACCGAGATAGAGCGCGCAGATACGGTCGGCGACCTCGAAGACGTCGACCATGTTGTGCGAGATCAGCACCACGCCCAGCCCCTGATCGGCCAGTCGCCGTACCAGATCGATGACCTGCCGGGTCTGCGCCACCCCCAGTGCCGCGGTGGGCTCGTCGAGCAGCACGACCTTGGAGTTCCACAGCACGCACTTGGCGATCGCGACGGTTTGGCGCTGACCACCTGACAGGCTCGAGACGGCTTGCCGGACGGACTTCACGGTCCGCACCGACAGCGACGCCAACGCCTCCCTCGCCATCGTCTCCATCCGGGATTCGTCCAGTACGCCGCGACGCTTTACCTCACGGCCGAGGAACATGTTGGAGACGATGTCGAGGTTGTCGCACAGCGCAAGATCCTGGTAGACGACCTCGACCCCAAGCGCGGCAACGTCGTTGGGCCCGTGGACGTCGACCGGCTTGCCCTCGAACAGGTAGGTCCCGCTGTCGATCGGGTAGATCCCGGCGATGGCCTTCACCAAGGTCGACTTGCCTGCGCCGTTGTCACCCACCAGCGCCGTCACCTCGCCGGGGTAGACCTGGAAGTCCACGTCGTGCAGCACGTGGACCACCCCGAAACTCTTGTTGACCCCCTGGAGTTCGAGGATGGGTGCGGTCTTCGGGACCTGCTCGGTGGTCATCGGCCGATCAGAGCCCCGCTGCGGTGCACATCGCCGCGAACTGGCCCGCACACACTTCTTCCTTGGACTGGCCGCCGTCGGTGAGGACGATGTCGACGTTGTCCTTGGTGATCGACTTCGGGGTGAGCAGTACCGATGGCACGTCCCGGTTGCCCTTGTCGTCGCGCGAAGTGCCCTCCGCAGCCACGGACTCGCCCTTCGCGAGGGCGATCGCCGCCTTCGCGAGCGCGCCCGCCTCTTCCTTGGCGGACTTGTACACGGTCATGCACTGCGTTCCGGCGAGCACGTTCTGCAGGCCCTCGACGGTGGCGTCCTGCCCGGTGACCGGCACCTGCCCGGCGCGCTGGTTCTTCTCAAGGATCGAGATGACGGAGCCCGCCAGCCCGTCGTTGGCGGCGTAGACCCCGTCGATCCGGCCGTCGGCCGCCGTGTACATCTGCTCGAAGATCGTGACGGCCTTGTCGTTGTCCCAATCCGGCACCGACTGCTCACCGACGATGGTGATGCTTGGTGTCTTGTCGACCGCGGAGTGCGCTCCCGCCGTGAAGAGGGTGGCGTTGTTGTCGGTCGGAGAACCGTTGAGGAACACCACGTTCGCAGGCTTGCCTGCGAGGCAGTCGACCAAGCCTTGGCCCTGCAGTTCGCCGACCGTGGTGTTGTCGAAGGACACGTACACGTCCGCCGAGCCACCAAGGGTCAGCCGGTCGTAGTCGATGGTCTTGACGCCTTGGCTGGCGGCCTTCTGCTGGATGGCCGCCCCACTGTCGGAGTCGAGGTTCACGATGGCCAGCACCGTGACGCCGTCGGCGATCATGCCGTCGGCGATGGTCGCCATGTTGTCCGCAGAACCCTCGGCGTTCTGGATGGTGTACTGAACGCCTGCCGCCTTGAACGCCTCTTCGAGGGCGGGCCGATCCTTGGACTCCCACCGCACCGAAGACTTGGTGTCGGGCAGGATGACCCCGATCTTGCCCTGCGACTGGTCACTGCTGCCACCACCACCGCCGCCGTCGCTGCTGCTGCAGCCGGAGAGGGCGACCCCCGCCCCGACGAGCGCGACGAACAGCAGAGATTCAATCCGCTTGGTGAACATCGATCCCCATTTCTCGATTTGTTGTTTCAGACAACATATAGCGTGACGCACATCACGTCCAGAGTCAGCACCCAACGTATCAGCGGGCACCCATCAGGTGTTCGAGGGCTAGCTGGTTGAGCCGGACGAAGCCGAACCCCTTTGCCCCGAAGTATGATTCGGCGTCGAAATCCTCGTAGGCAGACCGGTCGGTCAGTAGGTCGCGGTAGGTCTCCCCTGGGCTCAGCGTCGGGCGTCGCAGCTCGTGCACCTGCGCGCTCGCCAGCGCCTCCACCACCTCCGGGTCAGCACGGAACGCCGCGGCACGCTGCTTGAGCAGCAGGTACATCCGCATGTTCGCCGCGGCGGAAACCCACACTCCGTCCACGTCTTCCGTGCGGCTGGGTTTGTAGTCGAAGTGGCGAGGTCCGGTATAGCTGGGGCCGCCGTCGACGGCGCCGTTCTCCAGCAGGTCCACCAGCGCAAACGCGTTGGCCAGGTCTCCGTGGCCGAACACCAGATCCTGGTCGAACTTGATGCCGCGCTGCCCGTGGAGATCGATGTGGAACAGCTTCCCGCTGTACAGCGCCTGGCTGATGCCGTGAACGAAGTTCAACCCCGCCATCTGCTCGTGGCCGGTCTCCGGGTTGACACCGACGAGTTCCGGCTTGGCCAACGTGTCGATGAACGCCAGCGCGTGGCCGACGGTCGGAAGCAGGATGTCCCCGCGTGGCTCATTGGGTTTGGGCTCGATCGCAAAGCGCAGCGGGTAGCCGTTGTCGATGACGTATTCGCAGAGCAGATCGAGCGCCTCGCGGTACCGCTCGAACGCGGCCTGGACGTCCTTGGCACTGTCGTACTCGCTGCCCTCACGCCCGCCCCACAGCACGAACGTCTGCGCTCCGAGTTCGGCGGCGAGATCGATGTTGCGCAGCACCTTGCGCAGGGCGAAGCGCCGCACGGCCCGGTCGTTGCTGGTGAATCCGCCGTCCTTGAACACCGGCTGGGTGAAGAGGTTCGTCGTCACCATCGGAACGACCATGCCGGTGGACTTCAATGCGGCTGTGAGCCGGTCGATTTCGTGCCGACGCTCGCGATCGGTCGAGGCGAAGGCGAACAGATCGTCGTCGTGGAAGGTGAGACCGTTGGCGCCCAGCTCGGCGAGATGCTCGACGGCGTCCACCACGTCGACCGCGGGACGGGTCGCCACCCCGAAGGGATCGGAGCCGGTCCACCCCACCGTCCACAGGCCGAACGAGAACTTGTCCGACGGCCGCGGAACCAACTCGTCGGCGGCGGCAATGTTGGACTCAAGAACGGACATCTCGGCCTCCTCGATGTAGATTTGTTCAGGACGCGAACTTATAGTGTGTTCCGGACCACTGTCAATGGTTCGATCGAACGGTTCGATGGGACCGCGGAGCCGAAGGGAGTCACGTGAATCGCGCCGCCAGGATCGGCACCAGCACCGATGACGTCCGGCGCCGCAATCTGTCCGGTGTCCTGACCCTGGTTCACCGACACCGCCGGTTGAGTCGCTCGGAGCTGACCCGCAGAACCGGCCTCTCGCGGTCGACGGTCAAGGATCTCGTCGAGGAACTCGTCGACCACGGCCTGGTCGAGGAGGCTCAACCCGCGACCGCGGCGCAGGTGGGTCGTCCAAGTCCCGTCGTACGCCCGCAGCATCGCAGGCTCGCCATCGCCGTCAACCCCGAGGTCGACTCCGTCACCATCGGTTTGGTCGGATTGGGCGGCTCCGTCCTCGAAGTGACGAGGCGCAACACCGCAGGCATCCCGACGGCCGAACAGACCGTGGAGCTGGCCGCCGAGACCATCGCACAGATGCAGCGGCAACTCCCACCCGACCGGAGCGTCGTGGCCATCGGGGTCGCCGTTCCCGGCCTGGTGCAGGCGGCCGGCTCGGTGGTGCGGCTGGCGGCGAACCTGGATTGGCACGACGCTCAGATCGGTCAAATGCTGAGCACCGCAACCGAATTACCGACGTTTGCGGCGAATGACGCCAACCTCGGCGCAGTCGCCGAGCACCTCTTCGGGCAGCACGTGAACGCCGAACACATGATCTACGTCAACGGTGGCGCGGGTGGTATTGGTGCTGGGGTGGTGGTGGCGGGCAAGTTGCTCGACGGCGCGACGGGCTATGCCGGTGAACTCGGCCATACCTACGTGGGCGGCGTGGGCGACTGCCACTGCGGCGGCATCGGCTGCCTCGAGACCGAGGTGAGTCACAGTCAGACCTACGAGGGCGCGACGGCGAAATCCGTCGAACGCCAGGCGCGATACCTCGGTATCGCGCTCGGCAATGCGATCAACATGCTCAACCCCGGCTTGGTCGTGCTCGGCGGATTCCTCCGGGTCTTCCCTTCGATGGCCGCCGCCGTACTCGACGAGGCGGTGACCCGCCACAGCATGCGCGCCCCCCGCGACCTCGTCCGGATCGTGCCCGCCAGCCTGGGTTCGGAGACGTTGATGATCGGCGCCGCCGAGCTGGCCTTCGCGCCGCTACTCACCGATCCCGCCGCGCACTACCAGGAGGGCATCGACCGCAACGGCGCCGCGCGCTGACACGATCACCGGGTTGGCCTCGACGGCCTCGAGTGCGTCGCCGAGTTCCACTGCCAACGCCGAGAAGCCAAGGATGACGTCGATCAACGCCGAGACGTCGACCGCCGCGGAGCCACGCCACCCGTCGAGCAGGGGTCGGATGCGCAGACCGTCGACCAACCGCAACGCGCCCGCCCGCGCCAACGGTGGGCAGCCCAGCGCGCGATCGGCCAGCAGTTCCACCAACACTCCGCCTGCTGCCACCACCACCAGCGGGCCGAACGTCACATCCCGGACGACCCCGACCGACACCTCGACACCGTCGCCGACCATCGGCTGGACGGTGACCGCCGGACCGAGGCGGGCCGCCATTGCCTCGTACGCGTCCGTGAGCACGGTGGCGTCGGCAAGGCCGAGCACGACGCCACCGACGTCGCTCTTGTGCTCGGTGCCTTCGGTTTTGAGGACAACGGGGTAACCGACCGACGCGGCCGCGGTGAGCGCTTCGTCGAGGCGGTGTGCCACCATCGGGCGGGCGACGGGCACCCCATAGTCGGCGAGCAGCTCGAAGGCCAACGTGGGATTCCCGTCGGCAAGCCGCGCCAGCCATCGACGCTGCCGCTCCTGGTCGACCGGGGGTGCGTCACCCTCGACCGGCAACGGCCACCGCGCCAGGTGCCCCAGCGCCACCAGGCCGCTGCGGAAGCCTTCGAGTACGGGAATTCCGCCGTCGCGCAGACGCTTCGCGACGTCAACGTCGACGGCCGCGGGCACCGACGTGAGTACCGTAAGCGGTGCCGTCGTCTCTGCGGCGACGTCGAGCACCGCGTCGGGATAACTGGTGTCGCCGTCGAATTCGGTGACCAGGTCGACCGCCAGCGCCGTCACCGCCACCGCAGGATCATCGGTCATCACCCGCAGGCACGCCCTAAACAGCGACCGGGTGTCTGCCCCCGTCCCCCACACGTCGAGCGGGTTGGTGGCCACCAGGCCGTCGTCGAGCAGATCCTCGATCGAGGCTAGGGACACCGGCGACAGCTCGGCGAAGTCGACGCCGAGCTCGTCGGCCAGGTCGGCAACCATTGCCCGTTCCGCACCCGAGTCGTGCACGGTCGCAACACCACTGCCCGGCCGGTCGGATCGGTGCCTCCTTGCCGCGCTGAACAATTCGAGCGTATCGGTCAGTTCGGCCATGTCGCGCACCCGCAGTGCGCCGACGTCGGCGCAGAAGGCCGCCCATGCCGCGTCGCCCCCGGCCATCGCCCCCGAGTGCGCCGCTACCATCGCCTGTCCGGTCGGGGAACCGCCGACCGGCAGGATCGCCACGGGGATGTCCTGGTCGTGGGCCCGGTACAGCACCTCGCGGAGCCGGGGTATCGCGCGCGGTGTCTCCAGCAGCAGCGCAAGCAGTTCCGTCTCGGGGTCGCTGAGGGCGTATTCGACGTAATCTGCGGTGTCCGTGACGATTTCCTGACCCGATGACACCGCGAGTCGAAAGCCGAACCTGCGGCGCGCGCGCAGCAGCGTCGAGAACGCCGAACCCGAGTGCGTGACGAGGCTGACCACGCCCGGCGGCGCGGGGTGTGGCTCCAAATAGCCGAGCGCGCGCAGCCCCACCGCGTTGTTGACGAAGCCCATGCATCCCGCCCCGCACACTGCCATCCCGGCGGCACCGGCGACGGCGGCGATCTCCTCGCGCAGACCATGGGCCGATCCGAAGAGCACCGCCGACTTCGCCCCGGCCGCGGCGGCGGCCTTCAGTTGATCGGTCACCACCCCGTCGGGCACGCCGAGCAGAACGAGGTCGACCGGCCCATCGAGGTCGGCAAGCGACGCTACGCACGGTACGTCGCCGATCCGGTCGTAACGCGGGTTGACCAAGTGCATTTGGGCCGAGCTGCGTCGAGCCTCGAGGATCATCCGGGCACCGAAGCTGTCGGGCCTCGCACTGGCCCCGACGATGGCCACCGACCGCGCACCGAGCATGGCGGCCACTGCTCTGCGCCTCGAGTCCGAGGCCCAATGCGCCTCCCCCACGGGTGCGCCTAGGTCCGGCGGCTCAACACGGCGCGGAACCGCCCGTTGGCGCGCTTCTTGTCGGCGAGCGCGGCCTTTGCGGCCTGCCAGCCGGGGATTCCGCAGACGCCGCCACCCGCGTGGGTGGCCGAACTACCGTTGTAGAGTCCGGCGATCGGGGTGCGATAGTCGGCGAAGCCGGGCGCGGGGCGCATGTGAAAGAGCTGTTCCAAGGACAGCTCGCCGTGGAAGATGTTGCCGCCGACCAGCCCGTACTCCTGCTCCATCTCGTGCGGGCCGACGACGTCGCGGTGCGTGATCGACGCCTTGAAGCCGGGGGCCACCTGGTCATAGGTGTCGATGACCCGGTCCGCGTATGCGTCGAGCTCCTCGGTGTGGGGGGCATTCGACCAGTCAGCAGGCACCCACTGGGTGAACAGCGACATGATGTGCGTGCCATCGGGATTGAGCGTCTTGTCCAAGGTGGTCGGAATGACGCCGTCGCTGAAGGGCAGCGTCGCGGGCTTGCCGACGCGCGCCTCCTGGAAGGCCGCCTCGAGGTAGTCCATCGACGGCGCCATCTCGATCGAGCCGGTGAGGTGCTCGGCCATCCCAGAACTTGGGTCGGCCGTGAAGCTCGGCAGCTCCGACAGCGCGACGTTGACCTTCACGACGCCGCTGCGGGTCTTCCAGCGCTCGATGTCGCCAACGAAGTCGTCGGGCAGCTCCTTCGGTGAAAGGTGGTCGAGGAAGGCGATCTTCGGGTGCAGTGTCGTGACCACCATCGGAGCGGTGATCTCGTCGCCGTTGTCGAGTACCACTCCGCGGACCTGCCCGCCGCGCGTCAGTACCCGGGAAACCCTTGCGTTCGTGCGGATCTCGGCGCCAAAGCTCTTCGCCGAACGCGCGATGGCCTCCGACACTCCGCCCATGCCCCCCTCGGGAAATCCCCAGCTGCCGAGTTGGCCGTCGCCCACGTCGCCGATGGAGTGGTGGGCCATCACATACGCGGTTCCCGGCTCGCACGGTCCGGCCCACGTGCCGATGATGCCGTTGACGGCCATCAGGCCCTTGACTTGCGGTGACTCGAACCAGTCGTCGAGCAGATCGCTGATGCTCATGGTGAGCAGTCGGGTGATGTCGGCGGTCATGCGGGGGGTGATGCTGCTTCGCAGCGGCCAGGCCAGCTTGGCCAGGTCGAACAGATCCGAGGGCCGCTTGGATCCGACGTTCGGGGGCACCTGGGTGAGCAGCGGGCCCATTACCTCGGCGATGCCGCCGATCCAGTCGTAGTACTTCGGCAACGCGTCCGCGTCCTTCTTCGAGAACTTGGCGAGCTGCTCGTGGGTCCTGGCGGGGTCGTCCTCGTAGATGATCAGCGAGCCGCCCTCGGGAAAGGCTTGGTAGGACGGGCCCATTGGGTGCACCTTGTAGCCGTGCCGCTCCAGTTCGAGGTCGCGCACGATGGTGGGCGGCATCAGGCTCATCACGTAGGACAGCCGGGTGACCCGCAGGTGTGGGGCGTCGTCCCAGGGTGCCTCGGTGGTGGCCGCGCCGCCGAGGCTACCTCGCGACTCCAGCACCAGGGTCTTGGCCCCGGAGCGGGCCAGGTACGCGGCCGAGATCAGACCGTTGTGGCCGCCGCCGATCACGATGGCGTCGTATGCGGCGTTTCCGTTAGCCATGGCAGACCCTCTTCCGTGTCGCTCGCCACGTGTCCTGACTGACTGTTCAATCTAATCGAGTGTTAGGCTTGCAGACAAGTAGCAGCGCTGCCACTTGAAGGGGGGAACCACAGCGAAATGGCCGAACCAGCTCCCGCGACGGAGAACAACGAAGCCCGTCGCATCGAAATGCTCGACGCCGCAGCGGGGCTGATCTGCGAGCGCGGTTTCGGCGACACCCGCATCGCCGACGTTGCCAAGCGGGCGGGCGTGAGCTCCGCCCTCGTCATCTACTACTTCGGCACCCGTGACCGGCTGCTGGTGGACGCGCTACGACACTCCGAAGAGTCGTTCTACACTGCCGCCGAGAAGATGCTTGCCGAGGTCACCTCGTTGCGGGAGCGTTTGTCGCTGCTGATCAAGTGGACGGTCATTCCACAGGCGGACAACGAGATTCCCGGAGCGTGGGGGTTGTGGCTCGACCTGTGGGCGCAAGCCTTCCGGCACGAAGAGGTCAAGGCGGGACGGGTGGAACTGGACGCCCGTTGGCGCCGCATGATCGTCGACGCCATCAAGTCGGGAGAGGCCACCGAAGAACTCGGCGCCAACGTCGACGCCAGGATGTTCGCCCTCGAATTCGGGGCGTTGCTCGACGGGCTGTCGATCCAGGTGGCCCTCGACGATCCGGAGGTCGACTCCGACGTCGCCTACGACATCGCGATGCGCTTCTGCGAGCGGGAGCTGAACCTGCCCGCGGTCAAGAAACGTCCGGCGAAGAGAGCGCCCGCGCGAAGGTCGGCTAGAGCGAAGACGGGCTGAGCGCGTCGGGTTTGCCCACGGGCTCGGCGCCGCCATCCAGGTCGTCCAGGATCGGGTCGACGATGGGCTGGGCCGCGCTGCGGTGCAGCACCCGCACCGCGTCGTGGGTGCAGGTGCAGGTCACCACGGCTCCGGGACGGTGGGTAACCGATCCCGGCCCCGACGTGTTCGGAACCTCGACGATCAACGCCGACGGAGCGCCGACGTCGACGTGCACCTGCGTGCAGGACCCCAAGTACACCACTTCGGCAACCGTGCCGCGAATGGCGTTGCACCCCTGAGGAATTGGATCGTCCTGGCCTTGAAGGGTGATGCGCTCGGGCCGAATCACGACGGCGGCGGGTCCGGTGGACGTCGAGCCGTCGACGGCCGCCCCCAACCGGGTGTCCAGCGCCGAGCACACCGCCGACGTGCCCACCAACTCGAGCACCTCGGCGTCGAAGATGTTGGCGGCGCCAAGGAAGCTGGCCACAAACGTGGTCGCGGGTGCCGAGTAGATCTCTTGCGGCGCGCCGACCTGCTCGACCCGGCCATCGGCCAGCACTGCGATCCGGTCGCTCATCGTGAGCGCTTCCTCCTGATCGTGCGTCACGTAGACGAACGTGATCCCCACCTCGCGCTGCACTGCACGCAGTTCGAGCTGTAACCGTTTGCGCAGCTTGGCATCCAGCGCGCCGAGGGGCTCGTCGAGCAGGAGCACCCTTGGCCTCAGCACCAGCGCCCTGGCCAGCGCGACGCGCTGCTGCTGGCCGCCGGACAGTTGACCGGGGCGCCGCTTGGCATAGTTCGCCATCTGCACCAACTCGAGGGCTTCCCCGACACGCTGTTTGGTCTCGGCCTTGGACACCTTGCGGTACTTCAATCCGAAGGCGACGTTGTCGGAGACGCTCATGAAGGGGAACAGGGCGTAGGTCTGGAACACCGTGTTCACCGGGCGACGGTGCGGTGGGTCGCTCGCGACGTCGCGCCCGTCGAGTTCGATGCGTCCGGAGTCGGGCTTCTCGAAGCCGGCGATCATGCGCAGTGTGGTCGTCTTGCCGCAGCCGGAGGCACCGAGAAGGGAATAGAACTGACCGGCCGGGATGTCGAGGTCGATGCCCGTGACCGCAGGAATGCCATCGAAGGACTTGACCAGCTCGACCAGCCGGATGGCGCCGCCGGAATTACTCCCCGGGTCGCTTCGCTCCCGCCCGCCGGGAGTCACGCGGACCCACTCAGTTCGCGACCATCCCTGCGAACCGTGCGAAGTTCGCGACGAAGCGGTCGACATCGTCGTGGTCGTGCTGCACGGACATCAGCCATTGCTCCACCTTCCCCCATGGCGGCAGGAACACGCCACCATTGTGCTGAACCAGCCAGTGCAGGTGCCCGAGCCTGGCGTCGATGCCGAGGAAGTCGCGGAACTCCCTGACCGGGTCGCGACGGAACGTCACGCAGCCCTTGGCCCCCACCGACACGACGTGCCACTCGTAGCCGTGCGACGAGATGACGTCGGTGAGCGACGAGCGCATCCGCGTGCCCAGCGCGGTGAGGTGGCGGTAGGCGTCGTCGGTCAGCACCTCGGACAGCGTGGCCCGGGTGGCCGCCATCGCCAGCGGGTTGCCGTTGAACGTGCCGACCTGTTCATAGCGGCCGTCGGCGATGGCGGTCATCACCTCGGTGGTCCCGCCGATCGCCGCAACCGCGATGCCACCGCCCAACGCCTTTGCCAGACAAAGCATGTCGGGAACCACACCCGACAGCGCGGTGACACCGCCCGGCCCGGTGGTGAAGCCGGTCTTGACCTCGTCGAAGATCAACAGGGCACCCGCCTCGTGCAGCAGGTCACCGATGGCGGCGAGGTAGCCGTCGTCGGGCGGGATGATGCCCGCGTTCATCATGACGGGCTCGAGGATCATCGCGGCCACCCGGCCAGGATGCTCGGCCAGCGCGCGCGCCACGGCGTCGGCGTCGTTGAAGGGGACCACGATCACCAGGTCACGGATCGCGGCCGGGATGCCCGAGTTGCCTGGCACCCCGATCGGATGGTCGCGGGGGCCCACCTGGTCGGCGTCGGGCAGCACGGAGACCTGAACCGAGTCATGGTGACCGTGATAGCAGCCCTCGACCTTGATGATGAGGTCGTTGCCCGTGAGCGCCCTGGCCAGATGCACCGCATCCATGGTGGCCTCGGTGCCGGAGTTGGCGAACCGCCACAGTGGCAGGCCGAATCGGCGCGACAACTCGCCGGCGATCCAGATCGCGTCCTCGGTGGGCTGGGCGAAGTGCGTGCCGCGGCGAACGCGCTCGCTGACGGCCGCCACGATGGCTGGATGTGCGTGTCCCGCAATGGAAGCGCCGTACCCGCCGTGCATGTCGACGTACTCGGTGCCGTCGACGTCGTACACCTTGGATCCCGCGCCGTGACTCATCCACACGGCCTGCGGTTCGGCGATCTGCCAGTTGGAGGTCGCGCCGCCCGCGAGGTGTTCGCGAGCCTTGGCGATGAGTTCGGTGCTTCGCGGCTGTCGGCGGAGAAACACCTGCTCCTCGCCGGTGATCAGCTCATCCAATGAATCCTTCACTGGGCTCTTCATCACCGTCGAGGACACGGCCGTACCTCCACTTCCCAGCGGTTGACTGAGCATTCAGTCTATGCGAGAGTCCTATCACCGACAAGACGCGAACCTGCGGGGAGGCCCACATGACAGTGCCTTACGGAGCCGGTCAAAGCCGTCGCCAATTCCTGCAGCGGGCTGCGATTCTCGCCGCCACGGTCCCCACCATGGGCGCCTTCCTCGCCGCATGCTCGAAGGAAGGGCCGACCTCGTCGGGACCGACCCTGACGATCGCCAAGCCGGACAGCCCCGTCAAGTGGGACATCCCCGCGGACAACCCGGCGATCGCCGACGGGATGGCTCCGGAGAAGGGCGCAACGCTCAAGATCTACAACTACGCGGACTACTTGAGCCCGCAGGCCATCAAGGCATTCGAGGACGAGCACGGGTGCACCGTCGAGGTGTCGACGTTCAACGACGGCGACGAGGCGATCACCAAGCTGCGCAGCGGCGTCGACTTCGACATCTACAACGCGAACTACACCGAGATGAGCAGGCTGGTCACCGGTGGACTACTGCGACCGCTCAACCACAGCTACATCCCCAACATCTCCAACGTGTGGCCGACGTTCACCAACCCCTGGTACGACCAGGGCTGGCAGTTCACCGTCCCCTACACCATCTACACCACCGGAATGGGTTGGCGCACAGATCAAGTGCCTGCCGACATCGGCGCGTTGAAGAATCCGTACGAGTCGCTGTGGGATCCGGCGTACAAGGACAAGACCGCGATCCTCGACGACTTTCACAGCGCAATGGCCCTGGTGCTGCTCAAGCAGGGCATCACCGACGTCAACACCAGCTCCGCCGACGACCTGAAGATGGTGGGTGAGCAGCTCACCGCGCTGGTGCAGGCGACCTCACCCAAGGTGACCATCACGATGTACAGCGACCTGCCCGCAGGCCAGATCGGGCTCTCGCAGATGTGGTCCGGCGACATCATCAACGCGCAGTCCTACCTGCCGGAGGGCGTCGGCACCGAGATCCTGCGGTACTGGTTCCCCACCGACGGCAAGGGGTTGGTCGACAACGACATGCTGGTCACCCTCAAGGGTGGCAAGAACCCGGTATTGGCCCACCTGTTCCTCAACCACATGCTGGATCCCGACGTGGCCAAGGAGAACTTCTCGGCGATCGGCTATCAGCCGCCACAGAACACCATCACGGCCGATTCACTGGTCGAAGAGGAGTTCATCCCCGAGAACCTACGGTCCGCGATCGTCAAGCCGGAGTACTTCGACGCCGGATATCGGATACTCGAGCTCGACGCGGACAACGACGCCGCGTGGCACAACGTCTGGAACGCCTTCAACGCGGGCGGATCCTGACGCAAGGCGAGACACCGCGGACGCGAGGGGAGACCGGTGCTGCAGCGGTCGCGCGAACCCAACACTCGGCTGTGGGCCGCCCTCGCCGCGCCGGGCGTCGGGTGGCTTCTGCTCTTCTTCCTGGCCCCGTTGTACGTGGTGCTCGCGATCGTGTTCGGTCGGGTCGATCCGTTGTTCCGCACCGCCGTTCCGGTGTGGAACCCATTGGAGTGGAATCCCGCTCAGTTCAGCTACGTGCTGTCGCGGATCGCCCCAGGGGACGTCTACTTTCCCGCCGTGCTCCGCACCGTGGTCTACGTCGGAGCGGCGAGCATCCTGTGTCTGTCGATCGCGTTTCCGGTCGCCTACTACGTGTCGCGCTTGGCCGACAAGCGCAAGGGACTGTTGATCGCCCTGTTGATCGCGCCATTCTGGATCAGCTACATGATGCGAATGTTGGCCTGGGTCAACCTCCTTCAGAATGACGGGTTGGTCAACCGGATCCTGAACTTCGGCGGATTCCTCGACGTTCAGGTGGACTGGCTGACCGGCCAGCCGCTCGTCGTGGTCCTCGGATTGGCCTACGGCTACGTGCCGTACATGATCCTGCCGTTGTACGCGGGCCTTGATCGGTTGTCCCAGCCGATGCTGGAGGCGTCCAGGGACCTCGGCGCCAACCGCGTCTCCTCGTTCCTCAGGGTGACGCTGCCCCTGTGCCGCCCGACGATCCTCGCCGCGGTCCTGCTCACGTGCCTACCCATGCTCGGGGACTACTTCACCAACGACCTGCTCTCCGCGTCCCCCAAGACGGCGATGGTGGGCAATCTGATCAACGACAGCGTGCAGGCGCCCGGCCAGACGGGTCAGGCGGGCGCCTTCGTGATGCTGGTCCTGCTGGCCACGGTGCTGCCGATGTTCTACTACGTCCGGGTGACGCTGCGCGGTGACGAGGTGAGGACGTGACGACGCAGACGGAGGTGCGGCAGGCGAGGGGCTTCCGTGGGCCGGTCGGCTGGTACCGCGATCCGTGGCGGCGCCCGCGGGTGCTGGCCGCCATCACCGCCTTCTACCTGGCATGGTCCCTGCTACCCGTGCTGATCGCAGTCGCGTTCTCGTTCAACGACGGTCGCTCGCGAACCAATTGGCAGGGCTTCTCGTTTCGCTGGTACTGGGGCGACCCCAGCCGGTCGGTCTGGCATGACGCCGCCCTGCACACCGCGCTCTTCCAGACGTTGAAGCTCGGCGTCATCGCCACGCTCATCACCGTGCCGCTCGGCGTGCTCTTCGCCATCGGCGTTGACCGGTGGCGGGGCAGGCTGCCGTCGGGTGCGAACGTACTGATGCTGATCTCGTTCGTCATCCCCGAGGTGCTGCTGGCCGTCGCGCTGTTGTTCGTCGTCACGAATCTCGCCCTGCCCATCGGGCTGGGGACCTCCGCACAGGTCGTCGGCCTGGTGACCTACCAGGTGGCCTATCCGGCCGTGCTGGTACGAGCGCGTCTGGCCACCATCGGCAAGCAATACGAAGAAGCCGCAACGGATCTCGGTGCCTCCCCGCTGGGAGCGCTGCGACGGGTCACCCTGCCGATGCTGATGCCCGCGATCTTCGCGAGCACCGTGCTGGTGTTCGCCGACGTCATCGACGACTTCGTCTTGGTCCGGTACCTGTCGGCGGGTGCGTCGACCGAACCGGTGTCGGTGAAGATCTACAACACCGCGCGCGCCGCCCCGACGCCCGCCCTCAACGCGCTCGCCACGCTGCTGCTGGTGGCCGCCCTGCTCGCGGTGACGATCGGATTCCTGGTGTACCGGCGCATGACGCGCGGCGACGGAACCACTGCCGATCGCGGCCTCGCCGCCTTCGCTGGCGAGGCCTAGCACGCGGCGACTGGGTAGACCGCCCGGGCCCCGCCGACTATCCTGACTGTATGTTCAAACAGCCATCGGGAAGCCCTTCCTCCTCGCGTACGGAGCCGGCACCGGTCCCCTCCGACGACCTGGCTGCCGCACTGGCACCGTTCGGGCGCTCCCGCATGCTGCCAAGGGAGGCGTACGTGGACCCCGCCGTGTTCGAGTGGGAACAGCGCAACATCTTCTCGGGCTGGACGTGCGTCGGCCATGCCAGCGACATGGCCGGAGTCGGGATGCAGCGCGCCATTGGCTCCGGTGCCAACGGAATGTTGTTGGTGCACGGGGACGAGCCCAATTCAAGCGGGAGCACCATCCGCGCGTTCGCCAACACCTGCCGACATCGCGGCCACGAACTACTGGCGTGCGGTACGACGGCCAAGCGACGTGGCATCGTCTGCCCGTACCACTCGTGGTCCTACCGGTTGGACGGCGGCCTTCGCAACGCCCCGGGCTTCGGCGACGTCGATGGCTTCGACCCGGCCGAGTTCGGGCTGACCGAACTCCGACTGGTCAACTGGCACGGCTGGTTGTTCGCCGATCCCAGCGGTCAGGACGTCGAATTCACCGAGCACGTGGCGGGTCTCGAAGACGTGGTCGGCTCCTACCGTCCCGAGGAGTTGGTGATCGTCGACCGGCATTCCTACGAGCTGGCCACCAACTGGAAGGTGATCGCCGAGAACTATCAGGAGTGCTACCACTGTTCGACCATCCACCCCGAGCTGACCAAGATCAGCCCGCCGACCAGCGGCGAGAACCTGGACTTCGAGGGATCGTGGATGGGTGGCTGGATGTCGATGATCGAAGGCGCCGAGACGATGTCGTTCACGGGCAAGAGCGGCGGCGTGGCGATCCAGGGCCTCTCCGAGCACGAGCTCCGCAGCGTGATGTACCTCGTCGGCTATCCCAACCTGCTCGTCAGCCTGCACCCCGATTACGTCATGACGCACGTGATGACCCCGCTGGCGGCGGATCGGACGCACGTCGAATGTGCGTGGGCGTTCCCGAAGGACGTTGCAGCCCAACCGGATTTCGACGCCTCCTACGCCGTGGACTTCTGGGACCTGACCAACAGGCAGGACTGGGCGGCCTGCGAGTCGGTCCAGAGGGGCTTGAGCTCACCGCACGCGCGACCCGGCCCGCTGGCGCCCGACGAGGACGGCGTCTACCAGTTCGTCACGCGGGTCGCCAGGGCGTACCAGGGCTGAACCTCAGCCCCGCGCCGGAACGCCGTTGGGCCCCACGGTCGAGTTGGCGTACGTGCCAACCGCGAACGCCACCCCGGGTCCGGTGATCGACAGGACGTCCCGGTCGACGTTGACGATGGTGTCGCGCGGCGTGTGATGATTCGGGTCCATGGCCAAGCCTGCCCGGCCGCCCCAAAGTCGTGCCTGCGCTTCACTCTTGCGCTGGGTGCTCCCGGTGGTGAAGCCACCGAACGGCACCCCCGCCGACAGGAACGCACTGTAGTCGGTGGCCTGCCCGAGCGGCATCTCCGCGGGCCTGATTCCGGCCAGGTTCAGGTAGCCGGCCAGGGTTCGTTCGATGCCTGCCGACCCCTTCGGCACGGTGGACGCGGGGACCTGTGGGTTCGGCTGGCCGGACTGGTCGCCGTCGTAGGTGAAGTACCCGGCGTTCGTCGACCCGATGGTGTCGAAGTCCAGGTAGAGCGCGATGTCGTCGAGACCGGCACGGTCGAGACCCGCCACGTACTTGGTCGAGCCCGCCAGGCCCGCCGCCTGCGAACCCCAGAACGCGAAGCGGACGGCGTTGGCGGTCGACGGTGAACTCCCCAGCTGCACAGCGGTTTCCAGCACGGCGGCGACACCGGACCCATTGTCGTTGAGGCCGGGGCTGCGCGGCACCGAGTCGAGGTGCGCACCAACCAGCACGACGTTGTGGGAGTCACCGGTCTTGGTCTGCGCCACCACGCTACGTGACTTCACCTTGGTGCTCTTCGCATCCAGCGTCAGCCGCACTGGCGAGTTCGTGCGGCGGAGTTGCGCGTCGGCGGTCTCATCGATGACGGCCACGGGGGTGCTGAGGTGCTCGTAGTACCCGGGGGTGAACAGCCCCGCGGGACTGCCGTTCGCGCCGGGGTCGCTGACGACCAGCACCCCGACCGCTCCCCGGCCGACGGCGACCTCGGCCTTGTCGACCACCGAGCAGCCCGTGTCGTCGACCACTGCGATGGCGCCCCGCACGTTGACCGAGCCGTAGTCGGCCGCGCTGCACCCTGGCGCTCGCTGCGGCCGCAGCGTGAGGGCGTTGAGCCCGCCTGGTGCGGTGTTCAGCAGCAAGGACGCCTGGTCGACGGGGAAGCTACGACCCGCGGCGACCAGCGTCGGCCTACCGGGCTGGGCAAGTGCGATCCGCTCGAACTCCGGGGTGGTGACGTCGAAACCGTTGTCCCGCAACACTCCTGCGACGTAGTCGACGCTGGCGTCGAAGCCGGGGGTGCCCTCGGACCGGCTATTGCCGTTCGCCGTCGAGATGTCCTCGAGCTTCTCAAGGTGTGCGTAGATGCCGTCGACGGTGACCTTGTCCGCGAGCGCACGGGCGGGATCGGCGGGCGGCGGCGTTTGCGGTGACTCCGCCGACGAGCACCCGACGAGGGCCAGCAGACAGATCAGGGCCAGGGCGGCTCTCACGCCGCCGTCACCGCTCACGCCGCCGTTGGCGCTCACGACTCGGTAACCACGTGGCGCGTCCGGTCGTCTCTGACGGGCACGCCGTTGCGGCCACTCTCGTCCTGCGCGTACAGCCCGACCGAGAACGCGACGCCCCTGCCACCGATCTCCAGCGCCTGGCGATCGATGTGGTCGTACGTGTCAGTGCCCTTGTGATAGTTGGGGTCGAAGGGCTGGTCGGCGTCGCCGCCCCAGAGCTTCGCCTCGTCGCCGGTCATCTTCTCCTCGGCGCCCGAGAACAGGCCGCCGGAAGGGATGCCCGCCTGGGTGAAGGCGTCGTAGTCGGAGCGTCCGTCGAAACCGGTGTCGCGAGGTTCCTTGCCAGCGCTCCTCAGGTACGCCGCGAGGGTGCGTTCGATGCCCGCCGACCCCTCTGGCACGCGCGGCACCCCACCGGTCGGGGGTGCGGACTGGTCGCCGTCGTAGGTGAAGTAGCCGGGGTTCGGCGAGCCGAGCATGTCGAAGTTCAGATAGAGCGCAATGTCCTTGAGCTGGTCGGAATCCAGCGTCGACACGTACTCGGACGAGCCGACGAGGCCCTCCTCCTCGGCGCCCCAGAAGCCGAACCGCACGGCGTTGCGCACCTGCGGCGAACTGCCCAGCTGCACGGCGGTTTCCAGGACGGCCGCGACGCCCGAGCCGTTGTCGTTGATGCCGGGACCCTCGGGGACGCTGTCGAGGTGCGCGCCTGCCATCACGACGTTCTCCGCCGAACCGGTCTTGGTCTGCGCGATGACGTTGCGGGTCTTCTCGACGCGGACGCCCGCATTCAGCGAGATGGACGCATCGGCGGCGGCGGTCCGTAACCGCGCGCCCTCGGACTTGGCGATCGTGACCACCGGGATCTCGACGTCGGTGTCCTCGCCGAGGGTTCCTCCGCCGATCTCGTCGCCGTCGACGTTGTTGATGACGATCAGTCCGACGGCGCCGCGTTCGGCGGCCGCGGTCTGCTTGGCCGAGAAGGGGCACACGCCGCGATCGACGAGCACGATGGCGCCGTCGACGTTCATGCCGTCGTAGTCCGATGCCGCGCAGCCGGGGCTGTCGTCACCGGACCGCGCGGGCACCAGGGGTCCGCTGACGCCGCCCGCGGGCGTGCCGACGGTGAAGTTCAGCGGCGCCGCCTTGACCCGTCGGCCGCCGACCGTGACCACGGGTTCGTCGGCCCACGGCAGCCGGACCTCGAATTCCGGGGTTTCGACGTCGAAGCCCTTGTCGCGCAACACTCCCGCGACGTACTCGACACTCGCGTCGTATCCGGGTGAGCCCAGCGCGCGGTTGCCACCGTTCTGGTCGGCGATCTCCTGCAGCTTCGCCAGGTGCGCCATCATCGCGTCGGCGGCGACGCCGTTCTGCAGCGTGGTGGCGAACTCGACCGCAGGAGTGGACGCCGCGCCGGTGGTGTCCTGGGGTTGGGACGGGGCGGATTCGCGGCTGCATCCGGCGCCCCCGACCGCGAACACGACCGCCCCCAGCGCTGCCAGTGTTGCCCGCGATCGCAGAAAGGTACGCCCCATGGGCAACACGTTAGTCACGCCGACGGCATGCGCGTGGCGACGTCCCCACTTGATTGACACATCACGCATCTTCGGGCACGCTGAAATAAGGTGATAGATCACGTAAAAGGAGCTGAAGTGGGATCACTCGACGGCAAGGCGGCACTCGTGACCGGCGGCACTGCAGGCATCGGCCTGGCGTCCGCCCGCGCATTGGCCGAGGCTGGTGCACACGTCTACCTGACCGGTCGCAAACAGGCGACGATCGACGAGGCGGTCGCGGCCATCGGCTCGTCGGCGACCGGAATTCGCAGCGACGCCAGCGATCCTGGCCAGCTCGCCCCGATCGTCGAGGCGGTCACCGAGCGCGGAGGCGGCCTCGATGCGGTATTCCTCACCGCAGGTGGCGGCGAGTTCGCCACGCTGGAGGAGGTCACGCCGGAGCACTTCCTCGACACCTTCAACCGCAACGTCGCCGGCGTACTGTTCACGCTGCAGACGGTCCTGCCGCTGCTCAATACCGGCGCCTCGGTCATCCTGTCTGGCTCGACCTCGGCGTCAAGGGGTATTCCGTCGTTCGGCGTCTACGCCGCATCGAAGGCCGCGGTCCGCTCGTTCGGTCGGACGTGGGCAGCCGAACTCGCACCCCGCGGGATCAGGGTCAACACCCTGGTACCTGGTCCGGTCGAGACGCCGGGTCTGGTCGGGCTGGCGCCCGCAGGCGGCGAGAAGGAGCTGCTCGAAAGCCTCACCGCCGACGTGACGCTGGGCCGGATCGGCAGGCCCGAGGAGATCGCGGCGGCCGTGGTGTTCCTGGCCTCTTCGGCCAGCAGCTTCATGACCGGCTCGGAGATGTTCGTCGACGGCGGCGAAGTGCAGACCTAAGCGCTGTCAAGACCTGAGCGCTGCCCCTCCAACGTCGGCAGCGTGCCCTCCCTCACGATGGTCCTGCCGACGTGGTCGAGCAGGTCGCCCAGCTGCGCCACCTCGTCGTCGGCCAGCTCGGAGAAGAACAGCTGACGGACCCACGCCACGTGCTTGGGCGCAGCGGACCGCAGCGTCTTCCAACCGACGTCGGTCAACTTCGCGTCGGTGGCGCGGCGATCGGTCTCGGACTGCAGCCGCTCGACCAGACCCCGACCCGCCATCCGCTGCAGGTGGTGGGACAGCCTGCTGCGTTCCCACCCGATCGTCATGGCCAACTGGGAGAGCCGCAGCCGGCGGCCCGGCGCCCCGGACAGCGCGTTGAGCACCGTGTAGTCGGCCAGCGACAGGCCGCATTCGGCCTGCAGCTGGCGGTTCATCTCGAATTCCAGGCGGTGGTACACGCTCATGTAAGCCAGCCAGGTCCGCGTCTGCGACGGCGTCAACCACACCTTGTCCGCAGCCATCACCCCATCATCGTCAATGGATGATCATTCACGCTATGGCGCGCCGGTCAGGCATCCCGCCGATTCAGCACTGCCCCGGCGCAGGCGAACACCACCGCGACGAAGACGGCGAAGTACACCAGCGAACCGATCGGACCCCACGGCATGACGTTGGCCGGGTAGAGCCACTGCACGCCGGTGAAGACGAAGGCATTGCCGAACGGCAGGAACGGCCCCACCTGCGCACCGAGGTGGGGCAGGTTGGCGAGAATCGGCTCGAGCACCAGCGGCCAGAGCAGCAGCACCGCGACGGCGCCCGGCGTGTGCTTGAGCAGGGCGCCGACCCCGACGCCCAGAACCGCGGCCAGCGCGGCGTACACCGCCACCGACGCCGCCACCCCCCACACCTCCCAGGCCGCGAGCGACAGCCGCACACCGAGCACCTGATCCGACGCCAACCGCGTGACCACCACCGCGGCGATCGCCAACACCACCCCGAGCACACCCGAGAAGACCGCGGCCACAACGGCCTTCGTCGCCAGCACCACGGCGCGGTTCGGCGTCGCGGCGAACGTCGTCCGGATCATCCCGCTGCGGTATTCGCCCGTCACCGTCATGGCGGACAGGATCATCATCACCGGCACACCGAATGCGACGACCCCGACGACCGCGCTCTGCGGCGGCAAACCCGCCGCCCCGTAGGCCGTCGCACCCTGGAGCGCCGCAACGCCCAGGCTGCACACCGCGGCCAGGACGCACGACCACAGCGGCGACCGGATCGTCGACAGCTTGATCCGCTCGGCGTTCATCGCGGCGACCGCGGCGCCGACCGGACCGCCTGCCGCACCCGTCGGGCCTGGGACGGCGCCCACCCGATTCGACGCGGTCATCGGCCAGCCGCCCGGTACTCCACGTCGCCGTCGGTCAGGCGCAGATAGGCATCCTCCAGCGAGGCCTGCCGCGTGCTGAGTTCGTGCAGCGTGATCGCATTGCGGGCGGCCAGTTCACCCACCACCTCGATCGCCGCACCGCTCACCGAAAGCGCAGAGCCGTCGGGCTCCGACTCGAACTCGATACCCGCATCGCTCAGCAGGTTCGTCATGCTCTCCAACTGGGGACTGCGCACCCGCACGGCCGCGGCGCCGGACCGACTGAGGAAGTCCCGCACAGTCGTCGACGCAATCAACCGGCCGCGACCGATCACCACCAACCGGTCGGCGGTATTGGCCATTTCGGCCAGCAGGTGGCTGGAGACGAACACCGTGCGGCCCTGCCCGGCGAGCGTCCGCATCAGGGTCCGCACCCACCGGATGCCCTCGGGATCGAGACCGTTGACGGGTTCGTCGAACAGCAGCACCGGCGGATCACCCAGCAGGGCGGCCGCGATGCCGAGTCGCTGACTCATGCCCAACGACAGGGTGCCCGCGTTCTTGTCGGCGACCGACGCCAGCCCGACCATGTCGAGCACCTCGTCGACCCGCGTCACCGGGATCCGGCCGGTCGCGGCGAGCCACCGCAGATGATTGCGGGCCGTGCGGTTGGGATGCGCCTGCCTGGCGTCGAGCAGCGCGCCGACCGTGCGCAGCGGATCCGCGAGCTGGCGATAGGTCCGTCCGCCGATGGTGGCCGAACCGGACGTCGGGCGGTCCAGGCCGAGAATCATCCGCATCGTGGTGGTCTTGCCCGCGCCGTTCGGGCCGAGAAAACCGGTGACCACCCCCGCCTCGATCGAACAGGTCAGATCGTCGACGGCGCGGGTGCGGCCGAACACCTTGGTCAGCCCTCGCAACTCGATCACCTGACCCATGATCTCAGGTCGACCGGGCCGACGCTCCGCCCGTTACGACTGGACGGCGGGACTCGACGCCTGCGCCCAGAACCGCTTGGGAATTCGCCCCGCCTGCCGCGCCAGCCGACCGGCGGTGACCGCAGCCGCCATCGCCGCCGCCATCGTCGGCGGATCGGCGGCCCTCGTCACGGCCGTAGCCAGCAGGACGGCGTCGCAGCCAAGCTCCATCGCCTGGGCGGCGTCGCTCGCGGTGCCGATCCCCGCATCCAGGACGATCGGTACGCCCGCCCGTTCGGTGATCATCTCGATGTTGTGCGGATTCGCGATGCCGAGCCCGGTGCCGATCGGCGAGCCCAGCGGCATGACTGCGGCGCACCCGATGTCCTCCAGCCGCCGGGCAAGCACCGGATCGTCGTTGGTGTAGGCCATCACCACGAACCCGTCGTCGACCAGTTGCTCTGCCGCCCTGACCAACTCGACACCGTCCGGCAGTAGCGTGCGCTCGTCGGCGATGACTTCGAGCTTGACCCAGTCGGTGCCCAGCGCCTCCCTGGCCAGCCGCGCGGTCAGCACTGCCTCGGCTGCGCCACGGCAGCCCGCGGTATTCGGCAACGGCGTGATGCCGAGCCTGGTGAGCAGTTCGAGCACCCCGGTGCCGCCGTCGGCGTCCACCCGGCGCATCGCCACGGTGGTGAGCTCGGTACCGGATGCGACCAACGCCGCTTCCAATACGGCGAGATTGGCGGCACCCCCGGTGCCGAGGATCAGCCGCGAGCCGAAGCTGCGGCCCGCGATGACGAGCTTGCCGCCGTCCCCTGTCTCAGCCACCCTGCACCGCCGTCACGACCTCGACCTTGGCGCCAGCGGGGAGGGTGTGATGCCACTCCGAACGTGGGATGACGGCCCAGTCCACTGCGACCGCGATGCCCTTGTCGGGGATCCCGAGTTTGGTCAGGAGTTGCTCGACGGTGACGTTCTCGTCGATCTCCACCGACTCGTCGTTGACTTCGATTCTCATGACCTGCTCCTGTACCTAGCACCTCGCGTGCGCGTCATATCGCTCCTCGCGTCCGCGTCATACGGCGACACCCACCTTCAACTCGGCCGCAATGCGTTCCGCCGTCCACGGCGCAAGCAGGAAACCCGATCGGCCGTGCCCCGCGGCAACCAGCGTGTGCTCGTCGAGTCGTTCGACGATGGGCAGGTTGTCCGGTGTGCCGGGCCGCAATCCCGCGGCGCACTCGGCGAGT
>NZ_JBEVLO010000143.1:0-53606 GCF_040509115.1 Mycobacterium sp. | reverse complement strand
CAGGTGCCCTTGGACTTCGGATATCTCGGAAGCTTCTTACCGCCGCTATGACCGCACTCATCCGCTGTCCGGTCCAACCCTCACACCTGGAGATTGACGGATCCCGATGGACTTGCTGACACACATTCTCACCGGTTTCGGTGACGCGTTCACCCCCACCAATCTGCTCTATTGCTTCATCGGCGTCATCATGGGCACGCTGGTCGGAATTCTGCCAGGGCTCGGCCCAGCAACTGCCATCGCGCTACTCTTGCCGTTGACGCTTGGGCTCGATCCGCTGCCCGCCCTGATCATGCTGGCCGGCATTTATTACGGCAGCATGCATGGCGGAATCATCACGGCGGTGCTCATCGCGACGCCCGGTGAGTCGTCGGCGGTAGTAACCGTGCTCGACGGTCACACCCTCGCCCGAATGGGGAGGGCGGGCCCGGTTTTGGCCATGAGCGCGCTTGCCAGCTTTCTCGCAGGGACGCTGACCATTCCGTTCGTGATGATCTTCGTGTCCGTGCTCGGCACCTTCAGCCTCAGGTTCGGCCCGCCCGAGATCTCTGTGATCATCCTGCTCGGCCTCGTGGGCGTCGTTGGTTTCGTCGGCAAGAACAGGTTCAAGGGCTTTGCGATGGCAGCAGCGGGATTGCTGATCGCCGCGGTCGGCCTCGACACCGGAACTGGTATACCGCGCTTCACGTTTGGCATCACCGAGATGTTTGGCGGGGTGGACTTCCTGTATGCCGTCATCGGTCTATTCGCGCTCGGCGAAGTCTTGCATTCCATTGGTGTGGGCCAACCCAATCCCATCCGCACCAGACTGCGCGAAATGATCATCACGCGTGATGACTGGCGGCATTCAAGAATGCCGATTCTGCGCGGCGGCTTCCTTGGACTCTTCCTCGGCATGATGCCCGGGGCAGGGGCCACGGTGTCGTCGTTCCTGTCATACGACATGGAGCGACGGATTGGTGCCAGGAAGGGGCGAGTCCTGGGGACTGGTGTCATCGAGGGTGTCTGCGGGCCGCAAGCGGCGGACAACGCGGCGGTAAACGGCTCGTTCGTACCCACGTTGTCGCTGGGCATTCCCGGTTCCGCCGCCACCGCAATCGTCTTGGGCGGCATGCTGTTGCACGGGATACAACCGGGACCGCTGCTGATGACGACTGAACCGCGTTTGGTGTGGGGACTGTTGGCGTCCTTCTACATCGGCAACCTGATGTTGGTGCTGATCAACGTCCCGCTGGCCCCGCTCTTTGCGTCCATCCTGCGCGTGAAGTATGCGTTTCTGTACCCCGCGGTAGTCGTGCTGTGCTTCATCGGAGCGTTCTCCGTCGACAACCACATGACTGGTGTATGGCTGGCGTTCATCTTTGGAATCGTTGGATGGTTCGCGGTTCGGTACGACTACCCGCTAGCGCCGATGATCCTTGGGATCATCCTGGGCGGTCCGTTCGAGCGATCAATCGTGCAGAGCGCCGAAATCGGACGGGGCAGTATGGCGATCTATCTCGATCACCCGATCGCTCTGACACTACTTGCAATCGTGGCCGCCATGGTGATCCTTCCGCCCGTCATCTCGCGACTACGGCGCAGTGCCGGTAAGCCGCCCATCACTGATCTCTCAGCTCCGCTTGAATCCCTTGCGGCACAGAAGCCAATGCCAGAGGCGACTCTGGCGGACGTCGACGCGACCGAAGCACACGAACCCGGCGCGGACATCAACGACGCACCGTCCAACCCGACTGCCACGTCGCGCGGTGATACGGAGAAAGGAGAACGGGCCCCCTTGATTGCCAAGGGGCGCAGTGGAAAGAACTGAGCGCCCGGCGGAGAACTAGTAGCAAACATCAAGCAATGCGCGTAGAGGGAGACAACTTTGAAGATCACACAAATTGACACACACATCGTGTCGGTACCGCTGGCCACGCCGTGGGAGATGGGCATCGGTACGGCCTATCGTCGCGACGAACTCATTGTCGTCGTCCACACCGACGAGGGATTGACCGGGTACGGTTCGTCCTATCACGCCCACGCCGCCCAGGCGGTCAAGGGTGTCATCGACCACAAGGTCGCGCCCGTCGCTCTGGGTGAGAATCCACTTGCAATTCAGAGTGTTTGGGAGAAGTGCTTCTACAGCTCGGTCTATGTCGGCTCGGCTGGTGTCCAAGCGCTGGCCGGCATCGACATTGCTCTGTGGGACATACTCGGCAAGTATTCCGGACAATCGGTCGCCACCTTGCTGGGCGGGGGCGGCGTAGAAAAGATGGCCGCTTACGTCGGCTGCATGAGCATGGGGCACAAGCCGCTACCCGACCTGCAAGCCGAAGCCAAGGGCTATGCCGAAGAAGGCTACAAGGCGATCAAGGTGCGTGGCGGGGCCGGGTTCAGGGCGGACGTCGAAGCCATGAGTGCGGTACGCGACGCCGTCGGTCCAGACGTTGATCTCATGATCGACTTCAATGCTCGCTACAGCTGGCCCGAAGCCGTCAGGCTGTCAAAGAAGCTGCAGGAGTTCGACACGTTCTGGATCGAGGACCCGTTCGACTTCACCATCACCAATCACCACGATGACGTGGGCCGGTTGCGCAATATGGGCCTCTCGCCGCTGTCCTCCGGAGGGAACGTCTACAGTCGTTTCGACTACCGCAATCTGCTTGAGCGTGGTGGCGTTGACTACATCACCCCGGACGTGGTGAAATCCGGCGGTATCTCGGAAACACTGAAGATCGCTTACATGGCCAGCGCCAATGAGACAGTAGTGGCATTGCACACTCTCAACGGCCTCGGCCAATTGGCCAATGTCCATCTGGCCGCGGCGATCCCCGCGCACGTCCGCGGTTACGTCGAGTGGGACCCGACCTCTCCCAACGAACTGCGGGACGAAATGCTGACCAATCCGGTCAGGGTTGAAAAGGGCGATCTGTTCGTTCCCACTGGGCCCGGCTTGGGTACCGATCTCAACATGGACTTCGTGAAGGAGTTCGAGCTCAAGGAGGGCGGCGTGGAGATCGCGGGCAAACCGCGTGGCCGTTATTGGAACAGCTAGACCCTGGAGGCGAGACACCCGGTCCGGCGCGCGGTCCATCGGGCGCGTGCCGGACTGGTGTCCCGCGCATCATCGCGCGTTACTCGGTGCGACTGGACGCACGTCGGCCCTACGTGAGACGCCACCCGCCCGACGGGGCATCGACATCGCGCGCGAAGCGCCCCGTGTGTCGGGTCTGGACCGAATGCAGTCGCTCAGATCCGACGGTGACGCGGGTGTGACGCCGGAGCTGCGACCGTCTGCGCCATGGAACGATCCACCCGCAGACCCATCGGCCGATGACCGCCCGGGTTCTCGACGCGATGGACGATGTCACCGCGTGGGTTGCGCACGCACCAGACGGCGTGACGCCGTCGGAGGAACTGTCGATCGCGACGGACCACACGACCGCCGGATGGGGCGCCGACGGGGTCAGCGTTGTCGTGACCGCGAGCTCCCTGGCGAGTGACCACCGGCTGCAGCGCGATCTGAGCAACGTCGACCTCTCCGGGTTCACGGAACTTCGGATCTCGGTCAACGTCGATGCCCCCCGAGCCGGATTCCTGCTGGAGATCCGCCTCGCGTCGGACGACTTGGGCTTCGACGACGCCGCCAATACCTGGCATCGGTGGATCCCAGCCGGACCGGCGCGGGGCTGGACCCTGCTGACCGTCGGCATCGACGACGTGCCAACGCAGATTGCCCGCGCCGCCACCGGCATTCGACTACGTTGCCTCGCAGGTGATTTCCGTCTTCATCTCGACGACCTCGTCGCGGTGCGACCGCAGCCTCTGGTCGACGCGGATGCGGCGATGCTAGATCTGCTACGCGGTGTCGAAGTCAACGGTACTCCCGCCCTGTCCGCGATCCGCGTTCCGGCTCAGCCGGTCCCGGTGGCTCCCGCAATCGACATCGAGCAGTTCGACATCCGGTACGCCGCTCACCGCCTAGTAGGCACGCCGGTTCGCTGTGACTACACGTCCGACGGTTACCGGGAGTGCCGCGCCGGGCTTCCATTCGATCTCGACTACGCGTTGCGCCCCATTAGTCTCGACCGCGCATCGCAGGCCGAGTTGTTCGAGGCGGTGTTGGCGCGCGTGCCCGGCGACGGGGAACTGGTGATCAATGGCGACCGCGCGCCCATTCAACTGATCACGATGTCCGGGACCGATCGCATCGGGGGCGTGGTGGGCGACGCCCCGACCCTGGTGTACCGGGTGGGAGTGCGCTCGCCAGCGGTTCGGAGCCAACGCGTCGTCCGTGTCGACCACATCGACGTGGGCGTCGACCTGCGGGACGCATCATGACCGGACAGTGTATTGACGTGAATCAAGGAGGCGGACATGGGATTTGATATCGGGGTCAACGTCGTCGAGGTCGATGGTGCGACAGCGCCGTCGATCACCGGCGCAGCGGTGTCGGTCGGCGGCTTCTGCATATCGACCGAGCGGGGGGTGCCGAACCAGCCGACCCGTCTGACCAGCTACACGCAGTTCGCGCAGCGATTCGGCGGGTTCCGCGCCGGTAGCTTCGGCGCCTACCTGGTGAAGGGATTCTTCGACAACGGCGGGCAGACCGCCTACGTCAATCGGGTCGTCGACTCGTCCGCCGACACCGCGAAACTGGGGCTCAAGTCGGGCCCCCGCAACGCCGACCCGGTGGTCTTGCAGATCGAGGGTGGCTACCGCGGCCAACCCGACCCCGGCAAGTGGGCCGAGCAACTATTCGTCAAACTCGCATACAGCGCGGCGGCGACCAGCGGCCTAGCCGAGGACAAGGCAGCCGTCATCGTCGGCAAGACGATTGCCGAGCCGGTCAACATGGCGGCACTGCCGACACTTCAACTGGAAGTCGACGGCACCCCGCTCGACGTCACGTTTCAACTGACCGACTTCGGTGACGTCAACAAGGCGACCCGGCAAGAGATCAAGAATGCCATCAACAGTCGCACGCACCTGATCGTCGCCGACATCGACACGGACAAACTGACACTCACCTCCACCGGCGAGCAGGCCGGTCAGGGCGGGGGGTTCACCAGCTTGAAGGTGACCACCGCAAACGACACACTCGGTTTCGCGACCAGCGGTGCCGATCCGGTGCTCGGGACCTTGACGCCGTTTGCCAAGGGCCGCGCCACGCTGGCGAGCGCCGCGAAGTTCACCGCGGGCGACCTGGTCGAAATCAGCGACGGCAGCGCCAAGGCCACCGTCAAGCTGACCGCCGTCGACGCGAACAGCGGCGTGGTGTCGTGGACACCAGACGTCTCCAACGCCTCGACGTTCGACGCGCGCAAGACCACCGTCGCCACGACGCAATTCAACGTGCTGATCGCCAAGGGGAAGGGCGACGACGACCACGTCGTCGAGACTCACGTGGGCCTGTCGATGCTGCCCGATCTGGCGAACTTTGCCGAACATGCCGTCAACGACCCGCTCAGCGGGTCGCGCTTCGTCCGCGTCGCCGTGACAGCCGGTCAGAGCCTGCGACCCGTGGAAACCGATTGGACGCCCCTTCAAGGCGGCGCGGAGGGTGCACTCACCGCCGCGGACTACATCGGCGACGAGGCGGCGCGAACCGGCCTTTCGGCCTTCGACCCGTTCGCCATCCAGCTGCTGGCCTGCGAGCGCACCGACACGTCGGTCGCCAAGGCCGCGCTCGGGTACTGCGAGAGGCGGGGCGACGCCGTGTTCATCGGGTCGGTTCCTGCCCAATCTGTGGCGGGTGGCCAGGCGGTCGGTTACGGACAGAAGCTCCAGACCGCGAAATCCTATGGTGCGCTATACGGCCCGTGGATAGTCGTGCCCGATCCCAATGGACTCGGCGACAACCCGATGCTGACCATTCCACCTGTGGGCCACGTCATGGGTGTGTACGCGCGCACCGAAACCACCCGCGGCATCTGGAAGGCGCCCGCGGGCGATGAAGCCAACCTGCGTGGAGTGCTCGACGTCGAGACCAGACTGTCAGACGCCGACCACACCGATCTGGTGGTCAACGGCTCGGTCAACGGCATCCGCGCGGTGCCCCGAGCGGGCATCGTCGTCGATGCGTCCAGGACGCTGAGCACCGACCCGCGCTGGCGGTACGTCAACGTGCGCCTGCTGTTCAACTACGTGAAGTCCAGTCTTCGTGACGGCCTTCGGTGGGCGCGTCAGGAACCGAACCGCGAATCTCTCTGGACCTCGGTCAAATACACCACCATTCAGCCGTTCCTCTTGGGTCTGTGGCGGCAAGGGGCGTTTGGGACCGGTACCCCGGAGCAGACCTTCACGGTGGTCATCGACGCCACCAACAACCCTCCCGACCAGGTCGAGCAGGGTCTGTTGACCTGCGAGGTCTACTTCTACCCGAGCAGGCCCGCGGAGACCATCGTCATCAAGGTCGGGCAGCAAGCCAGCGGCGCAACCAGCAGCGACGCCTAATCCACCTCTCATACAAGGAGTTTCGATGCCAGTAGTCGGTGATTTCTCAGAAGGTTACCGGGCCAGCGAGTTCATCATGGAGGTCGAGGGAACATGGAGCCCACAGTTGAGCAAGGTCTCCGGGCTCAGTGAAGGTGAGGTCGAGACCATCGAGCAGCCCGACGGGTTGACCGGGCACGTGTACCGGTTGTCCTCGTCGAAGGTGAAGTTCGAGCCGCTGACCGTCGAGAGACGGGTCGACGGCAGTCAGGACGACATCAAGTTTCGGCAATGGTTCCGCGACACGTTCGACCTCAACACCGCAAAGCAGGGTGGCTCGTCGAAGCGACGCAACGGCGCAATCATCAAGAACCACAACGGCGAAGAGGTCGGGCGGTTCCTGTTCTGGCACGCCTGGGTGAAGTCGTCGAAGTTCAGCGACCTAGAAGCAGGGTCGACCAACCTGATGGTGCAGACCATCGTACTCGAGCACGAGGGGCTCGAGTGGAGCCCGAAGAGCTAAGGAGCACAACATGACAGCACTGGAGATGACACCGTTGTCCGAGCACCGGACCGCGCCGAACGCCGGCACACGGGGCGCCGAGGTCCGGTTGCCCGTCGGCTACTGCGACGACCACGGTCAGATGCATCGGACCGTGACGTTGCGGAAGATGACCGGCCGCGACGAGGCCCTGCTCGCCGATCCCGCCAACCAGCGCAACGGCGGACGGATGGTCACCGCCCTGCTCGCCAGTTGCATCGTCCGGCTTGGAGATCTGCAGGGCTTCGGCCGCCGCGAGATCGACAAGATGTACTCGGTCGACCGCAATTATCTGCTGATCAAGCTCCGATCGCTGACCTTTGGGCCGGAGCTGGCCGCCAACTACTCCTGCTCCGCGTGTGGGGAGCGCTTCTCGACGACTGAAAACCTCGACGAACTGCCCACCACCATGCTTCCCGATGGTGAACTGCCCGAGCACATCTCGGTTCAGCTGCGGGATGGCTACCTGGACACCGACGGCTCGGTGCACGACACGATGACACTGCGCCTCGCGCGTGGTGACGACGAGTCCGCCGCCGCGCCGCAGATGCGCAAGAACGCCTCGCTCGGCAAGAACGCGCTTCTCGCCAGATGCCTGATCCGGCTCGGCGACATGCTGGAACACCGCACCGAGGCGCTGGGCACCAAGATCTTCGCCGACCTGACCCTCGGTGACCGGCGGCTCATCGACCGGGCCTTCAACGATGCCGCGCCAGGTATCGATCTTGTTCGCGAACTCGACTGCCCCGCGTGCGGAAACGAGATCCGCGCCAGTTTGGACATGACCAATTTTTTAGCTCCGGAGTAAGCCTCGCTCAACTGCAGCGGGAGGTGTTCTTCCTTGCATACCACCTGCATTGGTCCCACACGGAGCTGATGGACATGGCCGTCGGGGAACGCCACGAGTTCGTTCGGCTGCTCGCCGAACAGATCGATCAGGAGAATGCCCGGATCGAAGCCGCGCAGAGCCGATGACCCACCATGAAGGGAGGACACCCGATGCCGATCGCGTTGCTGCTCCAGAAGCCCTTCGCCACACTGCCGACGCTGCTCGCTGCGGCGAAGGGACTCACGCCGTGGGTGGAGGTCCTCGGCGTGGAGGCGGTGCTCTTCGCCAGGGCCCGCGGCGCGTTCATGATCCGGTGGTTCGGCACGTCGGTTCCGCGCGACGGATCCTACGTGCGGATCGCGATCGCAAACCGGGCTGAGCTCGACAACCGTCTTGCCGAGATACTCGGGCAGGGGTCGCGCACCGCGGGCGCAGCTTCGATCACCGGCCCCGTAACGGCGTTGGCGGGCATGGTCGTCGGCACACTGCTCAGCCCCGTCGGCCAGGTGGCCGGGATCATGCTGCTGCTCAGGTTCACCGGCTTCGGTGTGGCCACCCTGACGGAGGCGCTGGGCTATCTGGTCGTGATGGCCGCGCTGGTGGGGTTCGGCCCCGTCGCCGTCGTCGGGGTCCTAGCGGCCATCGGACTGGTCGGCGCCGCAGGCCTACTGCTGTTCCTGGCGAGCACCGTCGAGGGCGTCCTCGAGTTCGCGGCGTCCGCCGCCGGTGCGATGAACGCCCTGACCGAACTGATCGGCCAAGTGCTCGGGCCGCGTACGGAGGTGGTCAACCCCCTTCTGAAAGCCGTCCTGGTGCTGGGTGATCGACTTGGGGCGCTGGCCGTGCAGGTGCTCGGCGCCATGGCCTTCGTCATCGATCAGGTGGCGCCGCGCCTTCCGATGATCGCGAAGACCCTTGCAGCGATGCGGCAGAGCGTGTCCACCGCCACCGACGCACTCGGTGCGATCATCGCCGAGCTGCGTGACGATCGCGACCGCTTCACCAGCGGCGACTGGGCATTGGGCCCCTTCCTTGCACGGTTCGCGTCCGTTGCCGGCGAGGTCGTCGCGACGGTCGTCACCACGATCCTCGACGCCGTCGAATTCGCGAAACTCACCATCATCCGCGGGTACGACGAGCTCAGCGTCGCGCTCGAGATCCATCAGGGCGACAACGAGCGGCTACTCGGTCGAATGTTCATGGAGCACCCCACGGTCAAGGCGATTCTGGCGCTGACCGCGGCGCTGGAGTCGAAGGCCGAAAAGGGTCCCAAACCTCCCGGCCTTCTCGACCGGTTGTTGCCCAAGGTGACGCTGCCCGACACGGGCGCGATCCTCAAACATCTCGCCGTGCCCGCACCCGCGACACCGAGTTGGCCTGCCATCCAACAGGCGGGACTCAATCCCCGACCCGTACCACTGACGGCCAACATCCCTGCCCGAATCATGTTGGGGCTCAGCGCGCGCGCCGCGGTCGCCGACATGGCGCGGCGGCCAAGCATCTTCGCCGAGCAGCACGCCCAGGAGAGGAAGGCGCTCGGCGAGAACCGTGCCGCCCTCACATCGCTGGCCTACCGGCTGTCGGACCTGGTCAACGGTTTCCTCACGCCCGCGCTGTGGGAACGGATGGCCCCCGCCCTCGACGGTGCCGTCGACGGATTCGTCGAAGTCGTCTACGGCAAGGGCGCCGCACCGGCACGGCCGGACCGCCACCTGCCCGTCCGGCGGCCAGACGAGCCAGTGCCAGTCCGTCCGGTCATCGGAACCCTGCGACTGCGTGCGCCCGGTCGCACCGCCGAGGAATCGCGGGCGCTCTACGACCGACTCCTGACGCGGCTGAACTCGCAGACCTACGCGGTCCCGGCAACAGGGGGGAGATGACGTGCCCATCGACTTCGCCGCAATCGCCGCCCGCCTCGCCGACCTCGCCTACCAGGATCGACTGTCGACCGATGCGGGCAAGGTCATTCAAGATGCGCTGGAGAAGCGGCTGTCCGGCGCCCACACGGCCGAAGTGAACACCGGTGATCTGCCGACCCTGCGGTTCGAGGACGGCGCTCTGGCGGTGCGGGTGCTTGCGGCCGCCACCGAAGGCACTGCCGCCATCCTCCTCGGTGTCGGCGAGCTCTCGAAGGACACGGTGGGACTGGGCGTTTCGGGATGGAATCGCTGGCTGCACGCCGCGACGGACCTTCCGACGATGATCGACGCGGTCGACCAGTTGGTCGCCTCCGCGGAGGCATCGATCGCCCGCTTGGCCACGCCCACGCCGCAGACGTTCGATCCGCGCGGCGCGACCATCTTCGACGTCGTGGGGGTCGCGGCCGCAACGTACGCCGGTCTCAAACGCGCGCTCCAGCCAGGCGGCGACGCCGACCGGATCCATCAGGCGGTCGCGGACGCAGCGAAAACCCTTGGCCTCGGCGGGACTCAGCCACCGAACGCCATGGCGGCACCCATCCCGTCGGGTGCATTTCCCGCGGCGCCCGTGCCTGCGCCGCCCGAGCCCGCGGGGACCGATGACGACGACGCCCCCATCCTCGCCGCCACGGTGATGCTGCTGGCGTGGCCGCGACTGGTGGGTCTGGTGGCCGAGGCCGTCGGCATCCGCGCCCGGCTGGGGGTTCTCGAGGTGCTGGTCACCGTCGAGCAGGCGGTCAGGTCAGCGATCGCCATGGTCTACGACAAGGTGTTCACCACCATCGGCGAGCTGGGGTTGAGGCTAACGCAGATCGTCCGCGGCATCCAAGTGGTCGTCGGCGCGTTCGCGCGTGGTGCGATCGCCTTCGCCCTGGCCTTCGGTATCGGATTCGGCTCGGCCGTAAAAGATTTCGTCTTTCAACTGGCGGGCTTCCTGAAGACGGTAGCGGTGTTCATGCAGATCTTGGTCGACGTGCTCGAGACGCTCGGACTGGATAGATGGGCGCGGTCGGACATCCCGATACCGGCGGAGGCACCGCGGTTGGACTTCCATTCGGACCTCATCGACATCGGAAGCTCATTGTTCGGCGACGAGGTGCAGCGTCAGGTCGGTGACGTCATCGCCAAGACCGACGACGCCATGCGGGCAGCACTGGAAGCCGGGTTCAGTTCGACCGCCAGGCAGTTGGACGCCAGGGCCAGACAGTTCTCCAGCCTGGCCGACACCGCCGGCGACACCGGGCCGCTGACGCCTCAGCTCGGCGGTGACGCCGACCAGTTGGCCGCGGCCCTGTTCCCGACCGAGCCGGTTGCGCTCGAACGCGATCCCCTTGCACAGGCGTTCGACGCGTGCATGGCCCACGGCGGCATCGACATCCTGGAAGGCGTCACCCGCGGTTACGGCCAGCAGATGGCGCGGCTGTGGCGTGCCCGCTATCTCGAGGAACCAGTGCCGGGTGGCCCCGGCCCCGACGGTGGCGCCCCCACCTCGCCGCACATCCTGCGGAAGCACACCGTTGCCGTTCGCGTGCAGGTGCCACGGGTGGTCGTACGGATCAGTGGAGACCCCGACGGCGTGCTGGACGCCGTGGCGGGGGAGTTCGCCGGGGCGGTCCGCGATGCCTACCGGAACGGCACCAGGATGCATCTCGCCGGAGCGGGAGGTGCCACGTGGACGAGGTGATCACCCAGCTTGGATTACTGCTCACCCAAACGCGTTTCGCGCGTCGCGCTCTCGAAGACATCGAGCGTGCGACGGGGCAGTACGGCTCCTATGCCTTCACCGCGGCGATCACCCCTGCGGGCAGTCCGCCGCTTCTCGACGGCGCGCTACGCGTGCACATCGTCAACCTCCGTGACCTCACCGCCGGTGGCGGATTCGGCGACACCGTCACCGGCCTGCTCGGCGGTATCGGCAGCTTCATCGGCAACCTAGTCGGCGGCGCCGTCGGCGGCACGATCGGCTCCATGCGACTGGCGGCAGCACTGGGCACGATCAATGCGCTGGCCGGGCGCATCGAGAGGATCATCGACAAGCTCGGGCTGTCCAAGACGGCGCAGGCCCCACCCGCCGGGGGAGTAGCAGGCACGGGAGCGTCGGCGGGCGCAGCCGCGGCCACGCCTTCTGCGGCAGGTGGACAGCCGGACTTCATGAACCAACTGTCGACACTGCGTCAAAGGGTCGATGCTGCAACGGCTTTGCTGAGGGCCGCCAATGGGACGCCGACCCAGGGTACCGGCGAGGGCGCGGCCGCGCTGGCAGCTCCGGAGGCCGCCGCGTACCGGTCATGGGTGGATTCCCTGACCGCGATGCTGGCGACCGCAACCCGCGCCGTCGGTGGCCTCGTCGTCGCGATCCCCACCGCGATCGCGGCGCTAGCCTGGCTGTTGGACCGCCTACCCGACGTCCGCAATGCCGTCACCGACACGCTGCGTTTCGTCGTGCGCTCCGCGCTGGTGCTGCGCGGAGCGATGATCGTGCTCGGCCTTGAGACCATCGCGATGCTCGCCCGGGTTGCCGCGATGGCCGTCCGCACCCTGGCCGACACCGTCACCGGGGCCCTCGCGGCGATCTTCGATGCGCTGGCCAAACTGCTCGACGGTGCCCTCAAACTCGGCGCAGTGCTCGGTTCGGCGATCACCAAGACCATCAACAGCTTGCTGAACTGGCTGGTCCCCACCGTCGACAAGATCCTCCGTGATCTCGGTGAGCTGCGGATCTTCCGGTTGGTCTACCAACTTGCCGACATCGCGCACCACTTCTTCGGTGCGGGCAAGGACAAACCAGGCGCCCCCGCCGGCAGCGCCGCCAACCCGGCCGCCCCCGGCAGCGTACCGATCGCGCCGCCGAAGCCGCCCGATCTCGTGGCCCTGATGAACGAGGTCAGCGCGGACGCCAAGACGATGACCGACAAGATCAAGACCGCCGCCACCGAGCTCGTCAACAAGCCCACCGAGGCACTGCAGAACGGGCTGACGACATTCGCTCAGAAACTCGACGAGGCCGCGATCAAGGAGTCCAGACTGTCGGGGACCAAACTCGATGACCGCCTGCGAGGCATCGCCACGAACGCCACCGAGACCGCGAACAGGCTGCTGCCGGTGTCTACGACACCCCCCGACACCGCTTTCCACCCGATTGCGGCGGCTTACGGTCAGTGGCTGGCCACCGGCGGGTTGCAAAGGCTACTCGACTCGATGACCGAGTACTTCACCACGCCTACGTCGCCGCCGAGTGCGCCCAAGACGACCACGCCCGCAACGGATCTGCCGATGGTGCAGATCGGAGAGGTGATCATCGACATCGCAGGACCACCGTCACCGCCGCTGCGGGCCGATGAAGCGTTGCGGGGTGAGGGCACCCCCCTGCTCCCGGGTGACGGCTACGAGCTCGACCGCATTCACAGCCTCCATCGCATGGACGAACTCCGAGGCAGCCGAGGCCGTCGACGTCCCCACACACCGATTTTCTGAGAGGAGTCACCATGTCGCGAAAGGGCTACATCGCCAACCTGTTATCAGTGCCCCCGCTGATCTTCAAGTTCCAGTTTCATCCCGAAATCCTCTCGGAGAAGAAGGGATTCGAGTACAAGTCGGCGGATTCCCTGGGCGACTGGGATTTCGACAAGATCGCCAAGGCCAAGGGCGCCAATGCTGCGACTCCCGACAAGAGCTCCTTTTCGAAGGGCATCGGCCTAGCAGGCGGGCTCTTCGACGACTTCCAGGAGTTCAACAGCCTGCTCGTCGCCACCAAGGCGATGGACCCAGTCATGGGTCGCGCCCGCACCTTCGGCCTCGAGTTCGCGCTCGACGCGCGTGCCAAGCCCGACGACCCGTCGGCGGGCGACGGCGACCGGCGCATCGAACCAGACCTTGCGGTGCTTCGGTCGTTCATCAACCCGACCATCGACGTCCAGGCGATGCTGGCGAAGAAGAAGCTCTGGACGCATCCGCCGACGTGTGACCTCAAGCTCGGGGACATCGAACTCACCTGTGTGATGACCGATCTCAACATCAAGATCACGAAGTTCAAGTCGGATCTGACCCCGGAACGCGCCGAGATCAGCCTCACGCTGACCGAGCAGACCAGATCGTTCGCCACGGGAATCGACGTCATCACCCGCACCGTCGAAGTTGCCAGATCCTACGGACAGCTCAGCGGAGAGGACTTCGCTCAGCAGGTGCCCGGATACGGCTTCGTCCAGGACGCATTCGGATAGCGATCGAAGGGATCAACCATGACCGTTGGAGCCAATTCACGCTACCGGCAGCTCACCGCGTACCCCGCCGCAGCCGCGGACGGCACGCTGCGTCCGACCTTGCCGATCCGGCGCACGGTGTCGCCGCAGGCAGCCACCTACCGGCACAGGGTTACCGGGGTCGAGGACATCGAGTATCTATCGTGGCGCTACCTGCGCAACAGTGAGGCCTGGTGGACCATCGCCGACGCCAACCCGATCGTGTTCCCCCTCGACGTCGCGGTCGGCGACGTCGTCGAGGTGCCGATGGGCGAACAACCCCGCGGCGGCGACCGCACCCGGGTGTTCCGGTGAGCGGGGCACCCGCGGTCGCAGCGACCGTTCTGGTCAGCGCGGACGGTTCCGACTGGAGGGACGTGAGCGCCCCGGTCTTCGCGGTCAACGTCGAAGACGACGACCGGCTCACGGACAAGGCGGTCATCCGGCTCGACGACAGCACCGGCGTCCTCGCCGACGCGTCCTTCGAGGGCCTGGAGTTGAGGGTGGCCTTCGGCGACCCCGACCATCAGACCTACGTATTCGAGGGGGTGGTGGCCAGCTCCCGGGTGCTGGCCACCCCGGGGCGTCAGCTCGTCGAACTCACCGCGCTGGACTTCACCTTTCGCATGAGCAGACGTGACTACGACCCCGCGGAGTGGAAACCCGGCGAGACACTCGGCTCGGTGCTGGCACGCATCGTGGCACGGCCCGAGTACGACCTCAGCCCGTTCCAGATCACCCCAGCCACGGACATCGTGCTCGACGAACGACGACCGGCCCGCCCGGCCAACGTGAACGAGTGGGAGTTCGTGCTCGATCAGGCGGAACGGCAGGGTTGCCTCGCGTTCTGTGAGTTCGACGGTACTGACACCTCCAACTTCTACTTCACGCCGTTGGCGAAAGTGGTTGCGGCGGAGCCGATCGGGGAGCTGCACTATGGGCGGGGCAACGCCAACCTGATCGAGTTCTGCTATGAACGCAGTGCTACCACCGCCGCGCCGCTGCGTTCCGCGTCGACGATCGACCCGGTGACCGGAACGGCCCGCGTCTCGCCTTCGCCGACGACGGTGCCACGGCCGCCCCTTCCGCCGCCGGCCACCGACGCCGTCGCAGACCTCGACCCGCGCAGGCGCACCGCGATCGAGGCACTGAGCGACCTGGCCGCCGCGGCGGCCGCCACCCTCACCCGACCCACCGAGCGGGTCACCGGCGACACCGCGCGCACCGCCGACGAATTGGCCTACCTGAGGGCACCGGATCCGACGTCGGTACTGGGCTTCAGCGGACACGGCGTGGCCTCGGGAACCGTTGCGCTGCGCGCCAAGTCGCGGGTGCACATCTCGGGGGTGTCGGGCTGGGCCGAGGGGAACTGGTACGTCCGACGGGTCAACCACGTCTACCAGCGGGCGGTCACCGCGACCCGACCGACCTACTCGACCGAGTTCATGGCGACACGATAGGAATCCCGATGTTGATCGACGAGAGCACCCGGCACGTCGGGCGGTACTACGGCAAGTACCGCGCAACGGTGACCGACAACGCCGACGACGAGCACCGCGGCCTGCTGAGGGTGGAGGTACCCGACGTCTTCGGCGCAGGCGTCGAGGTGACCGCCGAGGCCTGCCTTCCCTACGGGCAATACTTCGTCCCGCCCAAGGGCAGCGTGATCTACGTCGAGTTCGAGGCGGGCGACCCCGAGCGTCCCCTCTGGGTGGCGGTCGCGATCACCGCCGCCCATCCGACCAAGGTGACGTCCGACAACGTCCTGCTCACCGCGACCGGGGAGGCAATGATCTCCATGGGCGCCGACGGTGGGGTACTGCTGTCTAGCCCTGCGGGGTCCTATCTGCACCTGGATGCGGCCAACGAGTCGGCGACCCTCGCCGAGGGACACGGCAACTTCGTGTCGATGGGCGAGGGCGGCGTCAGCATCGTCAACAACGACGGCGCGGTTGTCAACGTCACCAAGGACACCGTGCACATCAGAGCGGCCAAGGTGGTGATCGAGGCGACGACGGTGGCGTTGGGCGCCGGTGCCACGGACAGCACGGTGCTCGGCAGCGGCATGGAGGCGTTGTGGACGCTGTTGGCCAGCCACGTGCACCCCACCGCCGCGCCGGGGCCGCCCTCGCCGGCGCCCACCCTGGTGGCCATCCCCAAGCTGATTCCCGGTGTGCACCTGACTAGTTCGGTGGTGGTCAAGTGAGCAGATGTACGTTCCCCGACTTCCCGACCATCAGCGTCGTGCTGCCCGCGCTGCCGGGGCTGCCTGCGATTCCAGACATTCCACAGTTGCCGACGCTGACGTTGCCTGACCTTCCCGGTGTCGCGCTGCCGCCGCTGCCGCAGTTCGCGGTGCCGATCCCAGCGCTACCGGGACTGCCTGCGATTCCCGACATTCCACAGTTGCCGACACTGACGTTGCCTGACCTTCCCGGCGTCGCGCTGCCGCCGCTGCCGCAGTTCGCGGTGCCCATACCCGCGTTGCCCGGCCTACCCGCCATCCCAGAACTTCCGCCACTGCCCAGCCCGCCTGCCCTGCCGGGCTGCCCACTGGATTGAGAAAGGTGCCAATCATGACCCAACCACGAGGGCCGTCCGTGCCCTTCCGCATCGACCCGCACACGGGGTCGGCGGCATGGAGCGAGGGCACCGAGAAGATTCGCGAGGACCTCGTGCTGTTGCTGGGCACTCGTCACGGTGAACGACCGCTACTGCGTGAATACGGTTCCAACATCTCGGCTCTCGTGCACGAGCCAGACGACGACGTGACCGCGGACCTACTGCGCCGTCAGGCGCACGAGGCGGCGATCCGTTGGGAGCCACGGATCGTCGTGACCCAGGCGCGGGTGGAGCGCTCCGGTGATGAACTGCAGCTGCTGCTGACCTACGTCCACGCCGACGCGCCGGTGTCCGGGCAACTGAACGTGCCGCTGATCTGACCAGGAGCTGACTGACGATGACCACGCCCGCGATCGACTACACCGACAAGGATTTCGCGTCCCTGCGGGCGGCGATGATGCGCCTGGCGAGCCAGCGGCTGCCCGAGTGGACCGACCGGTCGCCATCGGATCTGGTGATGGTGCTCATCGATCTGTTCGCCTACTGCGGTGACATCGTCGCCTACTACCAGGACCGGATCGCCAGTGAAATGTTCCCGTCCACCGCCACCGAGCGGGCCAGCCTCGTCGACCTGCTGCGCCTGGTCGGCTACGAATTCAGGCAGGCCACGCCCGCCCGCGCCGATCTGCAGCTGACGTTCAAGCGTCCAGCCGGAGCGGCCGACCCCCGGGTGGCGGTGATCACGACCGGATCTCGGTTCCGGGCCGAGGTGCCCTCCTACGGGCCGATCGAATTCGCCTATCTGGGGGCCGATCTGACCGTCGACCTGACGTCCAGCCAGGTGCGGCCCCACCCGGACCCCGCCCAGCCGCTGGTCTACTACGACGGGCTTCCCGTCGAACAGGGAAGGCAGGTCACGCCGGACCCCGTGATCGGTTCGGGGAGTGGGGAGACGGGCCAGAACCTGTCGTTGCCCGACGTCGACGTCGACCTCGACTCGGTGGTGATCGAAGTGCACGAGGGAGCCGGGTGGACTCGCTGGTACCGGGCGCAGGGCAATGTGGCGTCCAGCGATCCGCTCGCGCGCGAATACCGCCTCATCGTCGATGCCGCCAACACGGCACGCGTGGTGTTCGCCAACCGGCCCTTGCCGGTGGCCATCAACAACGTCAGGGCGAGCTACCGGGTCTGCGCAGGCGCTCGCGGCAACGTCGCCGCCGGTGTCATCTCGCAGGCCATCGACGTGATTGCGGGGCTGGCGGCGGTGAGCAACCTGGTGGCCGCCGCGGGTGGCAGTGACAGCGAATCGTCGGACAGCGCAATTGCCAACGCGCCTCAGCTCTTTCGATCAACCGAACGCGCGGTCACCGCTGCGGACTACATTGCGCTTGCGCAGCGGACCGGCGCGGTGGCCAAGGTCCGGGTGCACAGCCCGGCGTGGAATCGTGTGGAGCTCTACGTCGCGCCCGCGGGCGCCGCACTGACGCCGCTGTCGGAGTCGCTGCGAAATCATCTGCTCGCCTACTTCGATGACAAGCGCCAGGTCTCGGTGAACGTGCAGGTGTTCGGGGCACGACCGGCGCCCGTCGACATCGCCTGCGAGGTGGTGGTCGACGAGCGGTTCGTCGCAGCCGCCGTGGTGGCGAACGTGCGGACCGCAGTCACCGACCTGTTGGCCTTCCAACGGGTGGACTTCGCTCAGACGCTCTACTTGAGCGACGTCTACGCAGTCGTCGAATCGGTGCCCGGCGTGCTCGGCACGACGGTGAACCGGTTCCGCCGGGCGGACCGTCCGGCCCTCGACGTCGACGCCGAGTTGGCGCGGTCGGGTCTGCCGCCGCTTGCGCAGCTGCCCGACGTGATCAGAGCCGCGGTGTCCGGCGACGTCGAGTCGAGCGGTCGGATCGACGTCGGAGAAACCGAGATTCCGGTCCTCGGCACCCTCGACGTGGGGACCCGCCTGCGATGACCGCCACCGACTTCACTGCGTCAGCCGACCTCGTCGGTCGACGAATAGCACTGCGGTGGAGCGTCTTTCCGATCGACGACGGTGTGCTGCCGCGGGTCATGGTGCGCCGCAAGGAACGCGACTTCAACTTTCCCGCTGAGACGGAGCCGTACCTGCTGTACGACAGTGGGGCGTTTCCGCCCGCCGAGGTGCCGGGCGAGTTGGCGGTCCACCCGCTGGCCGGCAGCGAAGACACGGTGGAGGGCCTGCGGTGCACCGAACGAATCTGTACCGTCACTCGTCGCGAAGAGGGCCGGTGGATCGAGATCGTGCGCCGCACCGAACGCACGCTCTTCAACGTCGACCGCAGCGTCGCGCGCCAGGACGTCGAGCTGCTGGACGCCGGCGGCGGCTCGCAGCCACTGCAGCCGGGACTGACCTACTACTACCAGCTCGACGCGCAGACCGTCCCGGCCACTCCACTGCGCGCCACTGCCACACCGACGGGGGTTCATCAGTACCACCGGGCGCTCTACGAGCTGCTGCCTGCGGTGTACCGGCGCCATGACACGGGAGAGCGTCCACGCGACGCCCGGACCGGATTGTGGCCGGAGGCCAACCCCGCGGGCGGCCCACTGCACCGGCTCACCGACGTATTCGCGACCGCCGTTGGTGCACTGCGCAGTTCGGCGGATGGATTGCGGGGTCTGCGCGACGTCGATCTCACCGATGCCCGCTTTCTGCCCGTGCTCGCCCAGTGGATCGGCTGGCAGCTGACCGACGACGACATCGCCCGCCAACGCGCCGAGATCACCGCCGCGCCCACCCGGTACCGCTCGGTGGGCACCGTCGCAGGCGTCCGCGCGATCATCGAGCATCACACCGGAATGTCGGTGCGCATCGGCGAACCTGCCCAGAACATTTCGCTGACGAACAACGCTCCGCAACGCAATCTGTTCGCCACCGTCGAGCGCGGCGATGATGACTGGTCGGGCCCCGACGACGCCGCGAGTGCGCTGGGCTTGGCCGGTATGAGCGGCCCCATCATCACCGGGGCCGCCAGTGAACCGTTCCGGCTGGCCGACGGAATGTCGCTGTGGCTCTCGGTGGATCACGCGTCGCCAGCTCAGGTCGTCTTCACCTCGGCGGATTTCGTCGACATCCGCCATGCCAATGCAACGGAGGTGGCCACCGTGATCGGCCGCAGACTGCGTGCCGTCGAGGCCGACGTCGTGGCGGGACAGCTGCGACTGGGGTCCTCGACTTCGGGCGCTCGGGCGGACATTGCGGTATGGCAGGACAGCGCATCGCTCCTCACGCTGGACGGGGCGCCCGCCGGGCGGTTGGCGCACGTCGCCGATGCCGAGGGCACGGACTGGCTGGCCTATGCAACGACCGCGGGTCCCGGGGTCGCGCGAGGCCCTCAGCTGCTGCTCAAGACACGCGTGGCCGGCCGCTGGTACGACGCCTGCGCGGTGGCCGACGACGTCGAGGCGCAGGCGGATCCCGCATTGGCGGTGCTTACCGACCGGCTGTGGTGCGCGTGGGTCAGTGATCCCCACGTCGCGGGATCTCGGCTGCGGTACCGGCTGGGAGACCTACCACGTGCCACGCCTGCGCGGCTGCGCAGCGACGCAGGACAGCCGTTCCGGCTGGCGGCCGATACGGCGCTCGCGATCGTCGACTCGACGGGCCAGCACGTCTTCACCGTCCAAGAGGCGGACTACCAAGACCTGAACACCGCGACGGCAGCCGAGGTCGCGGCGGCGTTCAACCAGCAGCGGGCGGCGAATGGACCACTCCTGCAAGCCAACGCCGACGGCACGCTGTCGGTCGTCAGCGACGCGCGGGGACCCGAGGTGACGATGCGTGTCGATCTGGCCGCGTCGACCGCGGCGTGGGCGCTCGGATTCGGGGCGCGCAGCCTGGTGGACAGCGGCCGCTGGGACCCGAAGGTGGCGTGGGGCATCGCGCATGAGGTCGCCGGGGTGCCCGCGGGTCGGCACGCCGACTGCACTGCGGCAGTCGAAACCGACGGCGCGGTGCGACTCTGCTGGAGCATGCATCTCGCTCAGGTGTGGCGGTTGATGTCCAGCCGGTGGACTGACAGGGTCTTGGCCGCAACGGCGTCCGGCCTCACGATCGTCACACCGCAAGCGGTTTCGACACTCACCACGTCCGACGGCCTGCCGTCCGACGATGTCCGTCGCGCGGCCGTGGACGGCGAAGGCACCGTGTGGCTCGCCACGGCCGCGGGACTCGTCGCTCGGACACTCGACGGCGAGACGACCGTTCACACCGCCGCATCCACCGCCGGAGGTCTGCTCTCCGACGACGTCCGCGGCGTGGCGATCGACGCCGACGGAGCGGTCTGGTCCGCCACCGCTGCCGGCATCAGCGTGCTGACGGCCGGCGGCGACTGGACGGGATTCGACACGTCGGCCGGATTGCCGAGCGACGACGTGCGTGCCGTCGCCGTCCCACTTGACGGCTCGGTGTGGTCGGCGACGGCAGCCGGGCTCGCCGTGCGCCGATCCGGGGCGTGGCACCGCATGGCCGCGTCGTCTACTCACCCGACGCTGGATGTCCGAGGCTTGGCGGCCGGACCCGACGGCACGATGTGGGCGGCCACCGACAGCGGACTGGCCAAGGTCGGACCCGACGGTGTCACCACGGTGTTCGACTTGGCGGCAATGGGTTCCGGGGCCGCCGACGTCAGAGACCTCAGCATCAGCGAGTCCACCGTGTGGCTGGCGACCGCCGCGGGAGTGGTCGAATGGCGCGGTACCTACGATGCTCGCCTGCACGCCGACATCGGCGGCGACGACTGCCGGGCGATCGTCGCCACCGACGGCGAGATCTGGGTCGGTACCGCGTCGGGCATCGTCACCCGCGGGACCGACGGGCAGTGGCGATCTCGGGCGGCTGGGGTGGCCGCCACCGCCCTCGCGGGTAGCTGGTCGGCGCCCGGCTTCCTCGGTGATGCTGGCGACGGTGAACGCGATCCGCACCTTCTCCGCGACGGCACGACCGTCACGTTGGTCGCGGCCAGGCGCACCCGCACCGCCACCGGCGACACCTGGCAAATCACCCTGCGTCGTAAGCCGGACGGCGCGGCGTGGTCACCTCCCACCGAACTGACCATGGCCGAGGCTCAGGACCGCGAGCCCGCGCTGACGCTCCTGAGCGGTGGACGGCTGGGTGTGTACTTCCGCTCCGATCGCTCTGGTGGCAACCGCATCTGGCGCCTCGAACTCAGTTCGGCGGGCACCGCGTCGGCGCCGACGCCCGTGACCACTGGGGCGAGCGCCGAGACCAATCCGGTGGTGCTAGCCGCCGACGACAACCCCGACTCGCCGCTGCTGATCATGCGCAGCGATCGCAACGTCACCCTGTCGGGAGTGGCTCCGTCGACGGATGGTCCAGCACCGCAGCAGGTGTCGGTCCGCCGCTTTGCGGGCTCCGGTACCGCGATTCCCCGCGACACGGCACGCAACGGGATGGCGGGGACGTTCGGCGAGTTGCTCGACTACACCCCGCAACGGCCTCGTGGAGACGCCGCCCAACCGAACGAGCTGTATACCCCCGGGACCGTGGCGGTGTTCTTCGCAGGCGAATCCACCGGCGAATCAACGGGACTCAACGACCCTCAGCGATTGCGTCGGTTGCTCTCCGAATTCCTGCCCGCCAACGTGCGGGTCGTCACGATCGCCAATCCCTGAAAGGCAGCCCGCCCATGCCATCGATCTCCGAGACGACGTTCAATCCGCTCGCCCGCTACGTCAACGTGCGGATGCAGCAGGGAGTGCCGATCGTCGACGCCGACGTCAACGAACTCGACGACATCCGCAAGTTCGAGCTCCGGGCGTTTCTGAAGTGGTTCGTCGGCGACGGCGTTCCGGACGGCAACGACGGCTTCCGGATTGACGGTGCCGACCGCGACAACGACTTCCTCATCCGGTTTGGCGGATCGGCCTCCGAGGGTGCCACGCCCGCTGAGCAAGGCCTTCGCAACGTTGGCCGGATGATCGCTGATGGGCTCGACGTCACCATTGCCGCCGACCTCGCCTTCTCCGAACAGGAGCTGTACCAGCTGAATCCGGGTGCCGAGACACTGGCCGCCAGATTGAAGGTACCGGTCGTTCCCGAGCTGGCGACCCCGACGACGAATACGGTGATCGCCGCATACCTCGACGTGTGGGAGACGTTGGTCACCGCCGACGACGACACCGCGTTGCTGCACAGCGGTCTCGGGGTCGAAACCTGTGCACGGGTGCGCCGCGACTGGGTGGTTCGGGTCCGCGAAGGGCGCAGCGCCCCCAGCGCAGGCGACGCCGACTTCATCCCCGGGCACTCCTATGTGCTGCTCGCCCACATCGGCCGGCGAGGCGGCAAGCCCCAGATACGAGGCGCCGACGTCGTCGACCGGCGGCACCAGCGCCTGCAGGTCCCCCCGGCGACGCTCGTCGAAGACGTAATGGGCATGAGCACCTCGGACTATCGCACCGGGCTTCGGCGCCCGCCGATCAGCCTGAGGGAAGCGGTGAATGCGCTTCTGCGAGGCGAACTCCTGACGAGTCCCGAGATCGCCGTGGCGCCGGCAGCCGGGCCCAACGTGCTGGACGCGATCGAGCGGGCATTCCTGCTCGACAGCGCCGACGGTCTCGTCGCGCTGTTCGCAAGCGACCGCGGCGGGTCCGACCAGATCTACGCCACCAGGATGCGCGTCGATGCAGCGCAGGACGGTTTCGCCGCACCAGTCCAGGTCACCTCCGGTCTCGGGCACACCCACCCGTCGGTAGCCCAACTGCCCGACGGTTCACTGTTCGTGGTGTTCCAGTCGCAGACCGGCAACAACGCCGACATCGTGGCGCGTCGAGGAACTCTGGACGAACTGGCAGGCGCCCAGGACATCCCGGTGGCCGCCACCCCAAACGTGATGGAGGACAGCCCGTTCGTCGTGGCGACGGGGTCGGTGGTGACGGTCTTCTTCCACAAGACACTGACCACTCCGACACCGACGACCGACCGGTGGTACTACCGGCGGTGGAACTTCGACACCGGAAAGTGGATCGACGACAACGCCGTTCAGCTGGCGCCCAACGACACCACGATTCGCGACTTCCACGCCGCAGCAGACAGCACGGGCAAGATTTGGGCCGTCTTCAAGACCCCCAGCTCCACCCCTGCCGCCGCCTCAACCGCCATCATGGCGTCTCTGCTGGACCCCGGTAGCGGCGCGTCGCCGGCGGACCCCTTCAAGATCTTCGAAGGCGCGAGCGGCGCCAGCGAGCCCCCGTTCGTCCTGTGCCCACGGAGCGGCGGCGCCTTCGTGTTCTGGCAGTCCAACGGGATCTCGGCACGTGAGTTTCGGGACGGGGCGTGGCAAAACGCGACGCAGGGTATCGGCGGCACCGGCGGCAGCGACCACCGGGCGTGCGCGGTCGAGGACGCCGACGGGGTGATCTGGCTGATCTGGAGTCGCGGCTCGATCGGCGACGGCGACGTGTTCATGATGCGTCGTGATGCGCTCGGACTGTGGGGTTCTGCGCGTCAGCTGGTGACGTCCGCCGGCGACGATACGGCACCATTCGGGGTCGCGGGCCGGGACACCACGGTGTGGGTCTTTTGGGCCAGCGACCGGGACGGGTCGGTGAAGATCTACTGCAAGCGGTTGGTCACCGCGGTCTGAACCTCGCCATGCCCACGACCGCAGGTCTACCGATCCCGCCCCAGGACGAGCGTCCGGGCCACCGCCGTGTGGTGGCCACATCACTTTCGAGTAGTCGACTACTCGCGACCTCCGCACTTGCCCGAACACAGAATTGCCCCGACATCAGCAGTCGAACGCAGCGAGTCCAGCCGGTGCGATCGAGTGCCGGCCAGTCGTTCGCGTTTCGCATACGGAGGGGTTTTCGCGGCCATGGAACTCGTGATGACACACCGGTCCTGTTGCGACGCCGCGGTGACGTGCCTTCCGGCAGGCTACCGAGATGAGCGCCGCGACTTCTGGCGTCTGCATCGTTCGGGTCGAGACCCAGGGATCCGGAGTGTTGGTGACCGTCACCACCGAGCACTACGACGGATCCACTCCACCGTGCACCCGCAGGGTCATCGACATCGACTCGGCGACCGGGATCGTCCACGACTTCCTCACCGGCTTTCACCGCGGCTGACCAACGCCGCAGGAACCCGCGAACCCCTCTCCCGGACCTGGGGGCGGTGACGGTGACGCCGTTCCCCTCTGCGGGTGTGGATCTCGCCGTTGGTCCCAACCTGCACTTGTTCGGTGGGCCGTTCGTCACGATCGACGGGCGACGGCACGCGATCCCGGATTGCTGCGAACGGCTGATGGTGTTGTTGACGCTGCGGCGCACATGGGTTGCGCGCAGTGTCGCGGCAGGCGTGCTGTGGCCCCTGGCCGACGATCGTCGGGCGGCGGGCAACCTGCGCTCGGCGTTGTGGCGACTGCGAGGTGCTGGGCTCGAGTTGGTCGACACCACCACCAGCTCGCTGACGCTGCACGCCGACGTCACCGTCGACGCACACGTCGCCTCGGATTGGGCGCAGCGCATCATCGGCGGTCAGCATCGCGACGACGACCTTCGTGTGGTGCCATGGTTCGCCGCCGCGACGAGTTTGTTGTCGAACTGGTCCGACGACTGGGCCATCTTGGAGCGGGAACGGTTGCGGCACAGAACGTTGCATGCGTTCGAGCAACTCAGCGTGCTGCTGATCGAGGCCGATCGAGTTGCCGACGCGGTCAAGGCGGCGCGCACGTTGGTGGCTGCTGACCCCCTTCGGGAAAGCGCTCAGCGGGCCCTCATCATGTCCTTGCTGGCGGCCCACGACCCGGCAGGTGCGATGCGCGTCGCCGAGACCTACCGCGAACTGCATCGACGCGTATTCGGTGTCGACCCGTCGAGCCGCCTGCGTGAGTTGGTGGCGCGGTGTGCCGACCCTCTCGCCGCTCGGCCGCGGTGACGACCGAAGACAGCCCGGTGACGTGTCGACCACTAGTTTCCTCGCCAGAGGGATGGGAGAAGAAGTGCAGGGACATCAAGCGCGCCAACCCCTTTCCCTTCGAGGGCCAGTCCTGCAGCTGTTCGGCGGGCCGCGTGTGATCATCGACGGCCACCCGGTGACGCCGCCGGAGAGCGGTCAGCGACTGTTGGCGTGGTTGGCGTTGCAGGATACCGCCGTGCAACGCCACCGGGTCGCGGCGGAACTATGGCCCCGGGTCGACCGCGCGCGCGCCGACGGCAATCTCCGTACCGCGTTGTGGAGGCTGCACGGCGCTGATCTCGACCTGGTGGACTCCGACGGCCCCGAGTTGCGCTTACGCGGCGACGTCGTCGTCGATGCCCGGCTTCTCGTTGCCTGGGCAACGCGAATCATCAAGGGCGCGACTCGATCCGAAGACCTTGCGCTGGCACCACGCATCGAGGAAGGCCTGTGCGTGCTGCCGGGTTGGTGCGATGAATGGATTCTGATGGCGCGGGAGTCCCTGAGGGCGACGGTGCTGGAGGCTCTAGAGGTGCTCAGTCGGCGACTGAATGCCGAGGGCCGGTTCGCCGAGGCGGTCGAGGCTGCCGTCATCGCGGTCGGTGCCGATCCACTGCGGGAAAGTGCCCAGGACGCGCTATTGTCCGCCCATCTCGCCGAAGGCAATCTCGTCGAAGCGCATCGAGCCCGCGACGCCTACTGCCGGATCCTGGACCAGGAGCTCGGCGTGCAACTGCCGCCGCTGCAGGTCTCACCGACCGCGTGGGAGCGTGGCGTCGCGTAACCCCCGGCAGAAGTCCGCTAGGGGGTGGCCTTGGTCGCAGGCAGCGAGAACAGCCGCGCGGCCTTGTCGTCGCTCGCCGTGGCCAACACGAGACCACCCGCGTCGATGCTCAGTGCCCGCACCGGTCCGTCGTGCACGAATTCGCGTCGCTGAGCACCGCTGGCGACGTCGAAGATTCGCGCCGTCTTGTCCTCACTTGCGGTGCACAGCAATGTGGCCGCCGGATTGAATGCCACGGCGTGGACAGGTCCGCCGTGGGTGAAGGACCCCAACTCGGCACCCGAGGAGACCAGCACGATTCGAGCCGTCCCGTCGTCGCCCGCGGTGACGACGCGGGTCCCGTCGGGGCTGAAGGCGACCGCGTTGATCGGCGCTGCGTAGCGCCGCCCGCCCAGCGCGGCGCCGCTGACCATGCTGAAGGTCTGGACGGATCCGTCGGCGCACCCGGTGGCCAGCGTCGTGCCATCGGCGCTGAACGCGACCGCGGGCACCGCGCCGTTGTGGGAGACGTTCATTACCTCGGCACCACTCGAGGTGTTGAAGACCCTGACGGAACCGTCGTCGCATCCGGTCGCCAACCGGGTGCCGTCGGGGTTGAATGCGACCGCGCGGACCACGGCGTCGTGGGTGAAGCGACGACCCTGCTGACCAGTGGTCGGGTCGATGAGGCGAACCGTTTGGGAGTCACCGGCGGTCGCCACCCGCTGCCCGTCGCTGCTGACCGCAACGGCATTGATCGGCCCGCTGTCGGTCAGGAGCGACCGTTGCGTCGCGGTGCTCAGATCGAGCGTGCGAGCGGTGTGGTCATCGCTGGCGGTCACGAACGCGGCGCGACCAGGCAGCCATTTCGCCCCGTTCACCGGCCCGTCGTGATCGATCCTGCCCTTCTCGGCGCCCGTCGCGGTGTCGAACACCCGTGCCGTCTCGTCCTCGCAGGCGCTCAGCAACTGGGAGCCGTCGGCATTGAACTCGACGGAGGTGACCGGGCCGTCGTGGTTCATGGTGAGGCGAGCGAGGGAGGGCAGCTCGAAGACGGTCGCGGTGTTGTCGTGGGTGACCGCCACCTGCAGAGCCTCGGGCCCCAACACCACGTTGTTGAAGGGCAGGTCGGGGGGTAGGGAGAACATCACGGTGCCGGTCTCGGGATCCCACATGCTGAGGCCAAACGCGTCCGGCGGTGTCACGCGCGTTGACATCACCCACCGTGAATCGGGGCTGAACCCGGCGAGGACGCCGCCAATGTCCTCGAACCTCTTCGCCAGCGGGTCGGCGTCGAGGATCGTCGCCAAAGGCATGATGCCGTTGAGTCGGACGCTCACCATGCCGATCAAAGTGCGATCCGGACTGAACACGAGTCGGATGACCTCGAACAGGTTACCGCCGTGCGGGGCTGGGGGATTGGGGAGACTGCGCATCGCGCCATTCGCCAAGTCCAGAACGCCGACCCCGTCGTCGGCACCGAACGCCAGCTGACCGCCGTCGGGGGAGAAGGCCACCTGGCGGACGTGCCCGGAGTGGGTGAACCGTCTCCGCTCGTTTCCAGAAGCGGCGTCGAGAAGCACGGTCTGGCCGCTGGACAGGTCGGTCCCGCCGATTCCGACGGCAATCGTGGCGCCGTCGGGACTGAACGTCGCGCAGTACAGCGTCGTTCCCGCCGGGGCGTCGAAGGGCCACAGGGGAACGCCGCCCGTCTTCGGAGCGAAGGCCCGCACGGCGGTTCGCTCGACGGCCAGTGCCACGTTCCCCGTTGGACTGAACACGATGTTCACCGGGCTGGGCCTGGCGGTCCCCTGAGTCATCGGAGCCACCCGCCAAAGTTCCCGTCCGGTCGCGGGATCGAACACGATCGCGAAGAAGTTCGACCGGATGCCGGAGCTTCTCCCCGACGCGGCGGCCAGCTCGCCAGCGGCGTCGAAGCTCACCCTGGAGAGGAAGAGTTCGGCCGTGAACGTGACCGGTGGGACGGTGCCATCGAGACGATGAACCTGAACCGTCTTGTCCTCGCTGGCCGTTGCGATTCTGCGCCCGTCCTGGCTGAAGGCGACGGCATTGATGAGGTCGGCATGCGTGAACGTGCCAACCACCCGTGGTGTCGGGGTCATCTCACTCCTCTGTTTATGCGCATGAGGTCCTGATTCATGGGGTGGTCCAAATGCGTGCGGTGTTGTCCTCCGAGCCGCTCGCCAATCGATCGCCGGTGGGGTTGAAAGCCACTGCGTACGTGGGACCGTCGTGGGCGAACTCAACCAAGTGCTCGCCGGACCGGGTGTCGTAGATCCGCGCGGTGCCGTCCTGGCAGGCGGTCGCCAACCGGGTGCCGTCGGAGCTGAACGCGACGGCGTGCACGGGTCCCGCGTGGGGGAGTTCGTGCCGCCTCGCGCCGGACGAGCCGTCGAAGATCCGCGCCGTTCCGTCCTCGGACGCGGTACCCAGCATGGTGCCGTCGGGGCTGAAGACGACGGCGTGCACGGGCCCGCCGTGAGTGAACTCGCGCTGTCCCACACCGGTCGCGTTGTCGAAGATCCGCGCCGTTCCGTCCTCGGAGGCGGTCGCCAGCCTGGCGCCATCCGGACTGAAGGCGATGGCAGTCACCGTGCCGTGATGCGGGAACTCGAATTGTGGTGCGCCGGTGGAGATCTTGAACAGGCGGGCGATCTGATCATCGGCGCCGGTCGCCAGCCGGGACCCGTCGGGGCTGAACGCGACCGCGCGCACGACTCCGTTGTGGTTGAACTTGCGTTGCTGGCCACCGCCCACGTCGAACAACCGGGCGGTGTTGTCGGCGCTCGCGGTGGCGACGATCGTCCCGTCGGGACTGACCGTCGCGGCGGTGACGGGGCCATCATGAGCAAAGCTCGCACGTTCGGCACCGCTGGTGGCGTCCATGACTCGCGCCGTGGCGTCCTCGCACGCGGAGACCGCGCGACCTTGGTCTGGCGTGAAGCCCGTCCAATGCACCGCGCCGCCGTGGCGCAGCTTCGCTCGCTCGACCCCCTCGGACGTGAACACTCGCGCCGTCCCGTCGGCGGACGCGGTCGCCACCAACGTCCCGTCACCGCTGAAGGCGACCGAGCGCACGGGACCGCCATGCGGCAGCCGATGCAACTCGACTGCCCCTGGGTCGAGCGCAAAGATCCGGAGCCCGTCGCCGGCGGCGGTAACCAATGCGCTGCCGTCGGGTGCGAACCGCCCCGACTCGACGACCGCATCGTGCTCGACGGCGAACGCACGGCGGCCCGTCGCCGCGTCGAGAGCCCATGCGGCCTTGGTGGAGGTCAACGGGCTCGGTGCGCCGACGAGCAAGAGCGAGGAGTCGGCGCTGAAGACCGGTCGCGGTCTGACACTGACGTCCGTGTGGTACCGCGCGGTCGGCACACCCGGTGTGGTGAGGGCAGCTCCGTCGAACACGCTGAGCTTCCTGCGTTTTCCGTCCACCACCGCGAGATGTCGACCATCGGGGCTCAACGCGATGCGAAACGCGCCGCGGTCCGCGCTGGCCAGCGTGCTGCGCGTCACCCCGGTGGCGGCGTCGAGGATCAGGACGGCGCCGTCGGTACTGACCACCAAGACCTGTCCGGTGCTGTCGTAGCGGATCGCGGTCACCGCGTCGGCGGTGGCCACGTGCCAGCGCAAGCCGTGCCCCATGACCCCCCGAACCTCGACGTGGCCGCCTCCGGTCGGACCGGTTCGCAATCCTGCGTTCGCGATGGACGTGCCATCTGGGCTCACTGCGACGTCTCGGACTTGGACGGTGGCGGCGAACCCAACCAGCGACGTGAGCTTGCCGGATTCGGCGTTCATCTCCATCACTCCGCCGAACTCACAGGTCACGATCTCGGTGGCGTCTGGGCGGTAGACGATCGAGCTGTCCTCGGCCCGTTGAGCTTTGCGCTGCCACAGCACGTTCGGAGTGCGCGCATCCACGACCGTCAGCGCCTCCGCACCTGCGACGGCGATGCGACGTCCGTCGGGGTTGTAGACCAGCTGCCCGATGACGGCGGGCGTGATCGGCATCCAGAAGCGCTGCTCACCGGTTTCGGTGTCGAAGACGCGTAGCTGGCTGGAGAGTCCCGACACGCCGCCGGGCAGAGTGCTGGCGGTGGCCACCGAGCGTCCGTCGGGACTGATGGCGACCGGCCCCAGTCCGTCGGCGGGTAGGAAGCTCGTCAACCGGGCCGTTGGCACGTGACCTCCAGGGACGCAGGGCGACTAATGGGAGCGGAGTGCACACGCACTACGGTCGCCCGTCGGCTGTCACTCGGGCGTCACCGCTGTCGCCGATGCCGGTCGGGGTGACGCGGCGGTGACGGCCTGCGCCCGACCATCAACCCACCACCTCGCATACCTCGCCGTTCGGAGCGGCAACGCCGAGGGCGGGCCGATGGAAGCGAGGCCGTGATGACACTGACTGCGCGGATCGTGGAGACGTTCAGTCACGCCGGGCCGGTCAAGGCGATGGCGTTCAGCACGGACGGAGATCGGCTGGCCACCGTCAGTGACACCACCGTCGAGATCCGCAAGGTAGCCGATGGCACCCCGATCTCGACGTTCACCAGCAACCTCACCAGCATCTCCGACGTGGTGCTTGGGACGACGAGGGCCGCCGCCTACGGCGCCGTGACGGCAGGGGGAGCGACCGCGTACGCCGTCGTGGCCTATGACCCTGGCACGGGTACGCAACTGTGGCGGGTGGACCGATCGACCATCATGAGCAGCCTGTTCGATCCCAGCGGACGCCTCCTCCTCATCACCGGACCTGGCAACGTTCAGGCCATGGACAGTGCCAGCGGCGCACTGCGCTGGAGCCTCGACTTGTCGCCCAATCAGGGTGTGAACAAATGCATCTTCAGTTCGGACGGGCAGCTCTTCCTTCTGCTCGGTGGAAGTGAAGCCGCCGTCTGCGACGGATCCACCGGCAGCCTGCTATGGCGTTACGGACCGTTGCCCGTCGGCCAGGGAATCTTCGCCGCCGCGATCAGTCCGGACCGCGCTCGGATTGCCCTTTCGATCGGCGTCGGACCCAATGGCTCGATTCCGGAGATCGTGATGCTCGACGTCGCGACCGACACGGTCACGGACCGATTCGCGCAACCCGGGCCGGCAAGGCTTCTGACATTCTCGCCCGACGGTCGGTTCCTCGGATTCAGCACCGACTACGAGGTGGGTACCATCGAGCTATCTGCCGTAGCCATCCATGCGTCACCGAATCCCGTTGACCCGCAATACGGTAACAGTCGTAGGGTGGCATCGCTCAGCTTCAGCGCCGACAGCGAGATGGTGGGCGTCGTGACCACGCGGGGGGCTCGCCCCCCACGGCCGGGGGTCCTCTACCGGCCCGGGATCGTGGCGATCCGGGTGTTCGACGCGGCCACGATGCACATGCGCCGCGAATTGGACCACGCCTCGTCGCGGGTGTTCGCGTTCAGCCCCGATTCGCGGGCCGTGCTCACCGCCGAGAACGGCCAGGACGCGCATGTCTGGAACGTGGCCACCGGCGCGGACCGGTACGCGCTGTCGCGCCAGGGTGGGGCTCCGATCGGTGGCGCCATGATCGGCCCCGATGGGCATTACGCCGCGGTCCGCGCCGCCGAGACGGTCACGCTGTTCGAGCTTCCGGCACTGGAGCTAGTCAGGTTGGACCACGACGGGCCCCTGCGGGCAGTGGCCTTCAGCGCGACGAACGGCCAAGTGTTGACGGGAAGCACTGACGCCACCGCCAGAGTCTGGGACGTCACCTCCGGCACCGAGATTCACCGGCTCACCCACGACGCAGCGGTCACCGCCACGCTCTGGATACCAGGTGGCCCCTTGATCGCCACCGGCAGCAGCGACGGCAGCGCGCGCATCTTCGACCCGACCGCGGCGACCGAGCACGGACGGGTCAGGCTCGACGGTGCCGTGATCGCGTTGACGGTCAGCCCGGACGGGCAACGAGTCGCCGTCGCGGGTGACGACGACACGGTACGTCTGATCAGCGTGGCAACTGGTCAGCAGATCCGCCGGCTCAATCACGGCGATGCGGTCAACGCGGTGGCATTCGACGGGGCAGGCGGGCGACTGGCCACCGGAAGCGCCGACAACTCGGCGCGTGTCTTCAACACCACGACCGGCGCACAGGAACTGAGCCTTGCGCACAACGGCTCGGTGAGTTCGGTGGCGTTCAGCCCCGATGCCAGTCATCTGGCGACGGGCAGCGCCGACGGCACTGTTCGCATCTTCAGCATGCAGACCGGCAACCTGACCGGCCAGCTGAACTTCGGGGCGCCGGTCAACACGGTCGTGTTCAGTGCCGATGGGGCATGTCTGGGCGTGGGCGTCGACGACGGCACGGCGCGAATTGCCATGGCGGCGACGGCCTCCGAGACGCGTCGGTTGCCGCACGACGGCGCGGTGTGCGCCGTCGAGTTCACCCCGAACGGCGCGGCACTGTGCACCGCGAGCATCGACGGCAGCGTCCGCGTCTTCGATGCTTCAACGGGGCAGCTGCTGTCCCGGCTGGTTCACGATGGACCAGTGCGAGCGCTGGACGTCGATCCGTCGGGGACGATGCTGATCAGCGGTAGCGACGACGGATCCGCGCGGGTGTACGCACTCCCCGCTGGCTTGCAGTAGACCGAGGCAGGATCTCGCGACCTGCGCTGACTCCACATCGTCACCAGCCGAGCTAGCAACCGCGGGAAACGGGTAGAGAGGGGTCGTGACCTTCATCCCCTTGCCCACCGCCACGCTCGCCGACGCCGACGTGGCTTCGGCCCTCGGCGTCGCGGTCCGCCTGATCAACCCCGTGGTCGACGCGTTGTCGCGGGTCGACCCGCTGGGGCTCAAGGGGCGTAGCCATCACCTCGGTGACCGCGACGGGACGCTCGACACGGCGCTGGACGCCATCGCGTGGCTGCTCAACACGGCCGACGTGCCTGGAACGCAGTCGTGGGAGGACATGGATCTCGAGGCAAGGACCAACTGGTGGGTGCGGCGGGTCGGCGCCCTCGACACCATCCTCGTCGCGTTTCCCGGCGTCTTCGGCGTGCTCGCCGACCGTCTGCCCATCCAGGACGTGCTCGGGTTCGGAAACCAGGCCATCGTGTTGTGCGCCGTTGCGCGCGAACATGGCGTCGTCGCGTACGACCAGCAGGTCCGCCTGCTCGCCGCCGTCATGTGCGACCGTGAGCTCGGAGCGGGTGACGCGCACTCAGATGCCTCGACGCAGCCGACATCGGATTCGAGCAAGGTCGCCGACCGTCCTCCCGTGGCGCTGGCCAAGGCACTGTGGCATCTGGCCGGAGTGATGCGAGCCATCGGGGACGAACTGGTCAAGCGACCTCGTCCGAGAGCCATCTTTCGTTATCTCGGCATGCTGCCTGCCGTTGGCGCGATCGCGGACTTCCTCGGCGAGTACGGCGCGTTGATGCGGGCGGCCCGTGAAGGGACGACCTGGATCGCAGCGCAGGCCGCGGTCGTCGGCCCCTAGAATCCGACGCCATCGCGGCGGCCGAACAGGATCTGCGGCAGAGCTGCGCCTGCCGTCGGGGCTCAGCCGTGGGTGATGGGGCAGGCGACGGCGACGTCGACGATGGTCGTGGTGGTCGGGTCGGTCGTGGCGTCGCCGGGATTGTGGATCGACCTCACGACGCACGTGCTTAGCAGCGAAACATCGCCTGCGGGAGCGCCGTTGACCTGGACCGAGTAGCCCTGCTCCTGCAGTTCCTGGATGACGGCTGCGGCCGACTCGGTGTCGATGTCGGGATCCGACGCGGCGGCGGGGGCGAGAAGGATCGCCATGGCGCCGCCCAGCGCGACCAGGGGCGGCGCGGCGCGGCGCAGTGCGAATGCCATGAACCCAAGTCCTCTCCGCGATCTCCGAGATCTGTACCTTGCCTGTGAGAGCGCTCAGAGCGTAACGCCTGCGAGGCGCCGTTCCTGGCTTCTACACCGGTACGGCGAGCCGGGTCGGCTCGTCGTGACCGCGGAGGGTCACGGTGTCACCCAGAGACCAACGCGCACTCTCGCTTTCGCCGGACGCGTGCACCGTCGTCGACGATGCGACCAGATTGCCATCCACTTTCTTGGACAACTCGCACAGGCGGGCGGCCTCGTTGACCGGTTCGCCGATCACGGTGTACTCGAAGCGGTCCTTGGCGCCGACGTTGCCAGCGACCACTTGACCCGACGCCACCCCGATGCCTGCCCGGCACTCGGGAACCTCGACGCGGAGCCGCTCGGCCATACCACGCGCCGCGGCCAGAGCCTCCTCCTCCGCGTTGTCGAGAGTCACCGGAGCACCGAACACGGCCAGCACGGCGTCACCCTCGAACTTGTTCACCAGCCCGTGATGCTTGTCCACCTCGTCGACGACGACCGCGAAGAAACGGTTCAACAACTCGACCACCTCGACCGCGGGCCTGCTGGTCACCAGCTTCGTCGAGCCGATGATGTCGACGAAGATGACGGCTGCCGGGCGTTCCTCGCCGCCGAGTTGAGGCCGCTCCTTCTCGGCCAGCGCGGCAACCTCGCGTCCCACGTGTTGGCCGAACAGGTCGCGGACGCGTTCCCGCTCCCGCAGTCCGGCCACCATCGAGTTGAACCCGCGCTGCAGCTGGCCCAGTTCGGTGCCGTCGAACACCACCAGATTGGTGTCAAGGTCGCCCTGCTCGACACGGTTGAGCGCCGCGCGCACCACCCGCACCGGGGTGGCGGTGAGCCAGGCCAGGATCCACATCAGAATGAAGCCGAACACCAGGGCGAAGAGCGCGAGAACTACTATCGCCCAAGCGAACTGGGTCGGGGTGAGGTTCTCCAGGGTGATGGCGAAGACGGCGGCCAGCAGAATGCCCAGAACCGGCACGCCCGATCCCAGCGCCCACACCAGCATGGTGCGGCCCATCACTCCGGGGGCGAACCGCCGCGGCGGGGGACCGACTTCGAGCGCCTGGGCGGCCACCGGGCGGAGTGCGAACTCGGTGAACAGGTAGCAGCTGGCCGAGACGACGATGCCGGGAAAGCTGATGCCCAGCAGCCACTTCGGGATGAACTGACGGTCGACGAGTCCGTACATCGTGGTGAGTACGACGGTGCCGAGCCCCCAGAGGATCAACAGGACACGCGTCAGCCGCCATGGCGCGAAGAACGTGTTGTGCTGGTCCGCCTTCGTGGGCGTACGTTCCTCGACGGCCCACCGGACGTTGTTCATCACGCGGTTGGTGGCCCAGAAGACGCCGACGACGAGCGCGCCGAAGATGTAGACGGGGACGACGATGAACGTGATCCACCGGGCCTGCGGCTCGAACACGTTCGGCGTCGGGAAGGCGACGGTCACGACGAGCGTCGCGACGCCGATGCCGATCAGGTTGGCAACCACCACGAACAGGGTCAGGATGATCTGGATGCGGATGCGGCGGCGACGCTGGCTCTCTGACACGCGGCCGAGGATCCACGAGCCGTACTCGGGGGTGGCCGGCATCCTGGCGCTCTGATTGGTCACCGTCTCCAAGACCCGGCCCAGGCGCTGTGCCGTGCTCTTCTTCTGCGTCATCGTGGCGTCAGCCTAGTTACCAGAAACCCGCCATCTAAGGTTGTTGCGTGCGCCTCGTCATCGCCCAGTGCACCGTCGACTACGTCGGTCGACTCACTGCCCATCTGCCCTCTGCTCGCCGGCTGTTGTTGATCAAGTCGGACGGCTCGGTCAGCGTGCACGCCGACGACCGCGCCTACAAGCCGCTGAACTGGATGAGCCCGCCGTGCTGGCTCGTCGAGGAGACCGGTGGCGACAGCCCGGTCTGGGTGGTCGAGAACAAGGCGGGGGAACAACTGCGGATCACCGTCGAGGACGTGGAGCATGACTCCAGCCACGAACTGGGAGTAGATCCCGGCCTGGTGAAGGACGGTGTGGAGGCCCACCTGCAGATGCTGCTCGCAGAGCACGTCGAACTACTCGGCGTCGGATACACCTTGGTCCGTCGGGAGTACATGACGGCGATCGGTCCCGTCGACCTGATGTGCCGTGACGAAACCGGGCGCTCGGTGGCCGTCGAGATCAAGCGGCGCGGCGAGATCGACGGCGTCGAGCAGCTCACGCGCTACCTCGAACTGTTGAACAGGGACACCGTATTGGCGCCGGTGAGCGGCGTATTCGCGGCCCAGCAGATCAAGCCGCAAGCGCGCACTCTGGCAACGGATCGCGGAATACGCTGTGTGACATTGGATTATGATCAGATGCGCGGGCTGGACAGTAACGAGTTCAGGTTGTTCTGACGCCGTAGGATGGCGTGATGGCCAGGCGCCGTCCCCCACCCCGAAGGCAACGTTCGTTGCCGCCGCTGCCGGAGATGCGTCGCATCGAACTCGGACCGGACGGCCACGACTACGACGTTCGCGCCATCGCGGCGACCCGGGCCACCAAGACCTACCGGTGCCCCGGCTGCGATCAGGAGATAAGGCCGGGAACCGCGCACGTGGTGGCGTGGCCGTCAGATGTTGGGGAGTCCTCCGGGGACGACCGGCGCCACTGGCACACGCCATGTTGGAGCAACCGCGCGAACCGAGCGCCAACCAGGAAGTGGTCCTAGCGCGAGACCCGCCTGTGGCAGGGTCTCACTCGCCACTTTCCCCGCCGGACGTCGATCTCGTGTTCGGCCGAATCCTCAGTGCTCGGTGTCTGCCGGCTCGACGAGTTCGATCAGCACGCCACCGGTGTCCTTCGGGTGGATGAAGTTGATCCGCGAGTTTGCCGTACCGCGGCGGGGGGCTTCGTAGATCAATCGCAGCCCCTCGTCGCGCAGCCGATCCGAAAGGGTGTCGAGGTCGGTGGTCCGGTAGGCCAGCTGCTGAAGGCCTGGGCCGCGCTTGTCGATGAACTTGGCGATGGGCGATTCCTCGTCCAGCGGCGACATCAGCTGCAACTGGGCGCTGCCCTTCGGTGCGCCGCGAACGGACAGCATCGCCTCGCGGATGCCCTGATCGTCGTTGACCTCCTCGTGGAGGACGATCATGCCGAGGTAATCGTGGTACCACTTGATCGCGACGTCCAGATCGGGGACCGCGACGCCGACGTGGTCGACCGCTGTCACGAGTGCGCTGTGAAGCGCCGGACGTGCCTCAACCTGTTCGGTGGTCATTTAGTCACGGTAACCTTCATGGGAATGTTTGCGTAAGTGTGATTGGCCACACATCCCCCGAGTAAACGCCAATGGAGGTAACACATGACGACGTCGGTGATCGTTGCTGGAGCCCGTACTCCCGTCGGCAAGCTGATGGGTTCGCTAAAGGACTTCTCCGGCAGCGACCTGGGTGCCGTCGCGATCGCAGGGGCGCTGGAGAAGGCAGGCGTAGCCGCCTCGGCCGTCGAGTACGTGATCATGGGTCAGGTGCTGACCGCGGGCGCCGGGCAGATGCCCGCTCGCCAGGCTGCGGTCGCCGCGGGCATCGGCTGGGACGTCCCTTCGTTGACCGTCAACAAGATGTGCCTGTCCGGCATCGACGCAATCGCGTTGGCCGATCAGCTGATCCGCGCAGGCGAGTTCGACGTCGTCGTCGCCGGTGGCCAGGAGTCGATGACCAAGGCACCGCACCTGCTGATGGACAGCCGCGCCGGCTACAAGTACGGCGACGTGACGGTCCTGGACCACATGGCCTACGACGGTCTGCACGACGTGTTCACCGATCAGCCGATGGGCGCCCTCACCGAGCAGCGCAACGACGTCGACAAGTTCACCAGGGCCGAGCAGGACGAGTTCGCGGCGCGGTCCCACCGGCTGGCGGCCGCCGCGTGGAAGGACGGCGTCTACGCCGACGAGGTCGTCCCGGTCAGCATCCCGCAGCGCAAGGGCGATCCCATCGAGTTCGCCGAGGACGAGGGCATCCGAGCCAACACCACCGCGGAATCGCTGGCTGGACTGCGGCCCGCGTTCCGCAAGGACGGCACCATCACCGCGGGGTCGGCATCGCAGATCTCCGACGGCGCATGTGCAGTCGTCGTGATGAACAAGGCCAAGGCCGAGGAGCTCGGGCTGGAATGGCTGTGCGAGATCGGCGCCCACGGCGTCGTCGCCGGCCCCGATTCGACGTTGCAGAGCCAGCCCGCGAACGCGATCAAGAAGGCGATCGCCAAGGAGGGCATCACCGTCGACCAGCTGGACGTCATCGAGATCAACGAAGCGTTCTCGGCCGTTGCGCTGGCGTCGACCAAGGAGCTGGGCATCGACGGGGAGAAGGTCAACGTCGACGGCGGTGCCATCGCGATCGGTCACCCGATCGGGATGTCGGGTGCGCGCATCACCCTGCACGCCGCCCTCGAACTGTCCCGGCGCGGTTCCGGCTACGCCGTCGCCGCCCTGTGCGGCGCGGGCGGGCAGGGCGACGCCCTGATTCTGCGCCGACCCTGAGAGCTTGCTCAGCTCACAACGACGCTATGTAGTAGCTCGCCGCTCGTTTTGGCACAATGGCGGCCATGGCGAGCACGTTCGACGTTCAGCGCAGGGGCAACACCGCGGCAACTTGGTTCCGGCTGATCGCCTTCGCGGAAGCGGTCAGTTGGGCAGGATTGCTGATCGGAATGTTCTTCAAGTACCTGGGCACGCCCCGCACCGAGGTGGGGGTGAAGATCTTCGGACCCGTGCACGGCGGCATCTTCATCGCCTTCGTGGTGGTGGCGCTGCTCGTCGGCATTGCCTTCAAATGGGGCGTCGCCACGTGGGCGCTTGCTTTGCTGGGCAGCATCGTGCCGCTCGGCAGCGTGATCTTCGTCATATGGGCCGATCGGACCGGTCGGATGGGCCACCGCGGCCAGGCAGTGGCCTCGGCGTCGGTTGTCGAGCCGACGTGACAAACTTGAGGGCGTGACACGCCCACGACCATCCGTCGGCCCCGCGCTGGCAGGCGCGGTTGACCTTTCGGCACTCAAGCAGCCACCTCCATCGAAGGCAGGTGCGTCCAGTGGCGCGCCCGTCGGGCTGGAGATCACTGAGGCGAACCTCGAAGCCGAGGTACTCGCCAGGTCCAACGAAGTCCCCGTCGTGGTGCTGCTGTGGACCCCTCGCAGCGACGCCAGCGTGCAGCTCGGTGACGCGCTGGCGGCCCTGGCCAACAACGACGGCGGCACGTGGGCCCTGACGACCGTAAACGTCGACACCGCACCGCGGGTGGCGCAGGTATTCGGAGTGCAGGCCGTGCCGACCGTCGTCGCGGTTGCCAGTGGGCAGCCCATCTCCAGCTTCGAGGGCGTGCAACCTCCCGAGCAGCTGCGCCGGTGGATCGACTCGCTGCTCAGCGCGACGGCAGGCAAGCTCGGTGGACCGGCGCCCGAGGGCGCCGAGGAGAAAGCCGATCCCCAGTTGGAGCGGGCCCGCGAACTGTGGGACGAGGGTGAGTTCGACGAGGCACTCGTCGCCTACCAGGCGATTCTCGATGCCCAGCCGAGTCACGCCGAGGCCAAGGACGCGTTGCGCCAGATCGGCTTCCTCAAGCGGGCGACCACCCATCCGGCTGATGCGGTCGCGACTGCCGACGCCGCCCCTGACGACGTCGAGGCGGCGTTCGCCGCGGCCGACGTCGAAGTCACACAGGATGCCGCGGATGCGGCCTTCAACCGTCTCATCGCCCTGGTGCGGCGCACTGCGGGCGACGATCGCGCCGCGATCCGCACCCGATTGGTGGAGCTCTTCGAGCTGTTCCCTCAGGACGATCCTCGCGTCGTCGCCGGCCGTCGCAATCTGGCCAACGCACTGTTCTGATATGGCAGCGGCCGCTATTCGGCGATTGCGAACGCGTCGATCTCGACGAGCATCTCCGGGCGGGGTAGCCCCGTGAAAACCGTTGTTCGGCAAGGCAGTACATCGCCCAAGGTGTTTTCGGCAACGAACGCCCCGTAGGCCTCGTTCATCGCTGCGAAGTCGTCGCGGGTGGTGAGGTAGACGCGCAGCATGACCACGTCGTCGAACGAGGCGCCGCTGGCTTCCACGACCGCCTTGACGTTCTCCAGCGTCCGCGTGGTCTGCGCCGCGACGTCACCAGGGTGGAGGTACTGATTGGTCGCCGGATCGACCGGGCCCGGGCCCGAGACCTGGACGAACGGTCCCTTCCGGACGCCCTGGGAGAAGGTGTGGGCAGGGGCGGGCGCATCGGAGGAGAGCACTGCTGTCTTGTCGGTCATCTTCTACCCTTCCTGGTGTACTCGGTCGTGGTCCCAGCCGAGTTCGTGGGAGATCGCATCGGCCGCGGCGCGAACCCGTGGCAAGGTGGCCAGCACCTGCTCGTGGGTGAGCAGCATGTCGGGCACCGACATCGACACCGCAGCCGCCACAGTGCCGGAGCCGTCGCGGATCGGCACGGCAATACAGTTGACGAAGCTCTCGTGTTCCTCGTGATCCTCGGCGAAGCCTTGCGCGGCAACGGCTTCCACCTCGGCGAGATACCGCGCAGGCGAGTCGATGGTGCGTTCGGTGAACGTGACGTACTCAATCCGTTCGGCAATGCCGCGCCACTCTGATCGCGGCCGTCCGGCCACCAGGACCTTGCCGACGGCGGTGCAGTGCAGCGGTGCGGGCCTGCCCACTCGGGAGTACATCCGCACGCTCTGGATGGCGTCCAGCTTGTCGATGTAGACGGCCTCGGTCGCCTCGTAGGCCGCGAGGTGAACGGTTTGTCCGGTATCGGCGTTCAACGCCATGAGGTGGGGCCGCGCCAAGGTGCGGACGTCGCGCTGCTCCAACGAGCGGTTGGACAGCTCGAAGAGGCGAGAGCCCAGAAGATACTGGTGGCCGACGTCGCGTCGGACGAACCGCTCGGCCTCCATCGTGCGCAGCAGCCGCAGCACCGTCGACTTGTGCACGCCGAGCTGCACCGCAAGCTGCTCCAGCGACTTCGGCCCCTCACCAAGGGCGCCGAGGATGCTCAGTGCGCGAGACAGTGACTGGCTCACGAGGACCGTCCGGCGAGCTCGTCGGCCACCCGTACGTTCGTCCACTCCTCGGGTCCGACACACAGCAGGCGTTGAAGCCGCTGAATCGGTGGCAGCGTGGCAAGGTCGCCGTGACCGGTCAGGGCCGCCGCCGCGCACAGATGGCCGAGCCGGATGCGGGCCTCGTGCCCCAGCCCGTGCAGAAGCCCGCCGAGGAAGCCGCCGGCGAAGGCATCGCCTGCGCCTATCTTCTCCACGACGTCCAGGCTCAGCGCAGGCACGTCGAGCCGCTCTGTCCCATGAAAACTCGTGACGGTGTGTTCGTCGTTCTTGACGATCAGGTGCTCGGGTTCTCCGAACAGTGACCGCAGCTCGGCGGGATCGCCGGTGCCGAACACCTGGGCTGCCTCGTCAGCCCCCATGAACACGATGTCGCTGCTGCGCGTCAACCGGGTCAGCACGTGCGTCGCCTGGGCCGATCGGCCGATCCAAAGTGCCTGCCGAAAGTTGAGGTCGAAGCTGACGAGGCGCCCCCGGCGTGGCATCGACACCAGCGCGTCCGTCAACGCGCTCGTCGATGGCGAGAGGGCAGGCGTGATTCCGGTGACGTGCACGACCTGTGACTCCGCGACAAGCTGCGCGGCGGCAGGCGTTCCGAGGTCGTCCGGTGACAGCGCACTCGCCGCCGACCCGCTGCGGTAGTAGAGCATGCGGCTCTCGCCATCACGCAGGTCGGTCGCCGACCCGGAGCCGCTCCCGCGTTCCTTGACGTAGAGGCCCGTCGGTCGCGTCGCGTCGGTGACGACCGCGGACACGTCGACGCCGCGTTCGGCGAGGGTGCGCAGCAAGTAACGGCCGAATCCGTCGTCACCGACCCGCGATATCCATGCCGCGTCGACGTTGAGCTGCGCCAGCACGGTCGCGACGTTGGCCTCCGCGCCACCGGCGGTGCGCTCGAAGAGATCCGAGTCGGCAAGGGGTCCTGGCCGGGCCACGAGCACTGCGAGACCTTCACCGACGGTCACGGCGCGCGGTCGATCCGGCGTCGGCAGCTCTGCCGTGGGCATCGTCACGTCGAATTCCTCCGGGTGCTTGCGGTCACCGATCGTGTGGGGGCACAATATCCGGCGATCAACACCTAATGCAACGCGCGTTGCAAAATACGCAACGATGCTGGCACTGGAGTTGGCGGCAAGGGGAGGGGACCTCAGTGATCGACCGGCAAACCGTCGCCGCCCTCGACGACCGCGTCTTGGGGCCGCAACACAAGGCACTGCCAGCCGCTGCGTGGGGATCGACGGTCCGCGAGTTCCTGGACACCAAGCCTGCGCTTGACGACATGTCCACCCCGCTACTCACGGTGGACCGTGCCGCGTTGGCCGCCAACGTGGCGGTGATGGCGGACTGGGCCACCGCGTCGGGAGTGGGGCTCGCGCCGCACGGAAAGACGACGATGGCACCGCAGGTGTGGGCTCAGCAGTTGGAAGCGGGGGCGTGGGGCATCACCTTGGCCACCCCATGGCAGGTACAGCTGGCCCGATCCTTCGGCGTCGGGCGAATCATGCTCGCGAACTCCATCGTCGATCCGAGCGGGCTGGCCTGGGTGGCCGCTGAGCTGGACCACGATCCGTCGTTCGAGTTCGTCTGCTGGGCGGACGGCGTGCAGACCGTCGAGCTCATGGAGGATCGGCTGAGTTTGGTGGCCGGCGACCGGCCCGTCGGCGTGATCGTGGAACTCGGTGCGCCCCATGGCCGCACCGGCGCGCGAACGCTCGAGGCGGCACGGGCCGTCGCCTCGGCGATCGACAAGTCGTCGCGGCTGGTGTTGGCAGGCGTTGGCGGTTACGAAGGGGCGCTGAGCCACGATCGCCAACCCGCCGGCCTCGACATCGTCCGGCACTACCTCGATGAACTCGCCACGCTGCATCGCACGATCGCGGCCGACGGACTCTACGGCGCAGGCCCCGCCATGATCACCGCGGGTGGCAGCGCCTATCCGGATCTCGTCGTCGAGCACCTGGGTCACCTGGCCGATCACGATCACCGCGGCGGGGCCACCTCGGTCATCCTCCGGTCCGGGGCCTATGCCATCCACGACGACGGGTTCTACGCCGGAATCTCGCCACTCGCCGACGGGCGCGCGAGCCCGTCGTTGCGCTCGGCGATGCACGGGTGGGCGCGCACGATCTCCCGACCCGAGGCCGAACTCGCGCTGCTGGACGCCGGAAAGCGCGATCTACCCTTCGACGAAGGACTACCGGTGCCGCAACGCACGACCAACTCGGACGCCGACGGGCTGCCGCACGCCGCCGCGGTCACCGCACTCAACGACCAGCACGCATTCCTCAGGTTGCCCGGCGCCGGCGCCGGTGACCTTCCGGTGGGCACCGTGGTGCGGTTGGGGTTGTCGCATCCCTGCACGGCATTCGACAAGTGGCGGCTGATCCCAGTCGTCGACGACGCCGGCGCGTTGCATCCACGCGTCGTCGACCTGATCCATACCTTCTTTTAGCCGGGTGGGCCGAAATACCATGACAGACCTCCTCATTCGTGACGTCGACGTCATCGACGGCAGTGGCTCCGACCGCTACCGTGCCGACGTCGCGGTCGACCGCGGGCGGATCGTCGACATCGCCGGTCCGCGCACGATCCGAGGAGCCGACCGGATCATCGAATCGGACCCGGGTGTCGTGCTGTCCCCCGGATTCATCGACCTGCACGCTCATTCCGATCTGGCGCTCCTCACCGACCCCGGCCATCTTCCGAAGATCAGTCAGGGAGTCACCACCGAGGTCCTCGGGCAGGACGGACTGTCCTACGCGCCGATCGACCATCACGCGCTGGCCGTCATCCGGCGCCAAATCGCCGGCTGGAACGGCAATCCCACGGACTTCGACTTCTCGTGGCGCAGCGTCGCGGACTACCTCGATCGTCTCGATCGGGGGATCACTCCCAACGCCGCCTATCTGGTACCCCAGGGAACGCTGCGGTTGCTCGTGGTGGGCGCCGACCAACGCCCGGCCACGGCCGACGAGATTCGGCGCATGCAGGAACTGCTCGCCGAGGGTCTCAGCGAGGGCGCGGTGGGCATGTCGAGTGGATTGACCTACACCCCCGGCATGTACGCCGATACCGCCGAGCTCGCCGCGCTGTGTGAGGTCGTCGCTCGGTTCGGCGGCTTCTACGCACCGCATACCCGCTCCTACGGCGCCGGTGCGCTAGAGGCCTACGCCGAAGTGATCGGATTGGCGCGGGTCTCCGGCTGCGCCCTGCACCTGACACACGCGACCATGAACTTCGGCGTCAACCGCGGTCGCGCCGCGGAATTCCTGGACATGGTCGACCAGGCGATCGCCGACGGGTGTGACGTCACACTCGATACCTATCCATACCTGCCAGGGGCGACCACGCTGTCCGCGCTGCTGCCGAGCTGGGCGATGTCCGGTGGCCCCGACGCCGCACTCGGGCGCCTGGCCGACCCCGAGCTGCGTGCGCGAATCACCGAGGACGTCAACGTCAACGGCTCCGACGGCTGCCACGGCGTCGTCGTCGAATGGGACACGATCCAGATCAGCGGCGTGGCCAACCACGACCTCGACGACTATGTCGGTCGGACCATCGACGTGCTCGCCGACGGCCTCGGAATCCCGCCGGTCGAAGTGTTCTTCGACCTCCTGCAACGCGACCAACTGGCCACCAGCATCCTGCAACACGTCGGCGACGAAGACAACGTCCGGGCAATCATGCTGCACCCCAGGCACATGGGTGGCAGCGACGCCATCCTGGTCGGCGCGAGGCCGCACCCGCGAGCGTGGGGCACCTTCCCGCGGTACCTGGGCCACTACGTGCGAGAAGTCGGGCTCTTGAAATTGGAGGAGTGCGTCAACCATCTGACCGGACGTGCGGCCCAACGTCTTCGACTCGCCGACCGCGGCCTGATCCGTCCGGGTTACGCCGCCGACCTCGTGCTCTTCGACCCGAAGACCGTCAACGACACCGCCACCTTCGACGACCCCAAGCAGCAGGCGCAGGGGATCAGCCACGTCGTCGTCAACGGTGTCTGTGCCATCGAGGACGGTCGGCCAACCGGTCACCTCGCCGGCCGCGCACTGCGGATGGACTCGACGACAAGGCAGACGACGTGACCGCCATGACCATCATCCGGCAGGACCGAGTATTGGCCGTCGTCAGGGCGCCCGACATCCCCGACGTCGTGACCCTCGCGAACACGCTGTCGCAGTCCGGAATTCACGCCATGGAACTCACCTTCACCACACCCGGGGTACTTGGACACCTGCGTGCTGCGGCATCGTCGGACGCGGTGTTGGGAATGGGCACGGTCTGCACCGCGGATCAGGCCGGGGCAGCCATCGACTCCGGTGCCGAATTCCTCGTCACCCCCGGTATCCGCTCGGACGTCGCCAAGGTGGCTGCCGAGCACGAGATTCCGCTGATCATGGGTGCGCTCACACCATCCGAGGTGCTCATCGCGGTCGATCTCGGTGCTGCCGCCGTGAAGATCTTTCCCGCAGGCGCATTCGGCCCGCGGTACTTCAAGGACCTCCGCGGCCCCTTCCCGGACGTCGCGCTGATCCCCTCGGGCGGGGTGAATGCGAGCAACGCAGCCGAGTTCCTGGAGTACGGCGCCGTCGCGGTGACGGCGGGCACCGACGTCGTCGCACCCCACTCGGTCGCGTCCGGGGACTGGCCCGACATCGCCTCCCGTGCAGCATCGTTCGTGCAGTCGCTGACCTAAGACACCGCTACCGTTCCGGAAAGGACGACCCATGAGTCCCTCAATCGACTGGCTCCGCACCTCGACGCCAGGGCTACTAATACTCTGCGGCCTCGCGATCGCACTGCTGCTGTTCGTCATCATCAAGGTCAAGCTCGAGCCGTTCGTGGCGCTCCTGCTCACCGGGCTCGGGCTGGCGCTGGCCGCCGGCCTGCCCGTCAAGGACATCGTCGGCACCGCGATCAAGAGCGGTGATTCGATCCTGGAGACCGGGTTCGGCTCCATCCTCGGACACATCGCAGTCATCATCGGGCTCGGCACCGTGTTGGGCGCGATATTGGAACGATCCGGCGGCGCCGACGTTCTCACGTCGAAGCTGCTTGGGATCTTCGGTGAGCGTGGGGCCCCGGTCGCCATGGGCCTGCTCGGTCTGATCTTCGGGATCCCGGTCTTCTTCGACATCGGCATCTTCGTGTTGGCGCCGCTGGTCTACGTGGCTGCCAAGCGCGGCGGAAAGTCACTGGTGCTCTACGCGATGCCGATGCTCGCGGGGCTGTCGATGACCCATGCTTTTCTGCCACCCCATCCCGGGCCCGTGGCCCTCGGCGGCCTGCTCGAAATCAGCTTGGGATGGCTCATCCTGATGGGGTTCGTCTGTGGAATACCAGGATTCATCGCCGCAGGCATCCTCTGGGGGACCTACATCGGCAAGCGGATCATGGTGGAGGTCCCGCGCGAGTTCCTCGTCGAGGACGGGGCCGCCGACGACGTGGGCGGCGCCCCGGCCGGAGGTGGGGGGACCGCGGTCCGGCAAGCGGCGACCACGAAGGACCCCGTCGTCGAGACCAGCCCCCCGTCCGTGGGTCTCATCGCAGCGATCATCGCCATCCCGTTGGTGTTGATCCTCGGTGCGACGTTCGGCACCCAACTGCTCGGTGAGGGACGATTGCTCTCCGTGCTCACCTTCTTGGGCACTCCAGCGATCGCACTCCTGATCGCCGTGCTGATCGCGTTCTACGTCCTCGGTGTGCGCCGCGGATCGAGCGTACGCGAGCTCAGCGTCCTCACCAGCGAGTCGCTGCGGCCCGTCGGGATGCTCCTGCTGGTCGTCGGCGCTGGCGCCTTCTTCGGAAAGGTCATCTCGGCCACCGGTATTGGCACCGCGCTCGCCGACACCATGTCCGCAGCGGGACTACCGGTGATCGTGTTGGCGTACGTCATCAGCTGCGGGCTGCGCATCGCACAGGGATCGGCGACCGTCGCGATCGTCACCACGGGTGGCATCGTCGCGCCACTGGTGACCGGTGGCGGCTACTCGCAGATGGCGGTCGCACTGATCGCCATGGCGATCGCGGCGGGCTCCATCGTGCTCAGTCATGTCAACGATGGTGGCTTCTGGATCATCTCCAAGTTCTTCAACCTGACCGTCAAGCAGACCCTTCAAACCTGGACGGTGCTCGAGACGGTGCTGTCCGTGGTCAGCTTCGCCGTCGCCGCAGGATTGTTCGCGCTGTTCGGCTGACGCCGCCGAGGCTAGGGGGCCTCGGCATCGAGAGCGTCGGGCACCGGCTCGAACCACAGCGCCGCCAGCGGGGGCAGCACCATCTCGGCTGAGGCCGGACGGCCGTGCCATGGGTCCGCCGTCGCCTCGACGGCACCGAAGTTACCTGCGCCTGCACCGTTGTAGATCGTGGCGTCGGTGTTGAGCACCTCACGCCACGTACCGGTATGAGGCAGCCCAAGGCGATACGGAGTGTGTTCGGAACCCGAGAAGTTGAAGACGCACGCCAGCATCGAGCCGTCGTCGCCGAAGCGCATGAAGCTCAGCACGTTGTTCGCCGAGTCGTTGGCGTCGATCCACGAGTAGCCCTCGGGGGAGGAGTCGCGCGACCACAGGGCGCGTCGGGTCTTGTAGACCTCGTTGACGTCGCTGACCATCCGCTTGATGCCGCCCGAGAAGCCCTGCTCGTCCAGCTGGAACCAGTCGACGCCGCGCTCCTCCGACCACTCGGCGCGCTGGCCGAACTCCTGGCCCATGAAGAGCAACTGCTTGCCGGGATGGGCCCACTGATAGGCCAGCAGGCCGCGCAGGCCGGCGGCCTTCATGTGGTCGTTGCCGGGCATCCGACCCCACAGTGTGCCCTTGCCGTGCACCACCTCATCGTGGCTGATCGGCAACACGAAGTTCTCACTGAATGCGTACAACAGCGAGAAGGTCATCTCGTGGTGGTGGTAACTCCGGTGGATGGGGTCGCGCTGGATGAACGCCAGCGTGTCGTTCATCCAGCCCATGTTCCACTTCATCGAGAACCCAAGCCCACCAAGGCTCGTCGGTCGGGTGACCCCCGGCCAGGAGGTCGACTCCTCGGCAATGGTGACGATACCTGGCGTGATCTTGTGCACCGTGGCGTTCATCTCCTGGAGGAACTGAACCGCCTCCAGGTTCTCCCGGCCGCCGTAGATGTTCGGCGACCAGCCGTCCGCCGGACGCGAGTAGTCGAGGTACAGCATCGAGGCGACGGCGTCCACGCGCAGGCCGTCGATGTGGAACTCCTGCAGCCAGTACAGCGCGTTGGCCACCAGGAAGTTGCGCACCTCGGCCCTGCCGAAGTCGAAGACATAAGTGCCCCAGTCGAGTTGCTCACCGCGCCGCGGATCGGAGTGCTCGTAGAGTGCGGTCCCGTCGAACCGGCCCAGCGCCCACGCATCCTTCGGGAAGTGCGCAGGCACCCAGTCGACGATGACGCCGATGCCCGCCTGATGCAGGCGGTCCACCAGGTACCGGAAGTCGTCGGGAGTTCCGAGCCGCGACGTCGGCGCATAGTAGGAGGTGACCTGATAACCCCAGGACCCGCCGAAGGGGTGCTCCGCCACGGGAAGCAACTCGACGTGCGTGAAGCCCTGCTCGACGACGTAATCGGTGAGCTCGGTGGCCAATTCGCGATAGCTCAGGCCGGGCCGCCATGACATCAGGTGCACCTCGTAGGTGCTCATCGGCTCGAAGACGGGATTGCGTAGCGCCCGCTGAGTCATCCAGTCCGTGTCGTCCCACGTGTAGTCGCTCTTGGTGACGCGGGACGCGCGCTGCGGCGGAACCTCGGTGGCGAACGCCATCGGGTCGGCGCGTTCGGTGGTCACTCCGTCGGCGCCGTGCACGCGGAACTTGTAGAGCCCGTCGGGGGGGAAACCGGGCCAGAACAGCTCCCACACGCCGGTGGAACCCAACGTACGCATCGGGGCGTCGTTGCCGCTCCAATGGTTGAAGTCACCGATCAGGTTGATGCCCTTGGCATTCGGTGCCCACACGGCGAACGACACGCCATCGACGGGACCGTCGGGCGTGTTGTAGGTCCTGGGGTGCGCGCCCAGCACCTCCCAGAGGCGCTCGTGGCGTCCCTCGGAGAACAGGTGCAGGTCGACCTCGCCCAACGTGGGCAGAAAGCGGTACGGATCGGCCACCGTGTGGACGTGGGGCCCGTCGTCGCCCCCGGGGTAGCCGACCTCGAGCCGGTAGTCCATGAGCGCGGTGAAGGGCACCGCGACCGCGAACATCGCGTCCTCGACGTGGCTGAACGGGAAGCGCTCGTTGCCGATGATGGCGACCACCTCGAGCGCGTTTGGCCGCAGCACCCGGATCACGGTGTGGTCGGTGTACTCGTGTGCACCAAGGATCGAGTGTGGATCATGGTGCGTGCCCGAGAGCAGTCGGTTCAACTCCGACGAGTCGGGTCGCAGGTACTGGCTGGCGATGTCATTCGTGCGGGTCATGTGTTCATTCCCTCCGCAGCAGCTCTAGCCGCTTCTCGGTTGGTATTTGCGGCATGTTCAGAATGTGGGCAACGGACCGGGCTGGTTCGATGCGCACGTAATTGGCTTGGCCCCACTGATATTCGTCACCAGTGATCTCGTCGCGCACCCAGAAGCGGTCGTAGTCGGCCATTCCCAGTGCGCTCATGTCGAGCCAGAGCGTCGACTCCTCCGGGCCGAACGCGTTGAGCGTCACCACCACGAGCACGCAGTCGCCGCTGATCGGGTCGAACTTGCTGTAGGCCAGCAACGCGTCGTTGTCGATGTGGTGGAACTTGATGGTGCGCATCTGACTCAGCGCGGGATGCCACTTGCGGATCTCGTTGAGCCGCGTCAGGAATGGCTCCAAGGATTCGCCCCTGGAGAGCGCGGCCTCGAAGTCGCGGGGCCGCAACTCGTACTTCTCCGAGTTCAGGTATTCCTCGCTGCCCTCGCGAACGGCCTCGCCCTCGAACAGTTCATAGCCCGAGTACACACCCCACGTCGGGCTCATCGTCGCGGCCATCACCGCGCGAATGGCGAACATTCCCGGGCCGCCATGCTGCAGGCTCTCGTGCAGGATGTCCGGGGTGTTGACCCAGAGGCTCTGCCGCGCGTAGTCGGCGTGCTCGGCGATCTGCTCGGCGAACTCGACCAGCTCCCACTTGGCCGTACGCCAGGTGAAGTACGTGTACGACTGCGTGAAACCCAGCTTCGCCAACCCGAACAGACGCGCGGGTCGGGTGAAGGCCTCGGCGAGGAACAGGACGTCGGGATCGGCGTTCTTGGCCTCTCCGATGAGCCAGGCCCAGAAGTTCGGTGGCTTGGTGTGCGGATTGTCGACCCGAAACACCTTGACGCCGTGAGACATCCAGAACTTCACCACCCGGAGCACCTCGGCGTAGATCCCCGCGGGATCGTTGTCGAAGTTGACCGGGTAGATGTCCTGATACTTCTTGGGCGGGTTCTCCGCGTACGCGATCGTGCCGTCCGGCAGGACGGTGAACCACTCGGGGTGGTCCTTGGCCCAGGGATGGTCGGGAGCGCACTGAAGGGCCAGATCGAGAGCCACCTCGAGACCATGTCCGCGAGCCTCGCGGACGAAGTCGTCGAAGTCGTCGATCGTGCCGAGCTTCGGATGCACCGCGTCGTGGCCGCCCTTGTCGCTGCCGATGGCCCACGGCGATCCGACGTCCTTGGGCGCCGCGGTGACGCTGTTGTTGCGGCCCTTGCGGTGCACCTTGCCGATCGGGTGGATCGGCGGCAGGTACACGATGTCGAATCCCATTCGCGCCACCCGTGGCAAGGCCTTGCTGGCCGTCGCGAAGGTGCCGTGCACCGGCTTGCCATCGCCATCCCAGCCGCCAGTGGATCTCGGGAACAACTCGTACCAGGAGCTGAACCGGGCGAGCGGGCGATCGACCCAAACACCATGCTGCTCGCCGCGCGTGATCAGCTCGCGCAGCGGATAGTCGTGCAGCAACCCCGCCACCTCGGGGGCCAGTGCGGCGCCTGCCCGGGTGAACGGATCGCCGGGCTTTCGCAGCTCCTCCGCTGCCTGGATCAGCGGGTATCGGTCCTGACGCGGCACGCCCGTCGCGGCGCGCTCGAACAACTGCGCGCCGATCCGCAGGTCGTTGTCCAGCTCGGCCTCGCCCTGCCCAGCGTTCAGCTTGGCCGTGACGTTCTTGCGCCACGTCGCGATCGGATCGCTCCAGCCGTCCACCCGGTACGTCCACAGCCCGACCGCGTCGGGGGTGAACTGGCCGTGGAAGAAGTCCGGCTCTCGGCCAGGCTCCATCGGCGACCGCTGCGGCTTGACCCGCTGCGAACCACCGACGACCTCTTCGATCGGGACGGGCTCGACGTGGGGTGCCAAGCCCGCGGGCGCGGCGGCAAGAGCGGGGTAGCTGGTGCCGTGGTACCGCACGACCAAAGTGGCCGCTACGGCATCGTGTCCTTCCCGCCAGACTGCCGCCTTGACTGGCACCACCTCGCCCACCACGGCCTTCGCCGGGTATCGGCCGTTGGACACCACTGGTGCGACGTCATCGATCTCGATCCGACCGGCCACCACTGCTCCTTACGCCCGCGGCGGGGGCCACGGGCTACTGAGGGTTATGTCTGCTCGATTGCTTCGTCGTATTCCCTGTCGCGCCCTATACCCACCGTAGTGTCCTGCTCAACCCCATGGGTCGTGTCGAGCATCTGTGCGTGCCCGCTTCTGCGTGCGAAGGCGGGATGCGTCAGTAAGGTGAACTCACGTGAAGGCACTCCGTAGGTTCACCGTCCGCACCCACCTGCCCGAGCGTCTGGCGGCCCTCGAACGGCTGTCGGTCAACCTGCGTTGGTCGTGGGACACGCCGACCCAGGGTCTTTTCGCCACAATCGATTCCGAGCTGTGGGAACAGGTGGGACAAGACCCGGTGGCACTGCTCGGCGGGGTCAGCCCCGCCCGCCTCGACGAGCTTGCCGGTGACGAGTCCTTCCTGGTCCAGTTGGACCATCTCGCCGCTGAACTCGACACGTACCTGACCAGGCCCAGGTGGTACCAGGAGAAGCAGGAGGACGACGGCGGTAGTTCCTGGCCCACCGGCATTGCCTACTTCTCGATGGAGTTCGGCGTCTCCGAGGTGTTGCCGAACTACTCCGGTGGCCTCGGCATTCTGGCCGGTGACCACCTCAAAGCGGCCTCCGACCTGGGGCTGCCGCTGATTGCCGTGGGCCTCTACTACCGGTCCGGTTACTTCCGTCAGTCCCTGACCGCCGACGGCTGGCAACACGAGACCTATCCATCGCTTGACCCGCAGGGCCTGCCCCTGCGACTGCTCACCGACGACGGTGGCGCACCCGTGCTGGTGGGGCTGGCGATGCCCGACTCGGGCGAGCTGAAAGCCAGGGTGTGGATTGCCCAGGTCGGCCGAATCCCGTTGCTGCTCTTGGATTCCGACATACCGGAGAACGAGCACGAACTGCGCAGCGTCACCGACCGGCTATACGGCGGTGACCAGGAGCACCGAATCAAGCAGGAGCTTCTCGCCGGCATCGGCGGCGTTCGCGCAATCCGCGCGTTCACCGCCGTCGAGGGGTTGCCAGAGCCGCAGGTGTTCCACATGAACGAAGGGCACGCGGGCTTCCTCGGCGTCGAGCGGATCCGCGAACTCGTCACCGACGGTGGGCTCGACTTCGACACCGCGCTGACCGTGGTGCGCTCCAGCACGGTGTTCACCACGCACACCCCGGTGCCCGCCGGCATCGACCGCTTCCCGGTCGAGATGGTCACGCGGTACTTCGGCGGGGCGGACGAAGCGACGGTCGAGGAACCGATCGGCGGCTCGTCGAGCCTGCTCCCCGGCGTCCCCCTGGACCGCATCCTGGCCTTCGGTGCCGAGGACGACCCGTCGAAGTTCAACATGGCGCACATGGGTCTGCGTCTGGCGCAGCGGGCCAACGGGGTGTCGTTGCTGCACGGTCAGGTCAGCCGCGGCATGTTCAACGACCTGTGGGACGGGTTCGACCAGGACGAGGTGCCCATCGGTTCGATCACCAATGGCGTGCACGGGCCGACGTGGGCGGCGCCGCAGTGGTTGCAGCTGGGCCGCGAGCTGCTGGGCGGCGAAGACCTCGGCCCGCTGAGCGAGCCGGATACCTGGCAACGGCTGCAGCAGGTCGACCCTGGGCATCTTTGGTGGATCCGCTCGCAGCTACGGGAGCTGTTGATCGCCGACGTGCGCGCCAGGCTGCGCCGTTCCTGGCTGGAGCGGGGCGCGGCGGAGGCCGAACTCGGTTGGATCGCAGACGCTTTCGACCCCAAGGTGTTGACCGTCGGGTTCGCCCGACGCGTGCCGACCTACAAGCGACTCACGCTGATGCTTCGTGATGCCGATCGCCTCGAACGGTTGCTGCTCGACGAGGAGCGTCCCATCCAGTTGATCGTGGCTGGCAAGTCGCA
>NZ_JBEVLO010000142.1:0-4306 GCF_040509115.1 Mycobacterium sp. | reverse complement strand
CGTGTGCCTAGTGGACCGCCTTGCTGAACCACTTCGTCTTGATGCGCCACGAGTGCGCCGACATGAGCGCGAACCCGGCGCCGCACGTGCAGGCAAAGAACCAGACGAGGTTGCCGTCCTCTATCGGCTGCAGCGACGGGAAGAGTGCAGTGATCACGCGGACGACGCAGGCGAGCATCCCGCTTACCGACGCGGCCAGGTAGACGTTGGCGACCGTGCGCGACCGCGGATCCTTGCGGAGCACGAGAAGCGCGCGCGATCCGTAGCCCAGGAGATAGATCAGCGTGCCGCAGAGCAGCAGCCAGTAGGCGCTCAGCCAGAAGTCGGTGTGCAGCTCGAAGAAGTCCGCGCTGTAGATGGCCGCGCCGTTCCCGAGGGAGAACGTGGCGAGCAGCAGGGGGATGCAGAGCGTAGCGGGACGTTCCACGTATTGCTTGAAGGTGGTCTGCATGGCGTGGTCGTCCTGCAGCCGCCCGAGAGAGTTGTAGACGATCGCCGACGCCGCCACCACGTACATGTCGTGGCCGATGTAGTCCTCGAGGTTCCACATCCCGGTGAGGGAGTGCAGCCAGTGTCCGAGCGTCTCCGACGCGAGCGGCGACATGAGCAGAATCGTGGCGCCCTGAAGGGCGATGTTCAGGGTGGCAGCAACTTCCCACCGGCATGACCAGGTGACCCGACGGATCCACAGGCTCCACGCGATACATGCCAGCGTGATGGTGATGAGGACTGCCAGAGCCATTGAAGGTCGCCTTCGAGATATTCCGTCAGCAAATTCTAACCGCTAGAGCGGGGGAGCGTCGGCGCGTGGCGTGAGATCTTTCAGCCTCGGTCGACCGGTGCGTTGTGTGGTGACAGGTTCTGCGATGGTCACGACGGACAGCGGCGCCGACTCGACGTAGCTCCAGACCTCTTCGCGGGTCATCAGTCCGAATCGCACTTGAAGGTCGGGGTAGCTGAGGTGGAACCGGTCCGCGACCAGTCGCATCTCCTCGGCATTGGGATAGTCGGGTTCCTTGATGCGGCGGTAGTACGTACTGCTCGACGTACCGAGCGCGTCGTAGATGGCCTTCGCGTCGACGTCGCCATCAAGGAGGTAATCCAACAGCGCTTTCAGCTGTCTGCCGTTTTCATCGGTGCGGGGCACTCCTACACCTTAGACGGTCTTCCCTGAGCTGGGCAGTACCAACCGCAAATCGGACGACACCCCCTTAATTGACACTGCCGTAACAGTTTTGGCAGATGTGTCCCAGTTTTGGGACAGTCGTGTAGCCTACTTTGCATGACGCGCGCAAACATGCAGCTGACCGACTACGACGCCGAGGGGCTTCCCCACGACGACGATCTCGAGAAGATGGCCGCACCGTTGTCGACGTTGCTGACCCAAGAACTCGACGGTGCCGCGGAGGTCCTTGGTGTGTCGCGCGACGAGATCCTCGTCGCTGCGCTGGGCCGCGCCATTCAGCGGACGATCGGCGACGGCGCGGTTGCCGTGGACGTGCCCGGCTTCGGAACGTGCGTGCACCCCATGACGCTGAAGTGTGCTGGACCCGACCGAATCTCCGCCGACGAGATGCTGGCAGACGTCCATCACGCCATGAACGAGACGGCGCTCCAGCACACCGTTCATGGCGTATCCGACGCGCAACGGGCGCAGGCGCTTGCCGACGTGCTCTTCGCCTACGGCGACGCGGCTACCTCCAGGGGCCACCTCGGACACGTCCTCGAGGTCCGCGCCTACTCGACCGGCGACGCCCTCGCACTGGACTGGTGGTTCGACTCCCGGGGCTTCGAGGAGTACACGGTCCAGGAGCTGGCAGAGCAATTTCCGTTGGCACTCATCGAGCTGACGTCGGAGGCCACGCCGCCGGTGCCCGCCACGGCCGAACTGGCGCTGGCACGCTAGGGCAGCCAGTTGGCGCTCGCGCGCTAGGCTCTAGAATCCTCTCAGCGGCGTCGATCCGGCCATCACCGGGGAGCCTTCGGAAGAACCGCGTTCGGACCCCTGGGTCCAGCGCACAGTAGAACCGAACGGATGGGTCCGTCACAGCCCAACTCGAGTGGCGCACCGCGTGTGCGCAAGCGGGGTGGTACCGCGGTGTCACGTAGACGCGTGACGTCGTCCCCGTGCCTGATCGACCCCGGGCACAGGAGACGAGACCCACGTGAGCGCCTACCCCAAGCCGGCGACCGGATCGCCGAGCTTTCCCGACCTCGAAGTCGAGGTGTTGGACTACTGGAAGCGTGACGACACCTTCCGTGCGAGCATCGAACAGCGCGACGACGCGCAGGAGTACGTCTTTTACGACGGGCCCCCGTTCGCGAACGGGCTGCCGCACTACGGCCACCTTCTGACCGGCTACGTCAAGGACATCGTTCCCCGCTACCGCACCATGCGCGGCTACAAGGTCGAACGCAGATTCGGCTGGGACACCCACGGCCTGCCCGCCGAGCTGGAGGTGCAGCGCCAGCTCGGAATCAGTGACAAGGCCCAGATCGAGGCAATGGGCATCGAGACGTTCAACGATGCGTGCCGTGCGTCGGTGATGAAGTACTCCGACGAATGGCAGGCCTACGTCACCCGCCAGGCGCGGTGGGTCGACTTCGACAACGACTACAAGACGCTGGACCCCACCTTCATGGAGTCGGTGATCTGGGCGTTCAAGCAGCTGTGGGACAAGGGCCTCGCCTATGAGGGCAATCGGGTGCTCCCGTACTGCTGGAACGACGAGACGCCGCTGTCCAGCCACGAACTGCGCATGGACGACGACGTCTACCAGAACCGGCAGGACCCGGCGCTGACCGTGGGGTTCCGGATTGACGCCGACGGGCAGGAGCAGACGGTCCAGGCTGCGCTGCAGGGCTCGTACCTTCTCGTCTGGACCACGACGCCGTGGACCCTGCCGTCCAACCAGGCCGTTGCCGTCAACCCCGACGTGACCTACGTCCAGGTGGAGGGATCCGACGGCAGGCGCTACGTCCTCGCAGACGCCCGCCTCGCGGGGTACGCCAGGGAGCTGGGTGAAGAGCCGACCGTGCTGGGCACCTACCTCGGCAGTGACCTGCTCGGCGTGAGCTACGTTCCGCCCTTCCCGTACTTCATGGATGCGCCCAACGCCTTTCGCGTCTTGCCCGGCGAGTTCGTCACCACCGACGACGGCACCGGAATCGTGCACATGGCGCCGGCCTACGGCGAGGACGACAAGGCGACCGCCGACGCCGCAGGCATCCCCGCGGTCACGCCGGTCGACGCGAAGGGGCGCTTCGATGCGACCGTGCCGGACTACGCGGGCCAGCACGTCTTCGACGCGAATCCACAGATCATCCGCGACCTCAAGAACCAGTCGGGCGGCGCGGCCTCCAACGGAGCGGTCCTGCTCAGGCACGAGACCTACGACCACTCCTATCCGCACTGTTGGCGGTGCCGCAACCCGCTGATCTACCGGGCCGTGTCGTCGTGGTTCATCAAGGTCACCGAATTCCGTGACCGGATGGTCGAGCTGAATCAGCAGATCACGTGGTACCCCGAGCACGTCAAGGACGGCCAGTTCGGCAAGTGGCTCCAGGGCGCAAGGGATTGGTCCATCTCGCGAAACCGGTACTGGGGCAGCCCCATTCCGGTGTGGAAGTCCGACGACCCGGACTACCCACGCATCGACGTATACGGCAGCCTCGACGAGCTCGGGCGCGACTTCGGGGTACGCCCGACGGATCTGCACCGGCCGTACATCGACGAGCTGACCCGCCCCAACCCCGACGATCCGACCGGCAAGTCGACGATGCGGCGCATCGAGGACGTCTTCGACGTCTGGTTCGACTCCGGGTCGATGCCGTTCGCGCAGGTGCACTACCCGTTCGAGAACGCCGACTGGTTCGAGGCGCACAATCCGGCCGACTTCATCGTGGAGTACATCGGCCAGACCCGTGGCTGGTTCTACGTGATGCACGCGCTGTCAACCGCCCTGTTCGACCGGATCGCCTTCTCGAACGTGATCAGCCACGGCATCGTGCTCGGCAACGACGGGCAGAAGATGTCGAAGTCGCTGCGGAACTACCCCGATGTCAGCGAGGTCTTCGACCGCGACGGCGCCGACGCGATGCGCTGGTTCCTGATGTCGAGCTCCGTCATCCGCGGCGGCAACCTCATCGTCACCGAGGAGGGGATCCGCGCCGGCGTGCGGGAGCTGCTGCTGCCGCTGTGGAGCACCTACTACTTCTTCACCCTGTACGCGAACGCCGCGTCGTACACCGCCGTGCGACGCACCGACAGTGCGAACGTGCTCGACCGCTATCTGCTCGCCAAGAC
>NZ_JBEVLO010000141.1:0-22180 GCF_040509115.1 Mycobacterium sp. | reverse complement strand
CGTGCGCATTCTGAGGTGCGACGACGGCGTGTCGCCCGCAGACGCGCACGCTCGCGGCAAAGTGGGCTCAGGCCTCGGCGAAGTTACGCGTGATCGCCGGATCCACCTGGATGCCGGGGCCGGTCGTGGTCGAGACGACGACCTTCTTCAGATAGCGGCCCTTCGACGACGACGGCTTGGCCCGCATGATCTCGTCGATGGCGGCGCCGTAGTTCTCCGCGAGCTTCGTCTCGTCGAATGACGCCTTGCCGATGACGAAGTGCAGGTTGGCCTGCTTGTCGACGCGGAAGTTGATCTTGCCGCCCTTGATGTCGTTGACGGCCTTGGTCACGTCGGGGGTGACGGTGCCGGTCTTGGGGTTCGGCATCAGACCACGCGGGCCGAGAACGCGGGCGATGCGGCCCACCTTCGCCATCTGGTCGGGCGTTGCGATCGCGGCGTCGAAGTCGAGCCAGCCACCCTGGATCCTCTCGATCAGGTCCTCGCTGCCGACGGCGTCAGCTCCCGCGGCGATGGCGTCCTCGGCCTTGTCGCCGACCGCGAACACGATGACGCGGGCCGTCTTGCCGGTGCCATGGGGCAGGTTGACGGTGCCGCGGACCATCTGGTCGGCCTTGCGGGGATCGACGCCGAGGCGGATCGCGACCTCGACGGTGGCGTCCTGCTTCTTCGAGGACGTCTCCTTGGCCAGCTTCGCGGCCTCGAGCGGCGTGTAGAGGCTGTCCTTGTCGATCTTCTCGGCCGCTTCGCGGTATGCCTTGCTGTTCTTGCTCATTGGATTCCAATCACTTTCTTTGGCGGTGGTCAGTCGGGCCGGAGCGGGCCCTTCCACGGGTTGGAGCTGGGTACGGCTTAGGAGACCGTGATGCCCATCGAGCGGGCGGTGCCTGCGATGATCTTCGCCGCGGCGTCGATGTCGTTGGCGTTGAGGTCTTCCTTCTTCTGCTCGGCGATCTCGCGGATCTGATCCCAGGTCACCTTGGCGACCTTGGTCTTGTGCGGCTCGCCGGAGCCCTTCTGCACACCAGCGGCCTTGAGTAGCAGCTTGGCGGCGGGCGGGGTCTTCAGCGCGAACGAGAAGCTGCGGTCTTCGTACACCGTGATCTCGACGGGGATGACGTTGCCCCGCTGGTCCTGCGTCGCCTCGTTGTAGGCCTTGCAGAACTCCATGATGTTGACGCCGTGCTGACCGAGCGCGGGACCGACTGGCGGGGCGGGGTTGGCCTGCCCGGCCTGGATCTGCAGCTTGATCAGCCCGGTGATCTTCTTCTTCTTGGGGGGCATGACGTGTGTTTCCTGTTCTCGTTCTCGTGGTTCTTAGATCTTGGCGACCTGGGTGAAGGTCAGCTCGACGGGCGTCTCACGACCGAAGATCGAGACCAGCACCTTGAGCTTCTGCTGTTCTGCGTTGACCTCGCTGATCGAGGCGGGCAGCGTCGCGAACGGGCCGTCCATGACGGTGACCGATTCGCCGACCTCGAAGTCAACGAGGACGACCGGACGTTCGATTCCCCCGGTCTCGGCAGCCGCAGCTGCCGACGCGGTGGACTTGGCGGGCTTCTTCGCCGCGCCCTGCGGCAGCAGGAACTTGACGACGTCGTCCAGGGTCAGCGCCGACGGCTTGGACGTCGCCCCGACGAAGCCGGTGACACCAGGCGTGTTGCGCACGGCGCTCCACGACTCGTCGGTGAGATCCATGCGGACCAGGATGTAGCCGGGCAGAACCTTGCGGTTGACCTGCTTGCGTTGGCCGTTCTTGATCTCGGTGACCTCTTCGGTGGGCACTTCCACCTGGAAGATGTAGTCGCCGACGTCGAGGTTCTGCACACGCGTCTCGAGGTTGGCCTTCACCTTGTTCTCGTAGCCCGCGTAGGAGTGGATGACGTACCAGTTGCCGGGGCGCCTGCGCAGGTCCTTCTTGAGCGCGACGGCTGGGTCGACGTCCTCTTCCTCTGCCTCTTCGGAAGCCTCTTCGGGGGCCTCTTCAGAAGCCTCGTCGGCGAGGGCAGAGTCGTCAGACGCAGCGTCGACGTCCAGCGCCTCTTCAGCGTCGGACGCCGCGCCCTCGATGGCCTCGGCGGCGGTGGAGTCCTGGAGGGACTCGGCGGCCTCGTCGGCGATCACCGTCGCCGGGTCGGCCGCCTCGATGCGCGCGTCGGACACATCCGAAGCCGAAGGCGTTCCGCCCTCGAAGGAAGTCACGTGTCGATCCTCTCTAAGTCTTTCTTCTCGTCACGGGTGGCTATGTCAGCCGAAAACCCACGTGATGAGTTTGGCCAGGCCAAGGTCGACGCCACCGATCAGCGCGACCATGAAGGCCAGGAAGATCAGCACCACGGTGGTGTAGCTGACCATCTGCTTGCGGTTCGGCCAGATCACCTTGCGGAGCTCGGCGACGACCTGCTTCAGGTAGTTCCATACGAAGGTGAACGGGTTGACCCGCGCCTTCTCGGGGCCCGGCTTCTTGGCAGTCTTCGGCGTCTTGGCGTCGCCGTTCTTCACCAGGCTGGTCTTGGTTTCGGGAGTGTCCCCGGCGTCGGTATCGCGTCGAGACCGCTTGCCGGTGGGCCGCTGCGGGCGAGTCACCACGGCGGTCTGACCGCGAGTGTCGGCTGTGTCCGCAGTGTCGGTGTCGTCAGCTGCGGAGCCGGCACCGTCGCGCTCGTCGCTCACCATGCTCCCTCTTCTGTGATCGTGATGGTTGGGCAGTGGTCACCTTCCAGTGTCCACGCTTTCGCATATTCAGTTGAGCAGGGGCGACAGGACTTGAACCTGCAACCTGCGGTTTTGGAGACCGCTGCTCTGCCAGTTGAGCTACGCCCCTTCGAGAACGGCACTGCTGGCAGGTTCCTTGCCGTTCGAGGCCTCACACAATCGCGCGCTCCCCGATCGGCCGATCAGTAACCGACGGACAGCGCGTTGATTGGGCGAAACCCCGAGGACCGAGTGTACATCGGCCCTGATCTGAGTTACTAATCCGCTGCGGGAGTGCTCGCCGCCATCGCGGTCCGCATGACCTGACCGGTCTCGGGGTCCCACTTCATCGACACCGAATTCTCGCCCTCGTGGCCCATCAGCGTGGTGAACGCCTCCATGACGATGGTGCCGTCGGGGTCGGTGCACACGTTGCGGGTGGTCACGATGTCGGCCCCGAACCGCTCGTCGACCGATTCGACGTACATCGTTCCGGTCAGCTCATCGCCGACCTTGATGGGGCGATGGAACAGGAACTTCTGGTCGACCTGCAGGATCTGCAGGGTCTCCAGACCGATGTCGACGTTCTGAAAGAAGTGGTTCTGAATCATCACCGCGAAGATGGCCGCGAACGTGAGCGGCGCGATGAGCGCGTCGTGGCCCAGCTCCGCGGCGGCGGCCTCGTCGATGGTGGCGGGGTCGGCGGACTTGACGGCCTTGGCGTACTGCCGGACCTGTTCGCGCCCCACGACGAAGGTGTCCGGGTACTTCCAGACCATGCCCCGAATGTCGGTCTTCAGGGCCATGACTAGGCGAGCTTCGCGGTGGCGGTGGCGCGGCCGAAGATCTTCTTGCCTCCGGTGGTCGCCGACAAGGCGATCACGATCGACTTCGATTCGGGCTCAACGGACTTCACGCGGCCGTTGAAGACGATCTCGGCGCCGACGCCGTCGTTGGGCACTGGGACCACGGCGGTGAACCGCACGTTGTACTCGGTGACCGCGGCCGGGTCGCCGATCCACGACGTGACGTAGCCGCCCCCCAGACCCATGGTCAGCATGCCGTGGGCGATGGCGGTGTCCAGGCCGACCTGCTTGGCGATGTCGTCATCCCAGTGGATCGGGTTCAGATCACCCGACACGCCGGCGTAGTTCACCAAGTCCGTGCGGGTCAGCGGAATCACCCGCTCCGGAAGCTGGTCACCGACCTTCACCGTGCTGAACTCACGCAGTGCCATTAGAAAAGCCCTCTCCACTGTCATCTGAACGACCCGCCAGGGTCGTGTAACTCTCCTGTACGGCCTCACCCTGCTGATTGGTGATGATGGTCTTCATGACGATGATGTCGGTACCGTGCGCCTGCCGAACCGAGTGCCCGTAGACGTCGCAGTACAACCGGTCGCCCGCCTTGATGGGCAATAGGAACTTGAGCTCCTGGTCGACCTGGACGATCTGCTCGTCGTGAATGCCGATGTTCGCGTCGACGAAGAAGGCCGTCTGCGCCTGGTAACCGAAGACCGAGATGAACGTCAGCGGCGCGGGCAGCGAGTCGTGGCCGAGTGCGGCCGCTGCGGACTCGTCGTGAAAGGACTCGTCGTCGTTCTTGACGGCGATGGCGTACTCGCGCACCTTCTCGCGTCCGACTTCGTAGAAATCGGGGTAGCGGAAGTGCTTGCCGATGATGCTCTCAGACAGCGACACGGATTCAGTTCCCGCTTCGGTCCCACCCCGAGCCGAAGCTCGCGGTCAGGCCTAGCGCGATTCCTTGTGCGCCCGGTGGGTGCCGCAGTTCGGGCAGAACTTCTTGATCTCCAGCCGGTCGGGGTCGTTGCGGCGGTTCTTCTTGGTGATGTAGTTGCGGTGCTTGCACACCTCGCAGGCCAAGGTGATCTTGGGCCGTACGTCGGTACTGGAGGCCACGTTATGTCCTTCTTTACTGAATCGTTGTCGTCTTGTAGCGGTGGGGGGGCTCGATCCCCCGACCTCACGATTATGAGTCGTGCGCTCTAACCAGCTGAGCTACACCGCCAAGTCGGGCGCCTACTGCTCGCCTAGCTTCTCCCGTGCCCACGGGTTACCGCCGAGCCCCCTAACGGAATCGAACCGTTGACCTTTTCCTTACCATGGAAACGCTCTACCGACTGAGCTAAGGGGGCAGTCGCCTTTGAGCGCAGACGTTCACGCCGCAGGGCCTTAAAGAGGGTACATTCTCGCCGATACCCTCGCCAAACCGCTTGGACATCGGAGCCAGCAACGGCGCGCGATCGGCAGGTCATACGCTACTGACATGGCCAGTCCAACCGACCAGAACCGTCTCTACTTCAAGCAGCTGCTGTCCGGCCGGGACTTCGCGTCCAACGACGTCATCGCCCAACAAATGCGCAACTTCGCCTATCTCATCGGCGACCGCGACACCGGCGACTGCGTCATCGTGGACCCGGCGTATGCGGCCAACGACTTGCTCGACGCGCTCGAAGCCGACGGCATGCACCTGTCCGGCGTGCTGGTCAGCCATCACCACCCCGACCACGTGGGCGGGTCGATGATGGGCTTCGAGCTCAAGGGATTGGCCGAGCTCCTCGAACGCGTCAGCGTTCCGGTTCACGTCAACGCCCATGAGGCGGAATGGGTTTCACGAATCACCGGCATCCCCACCGCCGACCTGACCGCACACGATCACGGCGACCGGGTCTCGGTCGGCGACGTCGACGTCGAGCTGCTGCACACCCCTGGACACACCCCGGGCAGTCAGTGCTTCCTGCTCGACGGGAGGCTGGTCGCCGGGGACACCCTGTTCCTCGAGGGGTGCGGGCGTACCGACTTCCCCGGCGGCAACGTCGACGACATGTTCCGCAGCCTGCAGGCCCTGGCCACGCTGCCGGGGGACCCGACGGTCTTTCCCGGGCACTGGTACTCGGCGGAGCCGAGCGCCGCGCTATCGGAGGTACGCAAGACGAATTACGTCTACCGGGCGAGCAGCCTGGATCAGTGGCGCACGGCGATGGGCGCCTGAACGCAATGTGGCCTGATCAGAAGTAGCGCATCGGCATCCAGCCTGCGCTATTGTCCGGTTCGCAGCGCCCGTGGGGCGCCGGACCGGGGAGAGCTTTGCGATGACCACACCGCCCACGCCCGCCAATTGGTATCCGGACCCCGAGGACCCCAACGCCCTCAGATATTGGGACGGCAACGCCTGGACCGAGCACCGTGCGCCCGCCAGCCCGCCCCAGCCACCCGCCGCCGCCCCCGAGGCGCCGTCGGACCCGTTCGCCGGTAGTGAACAGGCCACGTCGATCGTGAAGCTGCCGAGCCAGTCGACGCCGGGAACCGATCAGCCGGGAACGGTCCAGCCGGAAGTCGACCAACCGGGACCCGTCCAGCCGGGAGCCGATCAAGCGACGTCGATCATCACGACGCGGTCCGCGGACCCGTCGCCGTCCGCGGAATCGGAGGAGCCGAAGCCGGGCGCCCACCGGGCTCCCGACGAGGGAGTGGCCACCCAGGCCTACGACGCCTCGCAGGGCCAGCCGTCCTGGGGCGCACCGCCTCCCGCGGCGCCGTACGACTCGACGCAGATGGCGCCGTCGTCCTACGGCGCACCGCCAACGCAGTTCTACGAGAACGCGCCGTCGTACGGAGCGCCCGCGGGGCCGACGGGCTACGGCGCTCCCCCGTCGTACCCTCCCTTCGACCAGTCCGCTGGTGGACCGCAGGGAACTCCGCCGAACGGGTCGAACAAGAAGGTGCTCTTCGGTGTCATCGGCACCGTGGCCGCGCTGATCCTGATCGCCGCACTGGTCCTGGTGTACTTCTTCGTGATCCGCGACGACGACACCGCGACGACCGCGACGTCGAACACCCTGAGTTCGCAGCGCTCGAGCTCGTCACCGTCGAGCGAGGCGACGTCCACCTCGCGCAGGCCGACGATGACGACGCCCACCGAGGCACCGCCAGGACCGAATCCCACGATTGCCGACTACATCGCGCAAAACGGCATCCAGGAGACGGCGATCCAGCCCGACGATCCCACCGCGCCGCCCATCAACATCCCGATCCCGACCGGCTGGGAGAACGTCGGCGCCGAGGAACTGCCCGCCGAGATCTACGGCGGCGCGATCTACGCCGGTCCCGAACTCGCCGACGACCCGCCGCAGATTCAGGCGCTGTACGTCCGCCTGGTCGGACCCGTCGACCCCCAGGCGCTTCTGGCGCTCGCACCCGGTGAGCTCAACAACCTGCCCGGTTTCGTCCCCCAGAACCCTGGCCAGGAGAGCAGGTTGAGCGGGTTCCCGGCCTATCAGCTGGCGGGCACCTATGACGGGGCGGGCGGCAAGAGGCTGTTCGCCCAGAAGACGGCCGTCATTCCGGCCGACGACGGCACCACCTACGTGCTGCAGCTCAACGTCGAGGGCCCCGAAGCCGCCAACGACGTGATGATCGACGCCACCGCCGAGATCGACGACGGGACCACGATCGGCTGAGCCGCCGCACCCGCGACGGAAACCGTCGCCAAACCGCTTGCAGACGCAAGGATCCGTCGCGCATTTCGACTTGAGATGCAGATTTCGCTGGACATCCCCGCAGGGGATTGTCAGAATGATCGACGGCCCCGTCGAAGGGACGGGCTTCCGGGGGGATAGCTGTGAAGAACTTGGTGTTCTGTTTTGACGTGGGCGGAAGTTCGAGCGCAACGGCGCTGTTCGATTTGCTCGACCACTCCGATGATCAGGTGGCGTGGTATCACTGCGAACCTGCGCGACGACGACGAAGCGAATCTCTCGACGCCGCGCGGAGCGCGATTCACGACGCATACGACTTCTTCGTCGAGACGTGGGACCCGGGTGACCGCGTCTTCGTCTTCGGCGCGGGCCGCGGCGGATATTCGGCCCAGGCCTTCGCTCGACTGCTCGGCACCGTCGGCACGCTCGCATCGACGGGGAGCGATCTCCTGGACTTCGTGGTGGATTCGTATGCCTTGCCGCGCACCCCGCGAACGAGTGAGGACTGGGACCGCGTCGCGAAGTTGATCGTCGACCTCAACGGCGGTGTCGAGGTTGCGGTGCCCGTCGCCTTTCTAGGTCTGTGGGACGCCATCCGCCCGACGGGCCTTCCCGCACAGCCGGATTCGGCCTCCGCCAACGTCGTCGCGGGCAGGCACGCACTCGCCATCGAGGGCGGACCGCTGCACCGCGACGTGGCCACCACCCCGCAGGACGACGTCGACCGGGTCTGGTTCCGAGGCGTTCACTGCGACGTCGCGGGCGGCCCCGGTGCCTGCAAGCCACTGGTCGGCATTGCCGCGGACTGGATGCTCGAGGGTGCCGTCGCCGCAGGCATCCGCCCGGCTCACGGATCGCTTCACGCTCCGAGCGCCCCGGCCCAGGCCGACGCGCTCGTCGGCAGCGCGCGAAGCGTGTCGCGCCGCAAGGTACCGGTGGACGCGAACGTGCACGCGAGCGTGGAGGTGTACCTGAGGGCGCATCCGGAATACTGGCGCAGGCTCCCCGCTCGCGTCGTCTGGGCCGACCAGGACTGGCTGGCCCGCGGTGAGCGCCTGGTTGCCGAGATCCCCACCGTCAGCCCCGCCGAGCACCAGGAACTCGCCGCCGCCGCGTCCTAGGCAGACCATCAGGGGTGTTGCGCCGTCCCCTGCCCACTCTTCGCCAGCAACGTCTCGCTCGCAGTGCCACCGAGGTGGCCGACTCGATCCTTGGCAGCCGATGGCCAGGTTTGGCGTCGCGTCAAGAAGGGCTAAGGCGGGAATTGGCCGGTCCCCCGACCGGATAGCATCGGCTCGACACCGGCCGTCCGAGGGAGAGTCAATGACAAGCAGCGTGGCCTACGAGCAGACCGAGTCCGTAGCGACGATCACGCTCGACGACGGCAAGGTCAACGTCCTGTCGCCGGCTATGCAGCAGGACGTCAACGACGCGCTCGACCGCGCCGAGAGGGCTGCAGCCGACGGTGAGGTCAAGGCCGTGGTGCTGGCGGGCAACTCCCGAGTGTTCAGCGCGGGATTCGACCTCAGCGTCTTCAACTCCGGTGACGCCGCCGCCGCTCTTGGCATGCTGTCGGGCGGTTTCGAGCTGTCGATCCGGTTGCTGAGCTTCCCGGTGCCCGTCGTGATGGCGGCGACGGGTCCGGCGATCGCGATGGGCTCGTTCCTGATGCTGAGCGGTGATCACCGCGTCGGTTCGCCGAGCTCGCGGTGCCAGGCCAACGAGGTGGCAATCGGCATGGTATTGCCGATCTCGGCGATCGAGATCATGCGAAACCGGCTGACCCGCTCGGCCTTTCAACGCGCCGTCGCCCTGGCCGCGGTGTTCAGCGGCGACGAGGCCGTCGCCGCGGGCTGGCTCGACGAGATCGTCGACGACGGCGACGTGCTGGCTAGGGCGCACGACGTGGCCTCCGACGCCGCCGCCGGGTTGAACGCCAAGGCGCACCGCGCCAGCAAGCTCAAGGCACGCAAGGATGCGATCGCGGCCATCCAGGCCGGAATCGACGGGTTGCCTGCGGAGTTCGCGGCCAGTTAGTTCGCGGCCAGTTGGTTCGCGGCCGGGCCGGTGACGCGCCGGTAGTCGCGCTGCTGTCGGACGCGCCGCCTAGGCTGACCTCGATGTCGCTTCACCTCCACCGTGCCGAGCGGACGGACCTTCTTGCGGACGGTCTCGGCGCCCTGCTCTCCCAACCCCTCGACGATCCGTTCGCGATGGAGCTGGTGCTGGTTCCGGCCCGCGGCGTGGAGCGGTGGTTGAGCCAGCGCCTCTCTCATGTCCTCGGGCGTGGCAACGGAGCCGACGGCGTGTGCGCGGGCGTCGAGTTCAGGAACCCGCACTCGCTGATCGCGGAGATCACCGGAACCGCCGACGACGACCCGTGGGCTCCCGATGCCATGGTGTGGCCGCTGCTGGAGGTCATCGACGAGAACCTCGAACAACCCTGGTGCCGGACGCTCGCCACGCACCTCGGGTGCTTCGAGACCGGCGAGGAGCGGGACCTGCGCCAAGGGAGGCGGTACGCCGTCGCCCGCCGCATCGCGTCGCTGTTCGCGTCCTACGCCAGGCAGCGCCCGCAGCTACTCGCCGACTGGCTCGCCGGCGACACCGCGGGGCTGGATGCCGACCTCGACTGGCAGCCACCGCTCTGGCGAGCGCTTGCCGACCGCGTACCCGCCGAGCCGCCGCACGTGCGCCATCGGAGAACCGTTGCCCGCCTTCGTGACTCACCCATCGACCTGCCGGCGAGGCTGTCTCTGTTCGGGCACACCCGGCTGCCGATCACCGAGATCGAGTTGATCGACGCACTCGCCACCCACCACGACGTCCACCTGTGGTTGCCGCACCCCAGCGACGGGTTGTGGCACGCGCTCGCCGACCTTCGGGGGGCGGTACCGCGACGCGACGACACCAGCCACCGCCGAGTCGGCCACCCGCTGCTGGCCACGCTCGGTCGCGATCTACGTGAGCTCCAGCGCAGCCTGCCGACCGATCTGCACACCGACGAGTACCTCGGCCAGTCGGCCGGCGCCCGTGACTACCCGCCGAGCCTGCTGGGGTGGCTGCAGTCCGATGTCGCCGCGAACGAGGTCCGCGCACGGGGGCGGACGCTCGGCGCGGCGGATCGCTCGGTCCAGGTGCATGCCTGCCACGGGCCCGCCCGCCAGGTGGACGTGCTCCGCGAGGTGCTGCTGGGTCTGCTGTCCGACGACCCGACGCTGGAACCCCGCGACATCCTCGTCATGTGCCCGGACATCGAGACCTACGCCCCGCTGATCAACGCCGACTTCGGGCTCGGCGACGTGCTCAGAGGCGCCCATCCGGCGCACCGGCTGCGGATGCGGCTGGCCGACCGCTCACTCGTCCAGACCAATCCGCTGCTGGCGGTGGCCTCGCAGCTGCTCGACCTCGCAGGCCGCCGCGCCACCGCCAGCGAAGTGCTCAACCTTGCGCAGACCGCACCGGTGCGCGCCCGCTTCGGCTTCACCGACGACAACTTGGAGGACATCACCCGGTGGGTCCGCCAGTCGAACATCCGATGGGGCTTCGACCAGGAGCACCGCCGACCGTACGGTGTCGACTTCGTTCACGACACATGGCGTTTCGGGCTGGACCGGGTGCTCGCCGGGGTCGCGATGTCCGACGATGCGCACGCCTGGATCGGCGCCACCCTGCCGCTCGACGACGTCAGCAGCAATCGCGTCGACCTGGCCGGGCAGCTGGCGGAGTTCGTCGACCGGCTGCAGCGCACCGTCGAGGCGCTGTCCGGCGCGCAGCCTCTGCACGTCTGGCTGACCGCGTTGACCGATGGCATCGCGATGCTCACCCGAATCAGCGACGCCGACGCCTGGCAGACCAGCCAGATGCAGCGCGAGTTCGGCGAGGTGCTCGCCAAGGCGGGCACCAGAGCCGGCACGGTGCTGCGCCTCCCCGACGTCAAGGCGCTCCTCGAACGCCACCTCGCGGGCCGGCCGACCCGGGCGAACTTTCGCACCGGCACGCTGACCGTCTGCACCATGGTGCCAATGCGCTCGGTCCCGCACCGCGTGGTCTGTCTCGTCGGACTCGACGATGGGGTGTTCCCGCGCCGCGGCACGATCGACGGCGACGACGCGCTCACCCGCACCCCGATGACCGGTGAACGCGACGCCCGTTCGGAAGACCGGCAATTGCTGCTCGACGCCATCGGGGCGGCCACCGAGAAGCTGGTCGTCACCTATACCGGTGCCGACCAGTACTCGGGGCAGTCACGGCCACCAGCGGTCCCGCTTGCCGAACTGCTCGACACCCTCGACACCACGACCGCTGCACCGGTCCGCGAGCAGATCGTCGTCCGTCATCCGTTGCAGCCGTTCGACATTCGCAATGTGATACCGGGTCGCCTGGTTCCCGACGAACCGTTCACCTTCGACCCCACCGTGCTCCGTGCGGCGCGCTCGGGTGCGGGCGCGCGGATCGAGCAGCCCAAGTTCGTGGCGGGTCCGCTGCCTGCGCGTCCCGCCGACGACGTGGTCCTCGCCGACTTGGTGGGATTCTTCAGGGATCCCGTCAAGGGCTTCTTCCGCGCGCTGGAGTACACGCTGCCCTGGGACGTCGACGGCGTGGAGGACGCAATGCCCGTCGACATCGACGCGCTGGAGGAATGGGCCGTCGGCGATCGGATGCTGTCGGACATGCTGCGCGGCATGACGCCCGACGACGCCAGGCACGCCGAATGGCGCCGCGGCGCACTGCCACCCGGTCAGCTGGGTTGGCGCAAGGCGACCGAGCTGCGCGATCAGTCGAACCTGTTGGCGGAGGCCGCCAAACCGTACCGTACCGCTATCGCGCGGGCCGTGGACGTCGACGTCGACCTCGGCGCCGGGCGACGCCTCACGGGCACCGTGTCACCGGTCTTCGGGCACGGAATCGTCTCGGTCACGTACTCCAAGCTCGACGGCAAGCACCTTCTCGCATCGTGGATTCCGTTGTTGGCGTTGTACGCTCACGAACCCGCCACCGAATGGTCGGCGATCGGCATCGGACGACCGAGGCGCGGTTCCTCGCCCCGCCTGCGCACCCTTGGCAGGCCGCAGGCGTCGGCCGTGGACCTGTTGCGAGATCTGGTCACGATCTACGACGCCGGGTCACGCGAGCCGCTTCCCCTGCCCGTCAAGACGTCCTACGCCTGGGCCGAGGCGCGCCACGGCGGCGACGATCCCGAGCGCGCCGCGTCCTACCGATGGAAGTCGGGCATGTATCCGGGCGACGACGAGCAACCCGCCCACGTGCGCGCGTGGGGGCAGGGCACCTGGCTGCGGGCTCTGATGCAGCCGCTGCGACCGGACGAGGAATTCGAGGGTGAGACCAATCGGCTTGGTGCCTACGCCGGACGCCTCTGGCTGCCGATGCTGCGCGCGGAGGTGAGTCAGCACTGATGGACTCCTTCGATCTGCGGGCCGCCCTGCCCGCTGCGCACTCCACCACCGTGCTGGAGGCCAGTGCGGGCACGGGCAAGACGTTCGCCCTCGCCGGGCTGGTCACCCGCTACGTCGCCGAGGGTGCGGCGACGCTGGACCAGATGCTGCTCATCACGTTCGGGAGGGCAGCCAGCCAGGAGCTGCGCGAGCGTGTCCGGTCCCAGATCACCCAGGCCGCAGCCGCTTTCGACGATCCGTCGATCGGCGCGGGTAACGAGGTGGTCGAGCATCTGCTGGCGGGCAGCGATCAGGAGCGAGCCACGCGACGGGAACGGCTTCGCGACGCGCTTGCCGGCTTCGACGCCGCGACCATCGCCACGACCCATCAGTTCTGCCAGTTGGTGCTGAAATCGCTTGGGGTGGCCGGCGACTCCGATGCCGGCGTGCAACTGGTGGAAAGCCTCAACGAGTTGGTCACCGAGATCGTCAACGACTTGTACCTTGCACACTTCGGCAACGATCGCGAGGATCCCGCGCTGAGCTACGGCGAAGCCCTCAAGCTGGCCAAGGAGGTGGTCAACCATCCGGCCACCGAGCTTCGGCCGTCCGACCCGGAGCCAGGATCGCGGGCTGCCGTCTGCGTCGAGTTCGCCAATCAGGTTCTGGCCGAGATGGAGACGCGCAAGCGGCGGATGGGCATCCTCGGCTACGACGACCTGCTGACGCGGCTCGCAGCGGCGCTGGACAGCAAGGACTCCCCCGCAGGCGTCCGCATGCATCAGCGGTGGCCGATCGTCATGGTCGACGAGTTCCAGGACACCGATCCCGTGCAGTGGAAGGTGATCGACCGCGCGTTCAGTGGCCGGTCGACGGTGATCCTGATCGGCGACCCCAAGCAGGCCATCTATGCGTTCCGCGGCGGCGACATCGTCACCTACCTCAGTGCCGCCGAGACCGCGGGCGACAAGAAGACGCTGACCACCAACTGGCGCAGCGACGGCGTGCTCGTCGACAGCCTGCAGGCGGTGCTGCGCGGCGCGCAGCTCGGGCACCCGAAGATCGTCGTGCACGACGTGGCGGCGGCGCACCAGGGCCACCGGTTGGTGGGGGCGCCGTGCGATGCGCCGTTCCGGCTGCGGGTGGTGCAGCGAGCGACGTTCGGCCGCAGCGGAGTTCAGAATCTCGCGATCGGCGACCTGCGCGACCACATCGGCAAGGATCTGGCATCCGACGTCGCGGCGCTGCTGGCCAGTGGCGCCACCTACGACGGCAGGCCGGTGGCGGCCCGCGACGTCGCGGTGATCGTGGAGACGCACAAGGACGCCAGGGCGTGCCAGCGCGCGCTCGCTGCGGCCGGCGTGCCGTCGGTGTACACCGGCGACTCGGACATCTTCGGCTCGGAGGCCGCCGACGACTGGCTGGCCCTGCTGGAGGCGTTCGATCAACCGCACCGGGCCGGGGTGGTGCGGGCTGCCGCTGCGACGATGTTCTTCGGCAAGAATGCGCAGGACCTGGTTGAGGGTGGCGACGAGCTCACCGACAAGATTGCCGAGACGTTGCGCGAGTGGTCGGCTCATGCCCGCGAGCGCGGGGTGGCCGCCATCTTCGAGGCCGCGCAGCTCGCCGGGATGAGCGATCGGGTGCTGTCCTGGCGCGACGGCGAGCGCCACATGACCGACCTCGCGCACGTGGCGCAGTTGTTGCAGGACGTTGCGCACCGCGAGCAGTTCAACCTGCCTGCACTGCGGGATTGGCTGCGGGCCGAGCGCGACGGCGGCACCACCGAGCGCAACCGACGACTGGACAGCGACTCCGCGGCCGTGCAGATCATGACGGTGTGGGTGAGCAAGGGCCTGCAGTACCCCATCGTCTACCTGCCGTTCGCCTTCAACCGGTGGGTCCCCGAACCGGAGATCATCCTGTTCCACGATGGCGACACCCGCTGTCTGCACATCGGCGGCACGGACAGCCCGGACTATCACGCGGTCGAGGCGCAGGGGCGGGCCGAGGCGGCAGGCGACGACAGCCGGTTGACCTACGTGGCGATGACCCGCGCCCAGTCGCAGGTGGTGGCGTGGTGGTCCTCGGCGCGGGACGAGCCGAATGGCGGTTTGTCGCGGCTGCTGCGGGGCCGTCGACCCGGTGATGCGGCGGTGCCGGACCGGTGCGTGCCCGCGAAGATCACCGACGAGGATGCCCTGGAACGACTCCGGGCGTGGGAGGCCGAGGGCGGACCCGTCTTGGAGAAGTCGGTCCCGATTCCCGTCGAGCCGACGCACGCCGAGGGCCCGCCGTCGGACCTCGCGGCCAGACACTTTCACCGCGCCATCGACACCACGTGGCGACGCACCTCCTACTCGGGTCTCATCCGTGTCCTCGAAACACCCGGTGTCGGCAGTGAACCCGAGGTGGTCGAGCTGGACGACGAGGTCGCCGACGTCTCACTGCTCGAGGAGCCCACCGGTCCCGTCGTGCCGTCGCCGATGGCCGACCTGCCGAAGGGGGCGAAGTTCGGCACGCTGGTGCACGCCGTCCTGGAGACCGCCGACCCGTTCGCCGTCGATCTCGCCGCGGAGCTGGAGTCCAACCTCGAACAGCACTCGGTGTGGTGGCCGGTGGACGTACCCGCAGCCGAACTGGCCGCAGCGATGGTGCCGATGCACGACACGCCGCTCGGGCCGCTCGCGGGTGGGTTGACGTTGCGCCAGATCGGGCTTCGGGATCGGCTGCGCGAGCTCGACTTCGAATTCCCGCTGGCCGGTGGTGACCTCGACACCACGACACCCGACATCAATCTCAGGGACGTCGGCCGGTTGGTGGCTCGGCACGTGCCGTCGGGCGATCCCCTGGCGTCGTATGCGGACCGCCTGATGGGTGACGGACTCGGGGATCAACCGCTGCGCGGCTATCTCAACGGGTCGATCGACGCCGTCCTGCGCATTCCCGACGCGGGTGGGTCTCGCTACGTCGTCGTGGACTACAAGACCAACTGGCTCGGGCAGGACGACCAGCCGCTGACCGCAGCCGATTACGGTCGTTCGCGACTGGTCGAGGCGATGCTGCACTCGGATTATCCGCTGCAGGCCCTGCTGTACAGCGTGGTGCTGCACCGGTTTCTGCGTTGGCGCCAACCCGGGTACGTTCCCGAGCGTCACCTTGGCGGCGTCGTCTACCTCTTCGTCCGCGGCATGTGCGGTCCGGACACCCCGGTGGTCGACGGGCACGTCGCTGGGGTGTTCGACTGGCAACCGCCGAGCGCGTTGATCGTCGCGATGTCAGACCTGCTCGACACGGGAAGGGCGGCGGCATGACCTCAGTCGAGACGATCGACCAGGCCGACTGGCGCAGATCCGCGGGAGCGTCGGGCCTGTTGCGGAGCTTCAACGACGCCGGCGTCCTGGAATCCTCGGACGTGCTCGTCGCCCAACGCCTCACCGCGCTGGCCATGGAGCCCGACGAGCGGGTGGCGCTGGCGGTGGCGCTGGTGGTGCGCGGGTTGCGGGGCGGTTCGGTGTGCGTGGATCTTCGGTCCGTGCAGGAGCAGGTCGACGTGCCCGACCTACCGTGGCCGGAGGCCGACGAGTGGTGGGCGGCTGTCCTTGCGAGTCCGCTGCTCGCGGCGCCCCACGTGCTGCGCACCCAGGACCAGCTGCTCTACCTGGATAGGTACTGGAGGGAGGAGGATCAGGTCGCCACGGACCTGATGGCGATGTTGGGCGGGGCGCCGACCTTGCCGGGCGACGACGTCGATGTGCTGTTTCCGGCGGGATACGAGGAGCAACGAAGCGCCGCGAAAACCGCTCTGTCGCAACGCCTCACCGTGCTCACGGGTGGACCGGGCACCGGCAAGACCACCACGGTGGCGCGACTGCTGGCGCTGTTCGCGCGGCAGGCGGGCTCCGGTTCACGACTGCGCATCGCCCTGGCCGCCCCGACCGGGAAGGCCGCGGCCCGGCTGCAGGAAGCCGTGCAGATCGAGATCGACAGGTTGGATCCCGCCGACCGGGACCGCATCTCCGGGCTGCGCGCCACCACGCTGCACCGCCTGCTGGGCAGTCGACCGGACAATTCGTCGCGGTTCCGCCACCACCGCGGCAACCGGCTGCCGCACGACGTCGTCGTGGTGGACGAGACGTCCATGGTGTCGCTGACGATGATGGCGCGCCTGCTCGAGGCGGTGCGGCCCGAGGCTCGGATGCTCCTGGTGGGTGACCCCGACCAGTTGGCGTCCGTCGAGGCCGGTGCGGTGCTGGCCGACCTGGTGGACGGGCTCGGCGCCGCGAAGCGCACCGCGGTCGCGGCGCTTCAGACGTCGCACCGGTTCGGTGAGTCGATCGGCGCACTGGCCACGGCGATCAGGGACGGTGCGGCGGACTCGGCGCTGGAGGTGCTGCGGGCGGGCGGCGAGCACATCGAGTGGGTCGACGTCGACGATCCGACCGCGGACCTGCGCACCGTGCTTCTGCCGCAGGCACTCCGACTGCGGGAGGCGGCCGTGCTCGGCGATGCCGCGACGGCCCTGGAGACCTTGGACGAGCACCGTCTGCTGTGCGCGCACCGCCGCGGGCCGTTCGGCGTGCAGCATTGGAATCGCCAGGTCGAGCGGTGGCTCAGCGAAGCGACCGGTGATCCGATCTGGTCGGACTGGTACGCGGGACGCCCGATTCTGGTCACGGCCAACGACTACGGGCTGGGCCTGTACAACGGCGATACCGGGGTGACGGTGGGTGACCCCGGCGGCCTACGCGCCGCGATCGCCAGCGCGGGCCAACCGCTGCTGTTCGCGACCGGCCGGCTGTCCGACGTCGAGACCATGCACGCAATGACGATTCACAAGAGCCAGGGTTCCCAGGCCACCGAGGTCACGGTGCTGATGCCGCCGGTCGAGTCTCGGTTGCTGACGCGAGAGTTGTTCTACACGGCGGTGACTCGGGCGAAGGCGAAGGTGCGGGTGGTGGGTTCGGAGGACTCGGTGCGCGCGGCCATCGAGCGGCGGGCGGTGCGCGCGACGGGGTTGGCGCTGCGGCTGCGCGGGTAGCGCGGCTACGGCCGGACGGGGTGTCTGCTGAGGATCGACACCCGGTTGAACGCGTTGATGGTGACCGCTGTCCACACCACCGCCGAGAGTTCGTCGTCGGTGAGTACCTCGCGGGCGCGGGCGTATTCACGCTCGGCCGTGTCGTGGTCGGGGAGCTCGGTGGTGATCTCGGCGAGGCGCAGCGCCGCCCGTTCACGCTCGTCGAACAGCTCGGTGTCGCGCCAGACCGACAGCGTGGCTAGCTGCTTCTCGGTGACGCCTGCCGCGGCAGCGCGGTGGACGTGGACGACGAGGCATGACGGACAGCCGTTGATCTCCGAGATGCGGACGTTGATCAGCTCGACGAGGTGTCGCGACAAGCCCGCGTGCTTTGCCGCCTTCGCGACGGCGGTCGAAACGCCGACCAGTGACTGGTAGACCGCGGGCGTCTGCTGGTCGATGTGTACGTGCTCGGTGTCCATCGGGGGCGCCTCCGCATCGGGGTACTGTCGAGACGATCGTACGCACGGAGAGGATCGCGATGGCGGAGCAGACGCCCTTGACCGACAAGACGGGTGCGCCCGTCACCGTCGCCCGCGGGGACTCCGAGTTCACCGTTGCCGTCGAAGGAAACCCGGTGGGGCTCATGAAGTTTCTCGACCATGATGGGCAGCGCGTGTTCTACCACACCGAGGTCGAATCCGCCTTCGAGGGCCGCGGTCTGGCCACCCTGCTGATCGGCGAGGGGCTGGCTGCCACGCGTACCGACGGGAAGCGCATCGTCGCGGTGTGTCCCATGGTGTCCGCGTACGTCAAGAAACACCACGACTACGACGAGGTCATCGACCGCCCGACCCGCGAGATCATGGACCTGCTGCGGTAGCGCCGGTCGAGACGTCGCTGCGTGTCGCTCAGAGCCGGGGCGACGGGTCCCTCCCAGGACAGCCGGTGCCCGGCCCCCCGCTCATGGCGTCCGCAGTCGCGCCGAGGCCGGATGCTCGGTCATCCACCGCGCCTCGACGCGCTTGACGCGGCGGTGCTCCAACGCGATCAGGATCGCTCCGGCCGTGACCAACGCCCCGGCGATGAAGCCGAGCGGCAGTTGCAGGCCTGCGTGACCGTATGCCGTCGCCGCGATGAAGCCGGCAATCGTCACGGTGCCGATCATGATGAGAATCAGGCCGGGAAACCACAGGGTGTCGATGAACGATTCCCCGGCGTGGGGTTGAGTGGTGCGGGAGTGATCCACTGGATCCTGGTGCGCGCCCTTCATGAGCATCTCCCTTCCTGGAAGAGATGCCTCCAGGGTACGCCCATTGTGAGATGGATCACATGGAGTCAGACCTCGTCAGCTCCCCGACGTGCACCGCAGGACGTCCGCGTGCCCGTGCCGTCGACACCAGCTGACGATGTACCGCGCGTGCAATCCGCACCATCTGTAGACCGCAGCCAGGGTCATGGGTAGCGCCGGATCGTGCTCCCCGCGCTCCTGAATGATGGGCCCGAGATAGTGCGTGGTGACTTTGGTGGCGGTGTTGAGCGCCACCCCTGCCGCCGCAGCCAGCGAAGCCCCGTCCGTCGCTCGGCCCACGGCGATGGCACCGGCCATCCGCGCGGCCGTCTCCCCGCGCCTGCCGCGAAACGCCTCGTACAGCGGCCGGTTTCGCGACACCGAGGAAACCGCCGACGGCGCGGCAGAGCCGTTGCGGCGCTTGCCGATCGCAGCATCGCGAATCATCGCGGGCAGGTCATCGGTGCCGGCCGCCCTGTGAAATACGGAGTACACCTCGGGGCGCAGCCGAGCTTCTTCGAGTAGGTCGCGTTCCATGCTGTGCCCCTGAGTGGCGATGATCACCGGCGCGGGCCGGTCTGCCGCGCCGAGGATGTCGACCAGATCCAGACCGTCGAAGCAGAACTCCAATTCTGGGCGGTTCCAGACGAGGTCCGCGACCACGACGTCGAACCGAAACCGCTGGGTTACCTCGCGATGTACGGCGTCGCGATCCTCCGCCAGTCGAACCGTCGCCTCAGGAAAGGCGCCGGCGAGCATTGGCACCACCGTTCTGCCCAGCGGCGAGGCCACCAGCACCCGCGGATCCCAGCCCACCCGGCAAATCCTCCTCCATCGGGCAAGATTTCGCTCGCCGATCAGTGGTCAAGTGTAGATTTTGCCCAAATCTCCTACGAGCACGTCAATTACCTACCTGACTTCCGCGTCGTCCGAACGGACGATGTTTTCCCGACCAACAGTTGGAGGAAACGTTGACCCACGCGTCGTCGGGACGTTCGTCATGACCGCCCTGCTCCCGCACGAGCTTCCCGAGCCACTGCGGCTCCGGCCCGAACTCGCTCCGCGCGAGAAGGAAGTCCTGCTGGCGTGGATCCTGCACGACAACAAGGACGACGTGGCGCGGCAACTGCAAATCTCTCCCACGACGGTCCGCACACACCTGCAACGGGTTCGCGACAAGTACGCCGCAGCGGGCAGGCCCGCGTCGACCAAGGCGGCGCTGCTGGCCCGTGCCATCCAGGACGGCCTGGTGGACGTCAACGATCTCTGAGGGTCCTGGCCCGCACGACCTGCTCGATGTGCCGCGCGGCCTGCTGGGGATCTTCGTGCTCCCAGACCCGCACGCTGATCCAGCCCGCCTCGGCCAGCCGCTGGTCGGTGTTGCGGTCGCGCGTCCGGTTGCCCTCCACCTTGTCGGCCCAGAACTTCGCGTTCGCCGAGGCGACCGTGTGATGCTGAGGGCAGCCGTGCCAAAAGCAGCCGTCGAGGAACACCGCGACCTTGGCCCGGGAGAAGACCAGGTCAGCGGTACGACGCAGCCCAGCCAGCGGCTTTGCCGACACCCGGTAGCGCAGTCCGAGGGCGTGGACCGCCGACCGCAGTGCCAGTTCCGGCTTGGTGTCTCGGCTCTTGTTGGACTGCATGCGGGCCCGCGCCTCCGGTGAGGACGCCCAGGAGTCAGACACAGCTCAAGACTATGGACGGCGCGCCGTCCCACCTGCCCGATCCCGCCGAAGTCGCTGCATACGATCGAAATGTGAGCAGCCCAGCGGAGTCGTCTCACGCTGCGTCCCGGACGTCGGTCGTGGACCGCGCGGAGGAATTCGAGCGCTTCCGCACCCGCAACGGGGTCTACGAACGCATCCTGACCCGCCGCGACGGCACGCATGCCACCAGCATCATGGCCGGCTACAACGGCGCCGACGCGCGACCCACCTGCGCCGACGAAGCCGAGCGCGCCTGGCTGCAGAGCCGCGTCGCCCCACCGTGCGGCGTCTCGAGGTCAGCGGTCCGGGTGGTCGACCTGTTCTCCGGCTGCGGGGGCCTGTCCATCGGACTCGCGGAAGCCGCCCGAGCACTCAACCGGTCGTTCGAGCCGGTGCTGGCGGTGGACCTCGACGCCGTCGCGACCCAGACCTACGGCGCGAACTTCCCGTCCGCGACCGCGGTCTGCGATGACGTCGCCGCGGTGTTGCCCGGTCGCGTCGGAGCCCGGCTCACGCCGGCCGAACGCCTGCTGACGAAGCGGTCGGGTGACATCGACGTCCTGGTCGGAGGGCCACCGTGCCAGGGGCATAGCGACTTCAACAATCGAACGCGGCACGCCGATGACAAGAACGAGCTGTACGGCACCATGGTCCGAGCGGCGGAAGTCCTTGCCCCACAACACATTCTGATCGAGAACGTCCCCGGCGCGATCAACGACCGGCGTGCCGTCGTGCAGCGCACGGCCGATGCGCTGGAGCAGCGCGGCTACCGGGTGTCGATCGGCGTCGTCGACTTGAGCGACATCGGCGTTCCGCAGCGTCGACGTCGACTAGTGCTGTTGGCCAGCCTGTCTCGCGCCGTGACGGTCGCACACGTGACCGAGCGACACCGTAGGCGCGGCCGCACCGTGGCGTGGGCGTTCCAGGATCTGGAGTCGTTGGCCGAACCCCAGGGCCTGGTGGACGAGTCCGCGAAGTCGGCCCCCGCCACGCGGCGGCGCATCGACTATCTCTTCGAGCATGGCGACTTCGACCTGCCGGACAGCCAACGACCGGCCTGTCACGCCGATGGCGGCCACAGCTACAAGGCGATCTACGGCCGGCTGGCGTGGGACCGGCCGTCGCAGACCATCACGACGGGCTTCTACAGCATGTGCATGGGCCGCTACGTGCATCCAAGCAGGCGACGGACGATCACCGCGCACGAAGCCGCACGGCTGCAATGCATTCCGGACTGGTTCACCTTCGACGGCGTCCGACGGCGCACCGCGCTGGCACGGATGATCGGCAACGCCGTGCCCTCACGGCTGAGCTACGCCGTCGCGCTGGAATGGCTGCGATGACGCTGACCGTCGCGGGCCTGTTCGCTGGCATCGGCGGCCTCGAACTCGGCATGACCGCGGGCGGCCACCACACCGCGCTGCTGGTCGAGAACAATCCCGTCGCCGCGCTGCGCGAGGCGTAGCGCCTCGGCGACGAGACTGCTTCGCGCGCCTGTGATTCCGACCTTGCGCCCTACGCTGCTGAGGTCCTGGCAGGGGAACCCGGCCACGATCAGGTCGGTGCCGCGGGGGA
>NZ_JBEVLO010000140.1:0-6863 GCF_040509115.1 Mycobacterium sp. | reverse complement strand
TCGATGAATTTCCAGGCAGCGTCGGCATGCTCACTGTCGGCACCGATACCCAGGGTCCATCCGATGGTGGCGCCGGTGTCGTCCCCGGTCGACGCCGTAGGCAGGGAGGTCCACTTCACGTCGGGGTTCTGAGACGCCATGGTGACGATTCGCTCAGTGCCGAGCACAGTCATCGCGACGGTCCCGTTTGCCAACCCGTCGGCGACCGTGCCGTAGGTGTCTGAGGTCACGCTGTTCGCGAGGGCTCCGGCATCCCGTAGATCGGCCAGGAAGTTGCCGAACTCGATGCCTTTCTCGGTCGCGAAGTCGGCCTTACCCTCGGCATTCCAGATCGGCTGGTCGACCTGACTCATGAAGCAGTCGAAGAAGGTGGCGATGATCGCGGAGTTGTCGGCGTCTGAGAATCCGGTGCCGAAGCCGGTGACGCCAGCTTTGGCTGCCTTCCCGGCCACCGTCACAACCTCGTCATAGGTCTTGGGTACCTCGACGCCGAGCTGCTTGAGGACTTTCTCGTTGTAATAGAACGCACACGTGCGGTACTCGTAAGGAACCGCAACCTGCCCGTCCGGGCCAGCAAGCGTGTCGATCGGACGGAGCCAATCTGTGATCTCAGACGCCGCCGCCGGCATCGGCGAGTACGCACCCGCGGCCGCCATCTGCGGCACCTGCGGAGTGAACATCTTGAACACGTCCGGTGCCTGCCCGGCAGCCGCCGCCTGCGGCAGCCGATTGAGCATGTCTCCCAAGGACACCACCGCAAGCTCCACCTTGATGTCGGGGTTGGCCGCCTCGAAGTTCGCCAGGTTCTCCTTCAGCGCCTTCGCGCGCGGGTTGTCCTGACTCGGGTCCAGAAAGTCCCAATAGGTCAACGTGACCGGCCCCTCGGACTCCGAAGCCGACCCGGAGCACCCGGTGGCCAACAAGCTCGCCGCCGCCGCCAGCGCAACGGCGAAGCGCCATCGTTTCTTGATCATGTTCTCTCCAATGAGATCGATTGCTGAGATCGGTTGCAGTGACCCTAGAGTAGGGGACTGCCCGATGTCAAGGCCGCGACCGTAATTGCCCCGGTCGCCAGATGTGAGGCAGCGGTTTGAGCGTTGATCGGCGTCCAACGCTCAGGGGGTCGAGGTCGACGCGCGCGCTCGACGGTCTTAGAGGATCGCGTCTGGTGTTGAGAGGGAGACTTCGGGCCGAAGGCTCTGCGAGCTCTGCGATCGTCTCTTCAGATGAGATCGGTTGCTGAGATCGATTGCAGTGACAGTAGGCAGCATGCGACTATCTGTCAGTCACGTTCTTGACCAGAGGGGACACAGGTGTTCACCAAGCTTGCGACACTGCGCACGATCGACGAGTCAGGCGCTGTGCTCATCGTTCGACTGCCCGACGCGGATGGTGCGGAGCGCGTCGCGCATGCCGCGATCGAGGGCGGGTTCCGCGCCCTGGAGATCACGCTCTCCATCCCGGGGGCCGTCGAGCTCATCCGACGGTTGGCCACCCGGTACGCACCGGACGGTGTCGCCGTGGGAGCGGGAACAGTCCTCGACGGCTACGCCGCGTACGAGTGCATCCGAGCCGGTGCGGCCTTCTTGGTCAGCCCACAGCTCAACCCCGAGATGATTCGGGTCGCCAACCGCTACCAGGTCCCGACGATCAGCGGGGCCTTCACCCCGACCGAGATCCTCGAGACCGCTGAGGCGGGTGCGGATATCGTCAAGATGTTCCCGACCGAGAACGCGGGTATCCCCTACGCCAAGGCCATGCTCGCGCCGCTGGCGCACCTGCCGATCATGCCCGCCGGCGGAGTGACTGTCGAAAACGTCAAGGAGTGGTTCGCCGCGGGCGTGGCGGGCGTCGGTGTGGGAAGCGCCATCACCAAGGCGTGGCAGCCTGACGGCGACTTCACCCAGGTGACCGCCGCTGCCCGCGACTTCCTGATGGCGGTGCGGGACGCGCGCGGATGAACGCGCCGACCCTGCGCATCGTCATCGGCACAGCGGGCTCCGGCAAGTCGACGATTGCCCAGCGCCTCGCACGGCAGCATGGCGCCGCGTACCTCGACAAGGACACGATGAGCGCGCGGTTCGTCGAGGCCGCCCTGGTGTCGGCCGGGTACGACCCCGGCGACCGCGAGGCCAACCCGTTCTACCGCGACAACATCCTGCCCCTCGAGTACGACTCGCTGCTTGACGTCGCCGGGGCCAACCTCCGCCTCGGTTGCCCCGTGGTGGTCGACGCACCCTTCAGCCCCTACCTGTCCGATCCCACCTTCATCACCGCCGCCGCGGAGCGCTTCGACTGGCCGCCGATCGACGTGGAGGTGATACAGGTCCGCGTCTCCCCGAAGACGCTGCAGGACCGGCTGCGCAAGCGTGGCCTCGAGCGCGACCAGGTCAAGCTCGCCCACTGGGACGAGTACTGGTCCGTGCACGGCGGGCTGCGGTGCGCGTGGACCGGCGTACGGCTGTCAGAGCTCTCCAACGACGCGCAGGAGGCGGAGACCGCCTCGGACCTGCCGGCCCTCCCGATTGACCTCGAGCACGCAGGACGCGACACGGACGCAGGCACCCGATGATCAGCGGAACGACCACCCTCGTCGCCCACCTGGGCTACCCCACGCACACGTTCAAGTCGTCGCTGATCTGCAACCCCTGGTTCGAGAAGAACGGCATCGACGCCGTCGTCGTCCCGATGGGGATCAAGGCCGAGGACTACCCGGACTTCTTCCGATCAGTCTTCACCCTCACCAACATCCGCGGTGCCCTGGTCACCATGCCGCACAAGGTCACCACCATGGAGCTGGTGGACGAAATCAGCCCGACCGCCGCGATCGCCGGCGCGACGACCGCCGTCCTGCGACGGGAGGACGGGTCGCTCCTCGCCGACCAGTTCGACGGCGCCGGCTTCGTCCGCGGCATGCTGCGCAAAGGATTCGACCCCTCTGGGAAACGCGCGCTGGTCGTCGGCAGCGGCGGGGTCGGTTCTTCGATCGCTGCCTCGCTGGCCGGCATCGGCCTCGCCGAAATCGGCTTGTTCGATCCCAACGCAGCCGCCTCTGAAGCACTCGCCCAGCGCATCAACCTGCACTACCCAGACGTGAAAATCGTGATGGGCTCGAAGGATCCCGAGGGCTACGACCTGATCGTGAACGCCACTCCCATCGGGATGAACGACGACGATCCCCTGCCCGTCGACGTCGACCGCGTCGCCCCCGGTTCGTACGTCGGAGATGTGGTGCTCAAGACCGACATCACCCCGTTCCTGCAGGCAGCCAAGGACAAAGGCTGCACGATCCAGGTCGGCACCGACATGTTGTTCGAGCTGATTCCCGCCTACCTGGAGTTCTTCGGCTTCAAAGGCGCCACACCCGACGAGCTGCGCGCAGCTGCGCAGCGACCGTGACGACCACGGCTTGCGGAACGCGTCCGTTGCCAAAGAACTTGTCAGTAGCGGGCCGGCTTTGCAATCTATGAATATGTCTACCATGTCAATCCCTTATAGGAGTGTGCGCGATGAGAGCTCTGGTCAGTGGTGGAAGTAGCGGCATCGGCGCATCTACATGCGTGAGGCTCGCAGAGGCGGCTCTCGCCCGAGGCGAGCAGCCGCAGATCGCGGTGTGTGGACATAAAGAGACCACTAGCCAAGAGCAAGTTGTCCGTTCAATCCAGTCAATGGGCGGTACTGCCATCGCATTGGTGGGTGACCTCAGCGATCCCAACGTGCCAGGTCAACTCGTAGAAGCTGCGGTAGCCGAATTTGGTGGCCTGGATGGGTTGATTGCGAATGCTGGAATCGCTAGCCCTGGCGCAATATGCGACTTGTCCGTCGAGGACTGGGACAATATGTTCTCGGTCAACCTCCGCGGCCCGTGGCTTCTTGCCAAAGCAAGCTACGCGCACTTGAAGCAAAGTCGCGGTTCGGCCTGTTTCATCTCTTCAATGTCTGGTCAGCTACCGCATGCCGGATCAGGTGCTTATAGCCCCAGCAAAGCTGCTTTGACAATGCTAGCCCAGACGCTCGCTTTGGAGTGGGCACCTGACGGTATTCGTGTGAATGTGGTATCCCCAGGGATGACTCATACACGGATGACTGAGAAAATGTACGCCGACCCCCAAATCAAGAAAGCAAGAGAAGGTATCATTCCGCTGTCGAGGATTGGTGACCCCACGGATATCGCGAATGTGATTGAGTTTCTGGTAGGCCCGTTGTCGAGTTATGTCACGGGACAAGACATCTGTGTCGATGGCGGCTTCTCAAAGTCTATTCTTAGTCATATTCCTGGTCGACCAAGCTCCAACTCGTAAGGCTCGATGTGCATGGAGTAGTCAGCACTAACCTCTTTTGATTGAACGGCTTGGGCGATCGTCGGTGGCGTCCCGCAGCGGCGCAGTCTCGCGGGATCGGTGAGTGCGCCACTAGGTAACGTCGGCGGCGGTTAACGCCTCGCGCACACCGCCGCGCTGGTCCGGCTCGGGCGGACCGCAAGCAACGCACCGTCGCGCAGCCCGAGACCCTGAGCGAGCTCAGACCTCTTCGGGCGGCACCTCGAACTGCCGGGCGGCGTCAAGGTCAGCGTCAACCGCGCGGGCTTCATCGACCGATTAGACACTGGCGTTGCCCACCTCGAGGTCGAGGACTTTGGTCCGGGATGGACCCGCAGTTCCTGGCCACCGCGTCCCTACGACCAGCAACATGTACTAAGTTCAGAATGCTGCGAACCAGATACCTTGCACACTGGAGTTATCCTAATTTCCAGCCCCTATTTCTGAGATCATGCATTGCTTGCTTGAACTCATAGAGGGTGTTTTCTTCGCGGATGATCTCGAGAACAACATTGTTTTCTCCGCATGTTGCTTCGACGGCGTGGCCCAACGCTTCGAAATCGACCACTCCAGTGCCGATTGGATCGTGACCCCACGTTTCCAAACCTGTGTCAGAAATATGCACAAGTGCAATAGATTCGTGATGCGAGAGCAAACCCGCTACGGGATCCTCCTCGATATAGGCGGCGTTGGCGACGTCGTACACGATCTTAAGTACATTATCGTTGACCGTACTGACGATGCCCGCCAGGTCCCGGATGGTCGGAGTGAAGCAATAGGGAGTATTTTCCAGGAGGAGTCGTGTGCCAGCCTGTTTGGCCAGTGGAATCAGATCGCCCAGACTCTCGTACATCCATCCATACGCCTTTTCGATTGGAGGTGGGATCATGGGGCGCCTTGTACCGGGGGATATCACGACTTCGGGGACATCCCACGCGACAGCCAGGTCAATCACCGACTTGATGTGTTCAATACTCTTGCGGCGCATGTTTGCGCCAGGGCTAGCCAGATTGATGTCATATCCACCGGCATTGAGCGATCTGATTCTCGCGCCATAATCACTGAGTCTTGCCTTCATGGCCGAGCGCTCCGTGGTGGACATTTCATCCGGCCAACAATGCGGAGAGCTGATCGGAACCTCAAAGGTCTTATATCCATTGTCGACCAGTTCCGCAATTGCATCAATTGCCGTAGACGACCATAGATAGGAGAAAGTGTTGATAATCATGTAGAAACATCCTCTCGGTTGAATGACTGCTGAAAAGATTTATGCCATCAGAAGGCCCAAACGAGCTGGTCGAGCCGGGAACGACGTCGGGTCGTCGCCGTCACTTCTTGGCGTGGCTGCTCCAGACCCGTCCGGGTTGCTCGTCGGTGGGGAGCCCGGCGACGGCGAGGATGCGATCGAGGAGGAGCTGGGTTTTCGCCGCGTCAGCCCCGGACGTTAAGGGCGTACCGCGGTCCCGGACACGGTCCAGGAAGTGGTGAACCGCTCCGGCGAAGCCGAACGTCTGCGTCGCCGTCGCCCAGCCGAAGGCCTCGGGCGACATTTCGCGCACGGTCGTCCCGTCGGGCCGGCTGATCGAGATCCGGTCGGGCGCGGTGACGTTCGCGCTCGCCCCGTCTCCGTAGGCGTCGAGCTTCTCGCTCCAGCCGCCGGCGTCGCGGGCCGCCACGAGCACGCCGGAGTGACCGTTGTCGAACCGGACGAGCGCGGCCACGCCGTCCTCCTGCCAGCGGTCCTCACCGGCCGCGTGCGCGCTGACGTCGACGGGCTCGCCCCCGCAGTACCAGCGCACCAGGTCGACCATGTGGATCGCGTTTTCGAAGGTGGCGCGGTACTCGGAGCCTGCCCGGTTCTTCTGGGCGACGCAGAAGCTCGCGCCGCTCTCCCCGAAAGCCGCGCGACCGGCCTCGTACACCGGGGCGAAGCGGCGGTTGAACCCGACCATGAGCACCCGTTCTCGTGCGGCGGCCAGCTCGGCGAGGGACTGCGCGTCGGACGCGCTCGTCGCCAGCGGCTTCTCGCAGAAGACGTCGACGCCGGCCTCCAGCGCGAGTCGCGTCGCGTGCACGTGCTCCGACCGCGGCGTGAGGACAAACAACGCGTCCAGCTCCTCGGTCTCGAGCAACGCCTCGACCGTCGGATAGGCGCGGCGGAAGCCCCAGCGCCTCATCAGGGGCTGCGGGTCATCCTTGCGGGTGACCAGGCCCTGCAGCTCCACGTCGTCGCGCGCGACGAGGGTCGGGAGCTGGGCGATGCTCGCGATGTTGCCGGCGCCCGCCACACCGATGCGCAGTACGTCTCCACTCGTCACGTGGCCACCACCGTGGCGAGCATCTTGCGGAGCGCGAGCGCGGAGTCCTTGAAGCCGATCGCGGGGTCGGGCAGGTCCTGAGGATGCCACCGGTACTCGTACTCGAGCGAGAGCACGTCGTCGTAACCGCGGCGCACGAGCTCCTCGAGGATGTCGGGCCACGGCACGACGCCCGTACCGACGACCCGGGACCTGACAGCGCGTTCCTCGGCCTTGACCCGGGCAG
>NZ_JBEVLO010000139.1:0-29714 GCF_040509115.1 Mycobacterium sp. | reverse complement strand
GAAGGAACTCATGAAGCGCTCCGACGAGCACGCGACCAAGGACACGGCCCTCTGGCTGGGGTCGATGGCGGTCTCGGGCGCAGTGGGCGCGATCGCCTGGTCCACGGGCCACAGGTGGGCGGCGGTGCCGGCGTTCGCCGCTTACGGCGTCCTGTACGGGTCCGCTTCGGACTCACGCTGGCACGAGACCGGTCACGGGACGTTCTTCGCCACGCCGCGCAAGAACGACGTCGTCTACCAGATCGCGTCCTTCATGCAGATGCGGGACCCGACGGTCTGGCGGTGGAGTCACACCCGCCACCACACCGACACCCTGATCGTCGGCCGAGACCCGGAGATCATGGCGATGCGGCCGGCGCGCCTGGGGCGCATCGTCGCGAATCTGGTTGGCCTGATCGATGTTCCGATGGCGTTCAAGGACATGGTCGTACGCGCGACCGGTCGACTCGGCGACGAGGAAAAGACCTACGTTCCCGAGTCCGAACGGCCGAAGGTGGTTCGCACGGCCCGCATCTCGCTCGGCATCTACGGCGCCACCGCGGTCACCTGCGCCGCGACGCGGTCCATCGTTCCCGCATTGCTGGTCGGCCTGCCTCGGATGTACGGCGCCACCATGTTCAACCTCTACGGATTGACCCAGCATGCCGGCCTCGGTGAGAACGTGCTCGACCATCGCCTCAACACCCGCACGGTCAAGATGAACCGGTTGAATCGATTCCTCTACTCCAACATGAATTATCACGTCGAGCACCACATGTTCCCGATGGTTCCGTCGCACCGCCTCGCCGAACTTCACGAAGAAGTGAAGAAGGACTGCGCCGAGCCGTACCCGTCGATGTGGGCGGCGTACAAGGAGATCGTCCCTGCCGTGCTCAAGCAACTCAAGGACCAGAGCTACTACGTGCGTCGCGAACTGCCCGAGGGTGCGGCTCCGTACAACGAGCCGATCCCAACCGCTGCCGAAGCCCCGGCCGCGGCCATCTGACACCCCACCCAACGAGGATCGCCATGACCACCTGGGTTCCGGCCTGCCATGCCGACGACATCGAAGCCGAGGACATCATTCCGTTCGAGCACGACGGAGTGGAGTTCGCGATCTACCGCTCCGACGACGACGAGTTCTACGCGACCGACGGCTACTGCACGCACGAACGCGAGAAGCTGTGCGACGGACTGGTGATGGGCAAGATCATCGAATGTCCCAAGCACAACGGGCGGTTCGACTACACCTCTGGAAGCGCCAAGGGCGCGCCCGTGATACAGGATCTGCGCACCTACCCGGTCAAGGTCGACGGCGACGGCACCGTCCACATCGGAATTGGCTGACATGCCTGCGATGGTGATCGTCGGCGCGGGGGAGTGCGGCGCCAGGGCCGCCTCAGAGTTGCGGGGGGCCGGCTGGTCGGGGGCCATCGAACTGCTCGGCGTCGAGCGGCATCTGCCCTACGAGCGGCCGCCGCTGTCGAAGGCCGTCCTGCTCAGCGAGCAGGACCCAGATCCCGTCACGGTGCACGACGAAGCTGCGCTCGCCGCACTCGGCGTCACCCATCGGGGCGGAGCCGAGGTCGTCGACGTCGATCGAAGCAACCGCGACGTGGTGCTCGCCACTGGCGAGCGCATCGCCTACGAACGGGTGCTGCTGGCCACCGGAGCATCCCCTCGACCGCTGCCCCTGGCTGCCGGCTTCTCACGGGTCCACACCCTGCGCACCCACGACGACGCGCTGCGACTGCGTGCGAGTCTGCGAACGGCGGATCGGGTCACCGTCATTGGCGGCGGGTTCATCGGTCTCGAATTGGCCGCTGCGGCAGTGTCACTCGGGTGTGACGTCACCGTTCTCGAAGTCGCAGGCCGGTTACTCGGTCGCGCCGTACCCGCCGAGGTCGCCGCCATCGTCCACGCAAGGCATGCCGACGCCGGTGTGACGATCCGCTGTGGCGTCACACTGAGCGGTATCACCGAGTCCGACGCCGAGGCCACCGTCACGCTCGGCGACGGTTCGACCGTCGGCTGCGACGTGCTGGTGGTGGGCATCGGCGCCGTGCCGGAGACGGCGCTGGCCGAGAAGGCGGGTCTCGACGTCGACAACGGCATCAAGGTCGACGGGCGCCTGGCCACCACCGACCCGCACGTCTTCGCCGCGGGGGACTGCTGCTCGTTCCCCCATCCGCTGTACGACGACCGCCGGATTCGCTTGGAGGCCTGGCGGAATGCTCAGGACCAGGCCATCGTCGCCGCGCACAACATGCTCGGCGGCGATTGCACCTACGACGCCGTGCCGTGGTTCTGGTCAGATCAGTACGACCTGAGCCTGCAGGTTGCGGGTCTGCCCGCCATGGCGGCGACGGAGGTCGTCAGATCCCGTCCGGACGGTGTCGACATCCGCTACGGGATCAACGACGCAGGCCGGCTGGTCTCGGTTGCCGCCGTCGGTCTCGGCAACACCGTGGCCAAGGACGTCCGGCTCGCGGAGATGGCGATTGGGAAGCGGGTGATCGCCGACCCGGCCGCGCTCGCCGACCCGACCGTCAACTTCAAGCACTTCCTCCGGTAACGGCGCGAGACGCAATCCGACGACGGACGGGCGGTGGCCTCGCGCGTCGTCCGCACCGCGTCACTACGCACGGCGACGCCACGTGGCTCACCGGGTGGACGATTGGCGGCCGGTGGACTGCGGCCGGTGAAACGCTACGAGCCGAGGCCCGCGAACGCCTAAGTTTACAAGAGCATTGGCGCCAGAAAGGGAGCGAATCATGTCCGACAACAGAGCGGTTGCGTACAAGGGTCCTGGTGTGGTCGAGGTCATCGACATCGACTATCCGACCTTCGAGCTCAAGGACGGCCCGGGTGTCAATCCGGCCAACGTCGGTCGCAAGGTGCCACACGGGGTGATCCTCAAGACGGTCACCACCAACATCTGCGGCTCGGACCAACACATGGTGCGTGGTCGAACGACGGCCCCCGTGGATCTCGTGCTGGGCCACGAAATCACGGGCGAGGTGGTGGAAGTGGGACCCGACGTCGAGTTCGTGCACGTCGGCGACATCGTGTCGGTGCCGTTCAACATCTCGTGCGGTCGCTGCCGGAACTGCAAGACGGGCAAGACCGGCATCTGTCTCAACGTGAATCCCGACCGGCCCGGGAGCGCCTACGGCTATGTCGACATGGGCGGTTGGGTAGGGGGTCAGGCGGACTTCGTGCTCGTCCCCTACGCGGATTGGAATGTGCTCAAGTTCCCCGACCGGGATCAGGCGTTGGCCAAGATCATGGACCTGACCATGCTCTCGGACATCTTCCCGACGGGATTCCATGGGGCGGTGACGGCTGGCGTGGGTGTTGGGTCCACCGTCTACGTCGCCGGAGCGGGTCCCGTTGGACTGGCAGCCGCGGTCTCGGCGCAGCTGCTGGGCGCGGCCGTGGTGATCGTCGGTGACCTCAACGGCGAACGTCTGGCGCAGGCGCGCAGTTTCGGCTGCGAGACCATCGACGTCGGTGATGCGAGCATCGTCGACCAGCTCGACGAGTTGCTCGGTGTGCCGGAGGTGGATGCCGCGATCGACGCCGTCGGGTTCGAGGCGCGCGGACAGGGACACGGTGCACAGGCATCGGAGGCCCCCGCCACGGTGCTCAACTCCCTGATGGACATCACCGGGGCAGGCGGTGCGATCGGCATACCCGGTCTCTACGTGACGGGGGACCCCGGTGCCGTCGACGAGGCGGCCAAGGTCGGCTCCCTGTCGATGAGTTTCGGCACGGGTTGGGCGAAGTCGCTGTCGTTCACCACCGGGCAGTGTCCGGTGATGAAGTACAACCGCCAGCTGATGATGGCGATCCTGCACGACAAGGTGCAGATCGCAAAGGCGGTCAATGCCAAGGCGATTCCTCTGGAGGACGCTCCGCGTGGTTATGCGGAGTTCGATTCCGGAGCCGCGACGAAGTACGTGCTCAACCCCCACGGTTTCGTGGCGGGCTGACGGCGACGTCGATTACGTGAAGTAGCGGCAATTGCCGCCATGGTCGGGCTTGGGCGCCCGGTCGGCGGCCGCCCCTGCGTCTCGAACGGGCGACTGCAGAATCAGTGCGTCGTGCCGATCGATGACAACACCACGACCTTGCGCGGGCCGGCATACATGTCCTCGGTGCGTTTGAGATAGTTCTGATAGAAGGGCAGGGCGAGGTACTCGTTGACGTACTCGAGGCCGCTTCGCCAGCGCTCGGTGAGTACGAACGTGCCTGGGGTATCGACGATCTCGCCAACCTCTAAGAGCTGACACCCGTCGAGCGCTCTCGCCTGAGGTAGCACGGTCATCAACTCCCGCAAGTAGGCAGAGCGCCATTCTGGACGGATGACCAACGTGTTGCTCATGAAGAGCTCTGCATCGTCGACCTGGGGCATCATTTCCGGCACTGGACTCCTATCGAGCTTCCTGGGTAGCGGACGCGGGCTAGCCTGATTCTGGACGGCCGTCGGCACCCGCTCGTGGGCAAGGGGTGAGCGCATCGCGGAGCAGAACGCCCACGCTGATGGTTGTGGAAGAACACTTCAATAGTCAAGTGCTGCAGCTCAGTTCGTAAGGGGTTCATCCATGATCGCAGGTCTGGTAGCAGTGGGATCCGACTGCGCCGGGTAAGGGCACCGCGTGAGCATGCGGAGTTCGATTCCGGAGCCGCGACGAAGTACGTGCTCAACCCCCACGATTTCGTGGCGGGATGAGGGCTGTCACCGGCAGGCCCTACCGGTCGCCCCTGGCGGGCCTGGCGAGATCGTCGAGGGTGTCGCGCAACGCTGCCATGCCGTCGTTGGTGAGCTGACAGGCGCTCTTGATCTGGTCGGGCACCGCCCATACCGGGTGCCGCAGTTCCTCACCGGCGTCGGTGAGGTCGACGAGTACACGTCGCTCGTCGGCGGCGTCGCGCCGACGGGTGATGAACCCCGCCTTCTCCAACCGCTTCAGCAGCGGGGTGATCGTGCCGGTGTCCATGCCGAGTTTGCTGCCTAGCTCTCCCACCGTGCGCGGTGTCCCACTGAACAATTCGACCATCACCAGGTACTGGGGAAAGGTCAGGCCGATTGGGTCGAGGAGCGGTTTGTGCATGCGGATCATCCGATTCGCGGCACCGTAGAGCGCGAAGGACAGTTGCGCTCCCACTTCCCGCTTCTGCCCGCTACGTGTCACGACGTCTCCCCGCTGTCTCGCGCCTCATTGTCTAGTGCACAATATAATAGCGAGCGATATCAATTCCGATGAAGGGACGCCGATGACATCGAACGAGGTAGCCGCCAAGCCCGACCTCGGCCAGTACGGCGCGTGGACGGGGAATCCCGTCTCCGCCGAAGTCGCCGTCGAGATCGAAAGGCTCGGCTACGGCGCAGTGTGGGTGCACAGCATGGCACCGAGCGACCTGAGCTGGGTGGATCCGATCTTCGACCAGACCAGTACGTTGAGGGCTGCCACCGGCATCATCAACATCTGGAACTCGCCGGCCGGGCCGGTCGCCGAGGCCTTTCATCGCGTCGAGCAGAAGTACCCTGGACGATTCCTGCTGGGCATCGGTGCGGGTCACCGCGAGATCGTCACCGGGTGGGAGAAGCCCTACGACGCGCTGGCGAAGTATCTCGACCAACTCGACGAATACGGCGTGCCGACGAACCGCCGAATCCTCGCCGCGCTCGGCGACAGGGTGCTCAAGCTGTCGGCCAGCCGCGGCGCGGGCGCGCACCCATATCTCACGACGCCCGAGCACACCGCCCACGCCCGCGAACTTCTGGGTCCCACGGCGTTCCTGGCGCCCGAGAACAAGGTCGTGCTGTCGACCGACGTCGAGGCCGCTCGCGCGCGGGGGCGCAAGGCGATCGAGCTCTACCTCAATCTCGACAACTACCTCAACAGCTGGAAACGACTGGGGTTCAGCGACGAGGACATCACCAAGCCCGGCAGCGACAGGCTGGTCGACTCGGTCATCGCATACGGCACCGCTGCGCAAATCGCGCTGCGGTTACAAGCCCATGCCGCCGCTGGCGCCGACCACGTCGCCATCCAGGTGGTCGAGTCCGACGACCTGCTCCCCGTGCTGACCGCACTCGCCGCGCCGCTTGGCCTCAACTCGCGGCGGTAGCGCCCCGCGCACGTTCTGGCCCGATCGCCTGCGGTGGGCTCGGCGTGGCATCCCTCAATTGGCGATGTCCACCGGCCGGCCGATCCGGGCGGACTCAACGATCGCCTCCACCACCTGCAACGTCTTGAGTCCGTCTCGGCCGCTACACAACGGGTGGGCGTCACCGCGGATGACGTCGGCGAAGTGCGTCATCTGGATGGTCAACGGATGGCTGAGTTCCATCCCGTGGCGCGACGTGGTGAGCGGTTGAGACGAAGAAGGGGAACCCTCGTACGTGCTCACCCGCATCGTGGGCATCGAGAGCGAGGCTTGGGTGCCGACGATGTGATAGGCATCCTCGTCTGAACCAATGGAAGGGCCGGCGTCCTGCCGGGCGGGCTGGTGCTCCCAGCTGTGCGCCGAAGCTGCGGCATCCAACAGCAGGAAGGTGCCAAGCGCACCGTTGGCGAAGTAGAAGATCATGGCCGACGTGTCTTCGGCGGGGAACCCCCTCGTCGGGTTCGACGTCGCCGCCATCACCGTGGCGATGTCGCCGATCAGGGACAGCACGTTGTTGATCTCGTGGGTGAAGTCGAGCAGGATGGGTCCGCTTCCGGGTTCGCGTCGCCACCGACCGCCCACGTCGAAGTATTCGTCGGGTTTGTAGAACATGGCGGTGCCCGAGACGCCGATGACCGTTCCCAGAACGCCGCTCCGGATGATTTCGCGGGCCTCGGTCATGATCGGGGCGTAATTGCGATGGTGGCCGGTGAGCACGGGAACCCGCGCCCTCTCCCCGGCCTTAACGAGGCGGGTAGCGGCTATTACGTTGTGCCCGATGGGTTTGTCGACGAGTACCGGCACCCCTGCCGCGACGCACTGCAAGCCACCGTCAACGTGCATTCGGCTCGGTGTGGCCAAGATGATTCCGTCAGGTTTGTCGGTCGCGATCAACTCGGTCAGCGACGGATACTGGGGGACGCCATATTTCGCCGCTAGTTCGGTGCCGCTCGGACTCGGGTCCACGATGGCGGCGAGCACCGCGGATTCGCTGGCGTCGACCTCTTCGGTGTGACGCGCTCCGCTCGGACCCGCACCGGCCACCGCGATGCGCACCTGACTCATCATGTCACCGTGCCGCCTGCGTCCGCCGATGGCAACATCCCCAGGATTGGCTTCCGCTGAATGGGCCCCGCCTCTGGAATCGCCGGCCGCGACAGGCGCACCGGATAGCGCTAGGCGCCATACCGACCGCATCGGCCCAGGTTCGATTGCGCAGCGCTACTCTCATCACGTGCAGCAAGACAAGCCGCAGAGCCTGCTCGGCGCGATCATCCGGGAACAGCGGGAGCTTGCTGCGCTGCCCATGCGCCAACTGGCCAAGTCCGTCGGCATTTCCAATCCGTACCTGTCCCAGATCGAACGCGGGCTGCGGGCACCATCCGAGGCCGTGGTCGAAGCGTTGGCCACCTCGCTGGATCTGTCGGTCGAGGACTTGTACCGCCGCGCCGGATTCGTCGAGCCGGAGAACACGGGCGGTGAGGCCAACCATTCGGAACTTGCCAGGGCGATCGCGGCCGCACCCGAACTCACCGCCGCCCAGCGCCGAGCCATGGCGGAGATCCACCGCAGTTTCGTCGACGCCAACCGGGTGCGTCGCACCTCCGGGAACCGCGAGACGGAGTAAGAGTCAACCAAGTCAACGGATTTCGGGTGAACATCCGAGGGTGGTCCACTGGCGGCCGTCTCCGGCCGGGCCATGGGTAGCAGAATTAGCAGAAACAGTGCTAACGTAGCTAATGACGTGGTCGTAGGGGCCACCGAATCAACCATGACGGAGGACGTAAATGACCACGCCCAACACGAAGACCAATTTCGCCGCCCCGTTCGACGTCGATCTCGACGCCACTGCCGATCGGATCCGTGGCTTGAATGACAAGCTGATGGCGGCTGCGAAGCAGACCGGGGCAGTTTCACTCGACACGTATGAGCAGGCGGTGAACACCGTGCTGGATTTCGGTCAGAAGGCCGCCGACTCCACCAAGGTGGAATGGGTCTCGGCGCTGGCGAGGTCACAGGCGTCCATCGTCAGCGAGGTGACCACCACCTACGCGAACGCCGCTCGCGATCTACTGAAGTAGCACCATTTTCGACACGAACACCGGCGTATTCGTCGACCGGGTTCGTCCCACCGTCGCCAGAAGGCCGGTGTTCGTCTGTTTCGTGATGGGAAGGGCGCTACGTGCCTGAGGCACTGCCAACCAAGATTTCCGCCCAGTTCGCATGGACCCCGCTCGAGGCGTGGGTGACTGCGGTCGCCAGTACCGCCGAGTACGCCACTCAGGCGGTCGCGAGGAAGAGATCGCCACTCGGGGTGGCCGAAGACCTTGCCGAGTTCGCGCGTGTCGCCACACTTCGCGAGAAGCCAACGTGGGCAAACGATCCACGCGAGATTCGGGCGTGGCCCGTGGCGCGATTACTGGACTATTCGGTGCCATCGGCCACGGCGTCGGTATCCACCCTGGTGCTCCCTCCGCAAGCCGGTCACGCGGCCTCGATCGTCGATTACGGGCGAGACCAGAGTCAGATGACCACATTGCGTGACGCTGGATTGGACAACCTGTTTGCGGTCGACTGGTTGCCAGTGACCGCCGAGACTGCTCACTCTTCGATCGAGGACTACGTCCTGGTGGTGGAGGAGGCGGTGCATCTGCTCGGCGGGCGGGTGAATCTCATGGGTGACTGTCAAGGAGGTTGGCTCGCAGTGATTTACGCCAGCCTGCACCCGGAGCAGGTCAACACGCTGACGATCGGCGGCGCACCCGTCGACACCCACGTCGGCCGGTCGGGAATTCAGGAATGGACTCGATTGCTGGCCCATCGCGATGAGATCGCCCTCTACCGAGCGCTCGTAGCGGCCGGCGGTGGAAGGCAACTCGGGAAGAGCCAGCTGCGCGGATTCAAACTTCTGGAACCGGGAGCCGAGTTCGAGCGTCTGATGAGCCTGTTCGCCCACATTCACGACCCCGACTACGTCACACGGCACATCGACTTCACCAACTGGTTCGAATGGACTCAGGACCTTGCCGGTCCCTTCTACCTCTGGATCATCGAGCACCTGTTCATTCACAACGAACTTGCGCGCGGCGTCCTCGTCGTCGACGGCGCGACTGTCGACTTGTCGGCGATCACCTGTCCGATCTTTCTGCTGGCGGGCACGAAGGATCACATCACGCCTGCCGAACAGGTCTGGTCCCTCGCGGATCTGGTGTCGACTCCCGCCGAGCACATCTCGCGCGAACTGGTGGACGCGGGCCATCTCGGTCTCTTCATGGGGCGCGCCGCACTTCACGAGCACTGGAGGCCAATCGCCCAGCGAGTGCGGGCTTACTCCGAGGGCTGATCACTGACGGCGGGTCCAGGTGGACGGCGCCTGCTATTGCGCTGCCGAGACGGCATGGCGGTATCCGACCTCAGGCTCCAAACCGCCAACGGCGTGCAGTTCGGTGGCGAGTTGGCGTGACAGGCTGCGGCACGCCACGGTGAGTGCGCTGCTGGCCGGCTTGAGGTCGTAGTTCGTGCCGTCGACGGTGAGTTCGATCGCGGCCGCGACGCGACCCCTGGCGTAGAAGACCGGCATCGCAATTGCCGTTTGGCCGCGCTCGAATTCATTGCGCGACGTTGCGAGCTGCGTCAGCCTGATGAGGGAGAGTTTCTGGCGCAGGACGTCCCCCGACGTGATGGTCTGAGGGGAGTAGGCGGTCAATCCCCCTGCAATGACTCGTTGTACGACCTCGGGTGGCGAGAAGGCAAGCAGGGCCTTGCCCGAGGCGGCCGCATGTGCGGGTACGACCCGGTGTAGCAGCGACTCGGCCCTCATGCGCCCTGGGATGTGGCGTCCCCGCAATTGAAGTGTGAGAACGTCAACTCCGCGCAACAGGCCCAGTCGCACGTCGACTTGAGCGACTCGGGATAACTCGTCGAGTACCGGCAGTGCCCGGATCACCGTCAGTGTGTACGAGCAAGCTTCGGACTCGGAGTGCTCTCCGGTAATCATGCGCAGCGGCAAGGCGATTCGATAGCTGCGCTCGTCTGTTCGCTCCAAGAGCCGCCAGGCGACCAGCTCCGAGGCCAGGCGGTGCGCAGTGGAGGTGGGCAGGTTTGCGAATCGGGCGATGTCGGTCAAGGTGTGTACGCCGTCATCGGCGAACGCCATCAGGATGGCGGTGACCTTGCTGGTCACTGACCGCCCGGGATCAGTCGAATTTCCCGCCACGTCGCACTCCTCATTCCTTCGTGACGAGATTCCCAGCCACAGCCAGGCTGGCGACGAAAGCGGCTGGCAATGGCGGAGAGTCGCGTCTCTGCACCCTAGGCCGCTTCGGTGACCCGCTGCCGCGGATTGCTCGAATCAGAGCGGCCGAGGCTGCGATCATCGGTGGGCGGTCGACGGGCGGCAGCCAACCGGGACGGCCACATGCGACGTGGTCGGGTAGCCACGTGTTCGTCATCGGAGCGCGCATAGTCGTCATCGGGGCACGCATAGTCGTTCGTCGAATGGGGTGTGTGCATCGGGCCCTTCACATCGACTTTCGGGTAACTCCATCGTGGACGGGCGAGCCGCCCCGGGGCCACGACTTCTTGCTGGATGGAACTTTCGCGCGGGGCTCTACCGTCGACTCCCGGCGAGGTGCCAGACTCCGATTTGCGCATTCATCACGACGCTTTGAGGACCTACGAAGGAGTATGAGAATGACTCAGACGGAGAATTTCACCGCTGACATCGAAGCGGCCGCACAGCGCGTCAAGGAGACGAGCGACCGGGTGCTTGCGCTGAGCAAGGAGAACGGCTTGGTCTGGTTGGAGGCGTACGAGAAGATGCTCAACGGTGTGCTCAAACTCGAGGAGGAGACTGCCAAGGAGCTCAAGGTGGACTGGGTTGAGACACTGGTGTCAACCCAGGCGGACCTCATGCGGGAGACGTCGCAGGCCTATCTCGGGGCAGTAAAGGATCGCCTGAAGTAGCGCCGACGCTGCCAACAGGGTCGGTCTCACTTGGGGGTGCCGCTGAGTTCACGCGACAGACCTCCACACGCCACGGCGAGCGCGGGGGCCACTCGGGCCAGGTCGTCCTTTGGATTTGCGACCTGCACCTCCATGGCTGCAAGAATCCTGCCGTCGGCGAACACCGGCATCGCAATGCAATGGTTTCCGGGTTCGAGTTCGTCGGATGCCACGGCGACGTGTGACTGGCGCACGGTGCTCAGACTGTGGCGGAACTTCTCCGGCGACACGACGGTGTGACGGGTGAACTGGGTGAGGCCCTTGGCGATGAGGCCGTCGGCAACGCGGGTGGGGGAGAACGCGAGCAAGACCTTGCCGACGGCGGTCGCATGAGCGGGCAGCGTCGCTGCGACGTCGAAACTCGTCACCGGATAGTGAGGTCGCTTCTCCACGTATCTGACGTCGCTGCCCGACAGAACGCCCAAGCGGGCGGGACGATGAATGGCCGTGGACAGGTCGTCCAGGACGCATGATGCGCGTTCGGCGAGCGTCGGAGGCCCCCATTCAGACATTCCGATGGCGCGCAACGGCGTCCCAACGCGGTAGTGGCCATTGTCGTCACGCTCCAACAGCCTTCGGCTGGCGAGCTCCACCGCGAGGCGGTGCGCCGTGGAGACGGGCAGTCCCGCCAACCGGGCAATCTCGGTTAGTGACCGATCTTCGCAATCAGTGAAGGTGAGCAGTATCGCGGACACCCTGCTCGTCACCGACTGACCAGGTTCGATCGAATTTCCCGCCACGGATATCACCTCAATGTGATTGAACTGGAGATGTCGCCATAGCAGGGTCTGGGTTCTGGACGTCGTCTGCGATGCTCTCACGCCTCCTCATCGTTTTGGGAGAAAGCGCAGATCGCGTGCGTTCGTCCATTGGGCTCGGCACGTTGCCACTCTCGGGTGATCGACCTCAGGGACGATTCACCGCCTGACATGCTTGCAAGAGTTTTTCGGCGAACAGCTTCGGCGCGGCGATGAAGACGCCGTGATCGCCATCGACCATGATCACCGTGGCGTGGGGAAGCGCCTCGGCGAGTTTCAGCTGCCGACTGGTTGGCACCACCGAGTCCCTCGTCGTCACTAGAACGCACACCGGCACGTCGACATCGCCGATCCATTGGTGCGACGTGAACTCGCCGACGGCTGCGACCGCGGCAGCTACGGTCGCCATGCTCGTCAGGCTCATCTCGTCGTGGACGTAGGCGCGGCTCTCGGCATCGAGGTCGTTGAGGTAGCCAAGGCCGCCGAAGGCGTCCGCCCCCAGCACTCGAAGAAAGGGGTTCAGTTGGGCGGCGGCGGCGACGACCGGTGATAGTGACGCCGCCATGCGTTCGACCGCGGATCCGAGGAAGTTGCGCGAAGCGGCACCGAGAACCAGTCCGCTTACCCGGTCGGGGTATCTTCGCCAGAGCTGCTGTGCGACAAGGCTTCCCATGGAATAGCCGCAGGAGATGAACTTGTCGATGCGGAGATGATCAGCCAAGGTCATGATGTGGTCCGCGCACTCTTCGATCCCAAACTTGGTCCATGGACGGATACCGCGGCCATGGCCTGGGAGGTCCGGTGCCACGACTCGGAATCGTTCGCACAAGGCCGGGTAGGCCGCTCCCCAGTTGAGGTCGGCCGTCATGCCGACACCGTGCAGCAGCATCAGTGGCGGATTGACGGACGATGCCGTGTCCCGGTAAGCCATCAAGGCTCCGTTTTTGAGGGCGAAGGTGGCGCGCGGACCCATGGTGGGCGACGGGACGTGAGATGGCATCCCTAGCCGACAGGCTTCGCTGGGCTGGCTCTGTGCTCACCGGTGTCTTGCGCGCCCGGATCGTTCTCGTATTGGCATGCCACTCGCGCCATCGTCGAAGCTCCTTCTCGTTGGCCGACACCACCCGTCCATGGTTCGTCGTCCCATGGTCGGCCGTCGCGGCCGTCGCGGACCGTTGTTTCCCGCTGATCGGAACCAGGGTCGCAGGCGAATCTCGGGGCCTGTCGAAGCTCGGGGGCCTGTCGAATCGTCGCCGTCGAAGCTGGTGGGCAGGCCGGCCACGGTGGCAGAGGCCGCCGAGATGGTTGATGCACCCGTCGGCTAGATCTCGGCGCGCTCAACGAGGCTGTTCAGCTCCGCCAGCACGCGGTCGGGAAACTGAAGCGGTACGAAGTGAGTGGCAGGTAGCTCGACGTATTGGCTGTCTGGTGTCCGGCCGCTGGCGGCCCGCATCCTTTCCGCCGAGGTGATCGCGTCCCACGTGCCGGCCAGGTAGGTCACCGGGACGTCGACCTCGGCGAGATCCATCGCCGGGTGGTCGCCAACCGCGCGAGCGAGGCGGGAATACCAGGGCCAGTCATGGTCGGCGAATGACTTGAGCACGCGCAACAAGGTATTCGCGTGAGCCAGGTCGGGACCGAGGGTGCCCAGGCCGCGCGGGTTGAACCGGCCATCGGGGGAGCCGGGCAATCCGTCGCCCAGTCGATTGAGGACCGGGCCGAGGTACCGCATCAGGTGCGCACCAACCTTGCCCGCGCGGGGGCGAAGAGCGCGAGGAAGGGGGTGCAAGAGGGCCTCGAACGTCCCACCTGGAACCCCGGCGACCGCGAGCACGCCCGCGATCCGTCCTTGGTCCCGCACGACGCCCTCGAACGCAATGTTCACGCCCACCGACCAGCCGATGACCATGGCCCGGTCCAAACCGTAGAAGTCCATCACCGCCATGAAGTCGTCGGTGTGATCTGCGACGGTGATTCGCGACTCGTCGCTGGGCCGCTCCGATCCGCCGAGTCCGCGGTGGTCCCACGTCACTACTTGGAAGCTCTCGGTCCGCTCGTTGATGGCCGGCCAGGCCTCGTGCGGCGTGCCGAGTCCGTTGCAGATCACAACGGGAACTCCGTGGCCCTCGTTGCTCCACGAGCGCAGGCGCGTCCCGTCCGCTGATGTCACCATGTGGTAGCTCAAACGCCCGACCCGTCTGCCGTTGTCCCTGGAGATCTCCCAAATGGTAGGTCCGTTGATCGCGTCGGAGGTGTGCTGTCGCAACGATCCCGCTGGTCGGAAGGCCGTGCCTTCGGCTTAGGACCGGTTTCCGAGCAGTGGAAGTTTTCTCCGCTCGCCTGTTCGGGCGCCCATGATGGGCCAATGACAGAGACTTCGTGGGATGTCGCTCTGCGGGCGGCCGACGTCCTGGCCCCGGAATCGAACGCGCTGTCTCATCCCGACGACGTGGCTCGACTCGGGGACGCGTTGGTCAGCGTCGTCCGCCAAGCCGCAGGCAACCCCCTGCACCTGGCCAATGTGGCGATGCACCTGGCAGTGGCATTGGCCCAGGTGCCGCCCAGAACGTTGACCCAGTGGCTCGGCGATGGCAAGACCGTCCCTCCGGGCCTCGACCCCAAGGACCGGCGATTCAGCGATCCGGCGTGGACCGGCAACCCGTTCTTCGTCGCGCTTCGGCTGGTGCACGCGGCGACCAGTAGGTCGGTGCTCGAGCTGATCGATCCGCCGGGCGCCAACCCCATGACGGCCAAGAAGGCGCACATGCTGGCGAAGCTCAGCCTGGACGCCTTGGCTCCGACGAATTTCCTGCCGACCAATCCCGCAGCACTCAAACGAGCCTTCGAAACCGGCGGGCGCAGCCTGGTAATGGGTGCCCGCAATTTCGTGGACGATTTGCGCACCAATGGCGGTCGTCCACGACAGGTCGACACGTCACCCTTCGTCTTCGGCGAGAACACCGCTGCCACACCGGGAAAGGTGGTCTATCGCAACGATCTCATCGAGCTGATCCAGTACGAGCCGCAGACCGAGAAGGTTCACGCCGCGCCGCTGCTGTGCAGTCCGCCGTGGATCAACAAGTACTACGTGATGGATCTGGCGCCCAAGCGCAGCTTCATCGAATGGGCCGTCCAGCACAACCGCACCGTCTTCGCAATCAGCTATCGCAACGCCACCGCAGAGATGTCAGGCGTCAAGATGGACGATTACCTCCTCAACGGACCGAAGCAGGCGCTCGACGTCATCTCCGACATCACCGGTAGCGACACCGTCGACATCGTGGGCCTGTGCCTGGGGGGTGCGCTCACCGCGATAACGGCCGCCTATCTTGCGTCATCCGGTGATGAGCGCCTTGGCGCCGTGACATTGCTCAACACGATGCTCGACTATTCCGATCCCGGCGAACTGAGGGTCTTCACCGACGCGAAGTCGGTTGCGCGCCTTGAGCACAAGATGTCTCAGACCGGTTACCTCGACGGGGTTTCGATGGCGGGTACCTTCGACGCCCTCCGTGCCAACGATCTGATCTTCAACTACGTGGTGTCGAACTGGCTGCTCGGACAGAGTCCGCCGGCGTTCGACATCCTGGCCTGGAATGCCGACAACACCCGCATGCCAGCGGCGATGCACAGCTTCTATCTGCGAAAGTTCTACGTGGAGAACAGCGTCGTACGGGGCGAGCTGGAATTGGCGGGCAGGCACATCGAACTCGGCGACATCAAACACAACGTCTATGTCGTCAGCGCCGAGAACGACCACATCGTGCCTTGGCGCTCGGGTTACGCAACGACCCAGCTGGTGTCGGGACCCGCGCGCTTCGTTCTGAGCAGTGGTGGCCACATCGCCGGGATCGTGAATCCGCCCGGCCCGAAGAACTGGTACCTGGCCGCTGACGAGGTCCCCGCCGACCCAGATGAGTGGCGGCGCGGCGCAACTCGTCACGAGGGCTCGTGGTGGGAAGATTGGGCCACGTGGTCCGCCACGCACGCGGGCGACCTCGTCGATCCTCCGCCGACGGGCAGCGACGCCTACCCGGTGGTCTGCGATGCCCCCGGAACCTATATCAGCACCTAGCGCCGGCTCGAGTTCGTTCAATGGAAGCGGGGAACGTGTCTTCCGGTCACGGCCCCGATCCGTCCGGCATGGGGGCCGGCGCTTGAGTACCGTCACTCGGATCCCGTTGGCATCCGGCGTCGTTCACGTCGAGTCGAACGGTGATCCGCTCGGCAGCCTGGTGCTGTGCGTCCATGGTCTGTCGGCAAACTGTCGGTCATTCGATCGACTGGTGCCCGCACTCGTGGCAGCAGGTCACCACACCGTGACCATGGACCTGCGGGGTCGGGGGCACAGTGAAATCACCCCGCCCGGCACGTATGGCTGGCACAGTCACATTCTCGATCTGCTGGCGATCGGCGAGTTCTTCGGGGAAGCCTCGTTCGGACTGGTCGGTCATTCGATGGGCGGATTCATCGGCATGGAGCTCGCTGCGAGCTACCCCGAGCGCTGCCACGCACTCGTTCTCATCGATGCTCTCGGTGTTCCCGAGCCAAGTGCCCTGGTTGCCATCGCACAGTCTGTCAGCCGGTTGGGGCGGACGTATCCTTCGTCAGCGGCGGCGGTATCCCACGTTCGCGACTCGGGCCTCATCGCGCCGTGGAACACGTTCTGGGACAGGTACATCGAGTGGGAGCTGGCCCCGGGCCCAGGTGCGACCGTCCAGTGTCGGACGAGCCTGTCCGCGGTGCAAGAGGATGCGGCCGACGCCGCCGAGCACGACGTGTACGCGCTATGGTCGCGGATCCGCTGTCCGACGTTGCTGATCCGTGCGACGACGCCGTTGGGGAGCAATGGTGGGCTCGTGGTCTCGGCCGCAGACGCCGAGCGCTTTGCGGCTGATTTCGGCGTCGCAACGGTGGTCAACCTGGACGTCGACCATTACACCGTTCTCGTCGACCCGGCCGCCATAGGCGAGATCGACCACTTCATGCGGTCGTCCGATCGTTGATCGGTATCCGTAATGCGTTACACAACAGTGTGATTCGGTCCAAGGCCTGCCGCACTTCCGGCCAGCAGGACGAGGATTGACACCCCTCACGCCTCGGGGAAATCTTGATCGCAGACGAGCCGTACGGTAGGCATCCGTACTCGGACGGTGGCGCCCGCCAACGGAGCTACGCAGGAGATCAGCATGAGTGAGCAAAGGCCTCCACAACCCGAACCCAGCCTGGAGGGGACGGCTCACTGGCATCCCATCGAGGGCACACCGGAGAAGAAGCGGGTCGCGATCGGCTGCTCGGTCGGCGCAACGATCGAAACGTACGACTTCATCGGTTTTGGCACGGCTGCGGCCTTGTACTTCAACACGGTGTTCTTCCCGGCGTCCGACCCGCTGTCCGGCACGCTGCTGTCGTTCGCCACCCTGGGCATCGGTTTCGCCGTGCGGCCCCTGGGCGGCATCATCGGCGGATATCTGGGCGACAGGATCGGCCGCAAGCCCGTGCTGGTCGGCTCACTCTTCCTGATGGGCTTCGCCACCGTGCTGATCGGCATGCTGCCCACCTACGACATGGTCGGCATCTGGGCACCGATCCTGCTCGTGGTCGTACGCGTCGTTCAGGGCCTTGCATTCGGCGCGGAATGGGGCGGCGCGATCCTCATGGTCTTCGAACATGCCCCGTGGCGCAAACGTGGCCTCTTCACGGGCATTACCCAGGCGGGTTTTCCGGTGGGCCTACTCTTGGCCAATTTGGCCTTTCTGGTCAGCGTGCCACTTGGTGAGCAATGGGCCTGGCGGGTGCCGTTCCTGCTCAGTGCGGTGCTGATCGTCGTTGGCATTGCAATCCGGCTCAAGATCGACGAGTCGCCGGAGTTCGAGGAACTCAAGGAGGACGGCCAGCTCTCCGCGAACCCGATCTTCGAGGTGCTGCGCGACGACTGGCGCAACGTACTGCGAGCGTTCTGCCTGCGCGTTGCCGAAACTGCCGGTTACGCCGTAGCCGTGACGTTCATGCTCTCCTATCTGACCAGGGAAGAGCTGGCCGAGCGCGCCACCACCTTGACCGCTCTCATGCTGGCGGCCGCGATCGGAATCTTCGCGACGGTCTTCTGGGGTGGGCTGACCGACCGAATCGGACGTCGGCCGGTGTATGTCTTCGGCACCATCGTCACGGTGTTGTGGGGCATTCCGCTGTTCCTGACCGTCAACACCGGTGCGTCACTGGCGATCGTCGTCGCCTTCGTCATCAGCTACGCCGTCTGCCAGAATTCGCTCGCCGGGGTACAGGGTGCCTGGTTCTCCGAGCTGTTCTCAGCCAAGACTCGCACCAGTGGCGCCTCGCTGGCCTATCAGCTCTCGGCGGTGGTCTCGGGCTTCACGCCGCTGGTGGCCACGGCTCTTTACAGCCGCACCGGCTGGATCGGTCCTGCCTTGCTGTTCAGTGGTTACGGCCTGCTTGGCCTCATCGCCGCCACGATGACCAAGGAAACCTGGGGCGCGGTCGAGCGGCAGGAGGTGGAGCTCATCGAGAGGGAGATCATTCGCGAGCGGGAGTTGGGCAAGCGCATCGTTCCGGAAGCTGCGTCGTGGGCGCACCGGACGGAATCCGAGACGGCGAAGTGAGCGACAAAGGGGTGCACACGTCATGACATCCGTCACCACCGACCAGCAGATCGAGCGCGTCACCCGGTTGCAAGACGCGGCCTACCGGATCCGAAGCCATGCACTGGACATGGGGGAGGTGCAGGGGCAGGGCTACATCGGGCAGGCGCTTGGTGTCGCCGACGTCCTGGCCGTGGCGTACTGCGACCAGTTGCGGTTCCGGCCCGCAGAGCCACACTGGCCCGAGCGGGACCGGTTCCTTCTCTCGATTGGCCATTACGCGATCGCCCTCTACGCCGCGCTGGCGGAATCCGGCGTCATCGAGGAGGGGGAACTTCAGACCTACGGATCAGACGAATCACGACTGCCCATGTCGGGAATGGCCTCCTACACACCAGGAATGGAGATATCCGGCGGCTCATTGGGACACGGGCTGGGTGTCGCCAACGGCATGGCGCTGGGACTGCGGCACCTGGGCAACCCGGCGCGGGTCTTCAACCTCCTCTCCGACGGTGAGCTCGACGAGGGCTCCACTTGGGAGGCCGCGCTGGTCGCGGCCCACCACGGGTTGGACAACGTGACCGCAATAGTCGACGTCAATGCCCTACAGGCAGACGGCGCAACCGAACTGGTGCTGAGCACTGAGCCCATCACCGACAAGTGGCGAGCGTTCGGCTGGTACGCCCTGCGGGTAGACGGCAATGACATTCGAGCCCTGGTGGCCGCGTTCGATGAACTGGCCGAACACCGCGGCTCACCCAAGGTGCTGATCTGTGACACTCGCGTGGGGCGGGGGGCGCCCACGCTGGAGAATCGGGAGAAGGCGCACTTCATGCGTGTCGAAGAACACGAATGGCAGATCGCCCGTGACCAATTGAAGGAGGGGCAACGCCGATGACCACCGCAGCGCCACGCAAGAAGCTCACCACCTCGGCGATGATCGCCTCGTTCGCCGACCCGGGTCAGCCCACCACCAGCGCGCCCTTCGGACACGCGCTGGCACAACTCGGTGAGGAGCGGCCCGAAATCGTGGGCTTGTCGGCAGACCTCGCCAAATACACTGACATGCACGTCTTTCGCGAAGCTCATCCCGAACGCTTCTTTCAGATCGGCATGGCGGAGCAGGCTCTACTCGGAGCCGCCGCCGGCATGGCCGAGGTGGGGTTGGTGCCCTTTGCCTCTACCTACTCGGTGTTCGCCACCCGGCGTGCATACGACTTTCTCTGCCTTGACATCTCCGAGCCGGGGCTCAACGTCAACGTCGTCGGCGGCTTGCCCGGTTTGACCACGGGCTACGGGCCCAGCCATCAGGCCACCGAGGACATGGCCATTCTCCGTGGCTGCCCGGGGCTGACCATCGTCGACCCGTGTGATGCCGTCGACATCGAGCAAGCGGTACCGGCGTTGGCGTCCTCGCCGGGACCCAGCTACATGCGGCTGCTGCGTGGCGCGGTGCCGAGGGTTCTCGATGACTACGACTATCGCTTCGAGTTGGGCAGGGCCGCCGAGCTGCGCACCGGTCGCGACGTGGTGATCATCTCCACCGGGCTCATGACCATGCGCGCCCTCGATGCCGCATCCCGCCTCGAGCGCGATCACGTCGACGTTGCCGTCCTGCATGTGCCAACGGTCAAACCGCTTGACCAAGAGGCGATCCTGCGAGCGGCGCGTACCGATCGGCTCGTCGTGACCGCAGAGAACCACACGGTGATCGGTGGGCTCGCGGAGTCGATCGCCGCGACCCTGGCCTTTGCGGGAGCTGGTCGGCACATCGTTCCGATCGCACTGCCCGACGAGTTCCTTGCGGCGGGCGCACTGCCGACCCTGCACGATCGCTACGGCCTGTCGACGGATGCAATCGTGAATCGGATCCAGACCGAACTCGTCCGAAGCGGCCGCCACCACCACGGGCCCTGGGCAGTCGATCCCGAACCACCCAGCGCCTGACCCAGGCACGCGTCGAGCCGACGCTGACCACCACCAACGAGCTCAGTGACCGATCGCGGCCAACGTGCGGGCCATCCCGCGCTCCACGGCTGCGACGATGCTCGGACGCAATTCGGCCGCGGGAATGATCGAGTGCACCGAACCCACCTGGCGGGCGCGTTCGACGTTGTGCACGGCTTCGAATTCCGCTGCCACCTCACCGAGCTTGTCCGAGCGCACGGCGGACCGGGTGGCAGCCAGCTTGACGCGCAGGCTGGCCCTCTCCGAGTCGTCGGTGCACGCTGCGAGCAACGCTTCGACCTCGCGGACGGCGGGGTCTGCTGCGGTGCGGGCGTTGACATCCCGTGTGAACACCACCGCTGCCGCGGGGGCACCACCGATGACCGAGGAGAACGACCCCTCGACGGCGAGCACTTCCATGTTGTCGTTGAGTGCATTGGAGAACACCACGAACGCGCCGCCGTGATAGCGCGAGACCACGCAGAACACGATCGGCCCGTCGAAATTGACGATGGCGCGGCCGATTTCGGCGCCGTTCTCGAGCTGGATGTTCCGCAGCGACTCGGGCGAACCGTCGAAGCCCGACAGGTTGGCCAGCACCACTAGGGGTCGATTTCCGCTTGCGGCGTTGATGGCCCGCGCGGTCTTCTTCGACGACTGTGGGAACAAGGTCCCTGACGTCCATTGGTCCGGGCCGTCGGCAGGCACCCACCCCTTACGGGGGATGACCCGCGATTCGATGCCGATGACGCACACCGGGATTCCGGCCAGGTGGGCATCGAACACCACCGAGGTATCGGCGTCGGCCATGTCGGCCCACCGCTCAAGTACCGCGTGATCCTGGTCGACCACCGCACGCATGACCGTCCGGATGTCGAACGGCTTCTTGCGATCCTTGTTGGTGGCTGCCGAGAAGATGTCGCCGACGGTGGTGAACTCACTTGACGGATGGTGGTGCGGGAACGTCCGCACGTCGCGGTCAGTGGGGTCGGAACTGACTGCCCGGCGCGGAAAGCGTTCGGTCGGCGCCACATACGCATGTTCGTAGTGCGCGAACAGGATGTCGCATGCGCTCTGCAGGTTGGGTGCCCAGTACTGCGCCTGACCGTTGCGTCCCATCACGCGGTCATAGCCGCCGATGCCGAAGTTGTCCTCCGCCGACACCCCGCCGGAGTAATCGAGAGACTGCTTGCCGGTCAGCACCATCGCGCTGTCGGGAGTCATGACGAGAATGCCCTTGGTGTGCATCAGCATCGTCGCCTCGGCGTTCCAATACGGTTGCGCACCCACGTTGATGCCCGCGACGACGACATTGATCTCGCCACCGTTCTGGGTGAACGTGATGATCCGGCGGAGCGCACGGGACACCCAGTCCATGTTCTCGGTGCCACTCGCCATCGAAATGGTGGCGCCGGAGGACAACGCGAACCACTCGACGGGCACCGACAGGTTCTCGGCGAGGTCAATGGCCGCGACAACGCGCGCGCACTCGGCTTCCGCCACTGTGCCAAGCGCTTTCGTCGGGTCACCGAACAACGCGATCCGCGTCATCCCCTCGGGGTAGCGAGTGGTGGGCACCGACACCTGGGCGACGATGAGACCGGCCGTGTTGCGCCCATACGGGCGGTCCACGGGCACGAACGCACCGTCGGCGTCGAAGTCGTACTCGATGAAGCTGCCAGTGCTACCGATCAGCAACGGGATCAGTTCGTACGGGTACACCGTGCCGCGGGCCAGGGAGCGCTGCACCTTCTGCGTGTACTCGTTGAGCGGGCGCAGCGGCTCGGTGGGGGGCGCGGTGACATTCGCGACGATGCCCGCGCCCGCAGTGTAGGAGAAGCGAATTGCGATGCGGCTCGGCTGCGCGGTTTGCTCGTCGATGATGCCTGCCAGGATCGTGATGTCTTCGATCCCGGCGTTGACCGTCAGCGGAGCAATACGCCGCGCAATCGCACCCAGTCGGTCGGCAGGGATGTCGAGCACGGGCCAGACGTAGAGCACGACGCGATTGGCGTCGAGCCGCTTCTTGCCCCGCCGGGCCTGCGCGCGGCGGATGCCGTCGAGACAGGCCGAGAGGGTGCGCTCGATCGCCGGGACGGCGACCACCTCGCCGTCCTCGTTCAATTGCGTCGTCACGTCACGTACTTCGGCCAGTGCCACGAGGCGCTCGTCGGACGGGTTCTCGTTGGCGACCACGTGGAACAGGTAGGTACCTTCAGCGGCGGGCAGGCGGGTGCCGTCGAAGTTCTTGAGCCGCCACAGATCCAGGCGCTGGCCGGTGAGTGGGTGCATATCGCGGATCGACCAGTCCTCCGCCACGGCGCCGTCGTCCGTCGGACGGAAGGTGGCCTGGTGCACGTCGCCGGCGACCACCGTGACCGTGACGCGCCGCCAATCGGTCACGCTCGGATGTGCGGCGAGCACTTCACGAAGCGCCGCGGACAGCTCATCGCCGTCGGTGGGCGCGTCCGGCCAGGACAGATAGATGTCGACGACCAGGCCGGCGGGTTGGGGTCCGGCGATTCCGTCGACGGCTTCAAGGGTGGCCGACAACCCAGCACGGTCGGTCACCGTCGACACCAAGTGCAGCTGCTCGCCCACCAATTCATAGCTGCCCGTGACGAATTGCACGCCAGCGCGCTCGAATGCAGTGACGTCTTCCAGTGCGCGGATCTCGTAGTACTGCCGCGTGATCACCTCGAGCAGCGCGCCAGGGCTGGAAATGCGTTCCGCCAGAAGGTCGATCAGCAGTTCCGGGGTGGCGACCAGCGCATCGACGCGTGCTGCGTAATCCGGCGCGTCGGGGTTGTCGGCAAGGTACTGCAGGCCGTCGCGCACCTGCGCGTAGACGTGCTCCCGTGCCGTCCGGATCTGAGGCTCGTCGAACAGCCGGAACCGCAGATTCCGTGCGATGTCGCCGATCACGGGATAACGCACCTGTGTCGCTGCGATCAGCCGCTCCAGGATCTCGCCCACGTCGTTCGTCGAGACGGATCCGACTTCCTCGGCGCTGAGCCAGCGACCGAGCCGCGCCGTGATCACGGGGACCACGTTCTCCAACCGCTGCAACGCGAGGAATAGTCGGTAGACAGCTTCTTCCAATTCGGGGCCGGGTTCGAGGCTGTCGACGTCGTAGATGCGGAGCGCGCGGGCGATCTTGGTGCGGAACGCTTCTGGCAGGCCCTCCAGCTCGGCGTCGAGGGAACGCAAGAACGAGTGGAAGTACTCGCGTGGGCTGTGAACGCTCTCGTCGGAGCTCTCTTCGTCCAGCGTCGGACGGTTACGGGACAGCTCGCAGATGTCGGCGAAGGTGCCAAGGAGATCCAGTTCGGCCTCGACGAGTTCGGCATCGTCGAGCGGCAGGCGGCCACGGAATTCGTCGTACTCCGCGACGAGGGTGCGTGCCCGGCCTGCGCTGAAGTCGTAACCGGCGATCAGGGCCCGCAGCGCCGCGAGCCGTGTCAGTGCCTCCGCGCGTGGATCCCCGGTCTCGCGCTTCGGCTGGACGCGGAACTGCACCCGCGGCGCCGTTTCAGTGGCCGCGGTGTCGCCGAGAGGGTCGAAGCGCAACAGTGCAGCGCCGGCGTCGACCTGACCGTTGACCACGGCGTATACCTCGCGAACGCGCCCCGCGGCCGGTGCGCGCACCGCGGTTTCCATCTTCATGCTCTCCAGCACCACCAGAGTGGCGCCCGCCTCGACCTCGTCGCCGACGGCCACCGGAAGGGCGACGACCACGGCGGGCGAGGAGGCTCGAACCAGGCCGGCTTCGTCCTGGCTGATCCGGTGGCTGATGCCGTCCACCTCGACGAGGAAGCCAGTGGGACCGGCGACGGTGACGACGTGGAAGCGCCGGTCGCCGAGGGTGAGGCGACTCTCGAATTCCCCGAGTCGTTCGACGTCGACCGCCAACGCGCCGCCGGCGCCCTCGAGTCGGTAACACTGCGGACCGATTTGTCCGACCGTCAGGCTGTACGGCTGCCCCTGATAATTCAGTTCGACGGTTCGGCCGATGGCGTGCGTGGCGCGGGGTCGACCTCCGCGTGCCGAGCCAAGGAAGGCGGCGCGTTCGATGCCTTCGTCGGCCTCGTAGGCGTCAACCGCAGCCGCGATGAGGGCGATGTCGGCCACCGGGGTGGGGCCGGTCGCGGTTCCGGCGTCGGTGCGGTCCAGCCAGCCGGTGTCGGCGGAGGCAGACACGACCTCGTCACGGTCGAGGAGTTCCAGGAGGAACGACTTGTTCGTGGTTCCCCCGTCGATCACGACAGTGGTCTCCCGCAGGGCGGTCCGTAGCCGCGCGAGGGCTTCGCTACGGTCGCGGCCCCAGGCGATGATCTTGGCGACCATCGAGTCGTAGTCGGGGGGGATGACGTCGCCTTGGGCAATGCCGGTGTCGACCCGGATGCCGGAGCCGAGCGGGAACTTCAGCAACCGCACGGCGCCAGGTGCTGGCGCGAACCCGTTGTCGGTGTCTTCCGCGTTGAGCCGAGCCTCGACCGCATGGCCGAATTCGGGTGGGCAGTCGCCGGCGAGAGCGCCGCCGCTGGCGACGAAGATCTGTAGCTTGACCAGATCGATGCCGGTGGTGGCCTCGGTGATCGGGTGTTCGACCTGCAGTCGGGTGTTCACCTCGAGGAACGTGAAGGCTTTCTGTTCCGGCTGGTACAGATACTCGACGGTGCCTGCGCCGCGGTACCCGGCGGCGCGGACGAGCTCGGCGGACACGCCTCGAAGGTGGTCGGCCTGCTCGTCGGTCAGCAGAGGCGAACTCGATTCCTCGATGACCTTCTGGTTTCGGCGTTGAATGGAGCAGTCGCGCACCCCTGGTGCCCAGACGTTGCCGTAGTTGTCGGCGATGACCTGCACTTCGACGTGGCGCGCATCTGTGACGAGGCGCTCCAGGAACACCACGGGGTCGCCGAAGGATCGCTGGGCTTCGCCCTGCGTTCGCTCGAGTGCCACTTCGAGTTCGTCGGGGGCGAAGACCTTGCGGATACCGCGGCCGCCGCCGCCACTGCGGGCTTTGATGATCAGCGGATAGCCGATGTCCGCCGCGTGGCGCCTGGCGTCCTCGCGGGTCGCTACCGGGCCACCGCTCCAAGGTGCGAGCGGAACGTTGACCTTCTCGGCCAGCAACTTGGCCTCGACCTTGTCGCCAAGCGCCGCCATGGCGGCGGGGGTCGGTCCGATGAACGTCAGAGCCATGCGCTCGCAGAGTTCGGCGAACGCGATGTCCTCGGCGACGAATCCCCAGCCAACCCACACCGCATCAGCCCGTGACTCGCGCAGGGCGCGTTCGAGCTCGACGTGGTCGAGGTACGCGATACCGCCGGATTTGCTGTGCAGCGTCACCGCTTCGTCGGCTTGGCGTACGAACATGGCCCGCCGCTCGGCATCGGTGTGCAGAGCGATAGTCCTTATGCCGCAGTTGTACTCGGCATTCAGCTCTCGCACTGCCCTAATCAGGCGTACAGCGGCCTCACCTCTGTTGACCACTGCAATTCGCCCAGGAAATGTCACTGTCAACGGATCGGCGTCCGGCATTGGCACAGTGTAGTGGGGATACGGACCGCAGGCGGCCGTCTTTCCACTGAACGGATTGGCAGGCCCACACGTCGAAGGGGTCCGCGTGCGCAGCCGTCGGGCGGCCCACCAGTGGGTGTCCGGGGGGTCTGGCAAAGGCTTCCGGTCCGGGTTTCCGACGATGCCCTGGACGCCCTCCAGCCCTGGTGTGCCCGTGACGTCAATCCGTCGGAGATGGTCTCCCGTCCGGCATTCTCGCTGGATGCCACTGCGCACGAGCATGTTTGACGTCGTTGGGTCCGATGCGCCGACGGGCGCCATCATGGGTCGGGTCGGCCTACCCGCGACCGATCGCGGCAGCGTCGACCCATCGCAGCTTCTGCTCGGCGACGTCAGCCGACGGCCTGCACCCGGACCGCATTCTGCCCAGCGGGAAGGTTCGAGCGGGCTGAATTCTTTCGGTGAGAATGACCTCTACGTATTTTCCGCGGATTAGGGGTGCTCATGACGGCGATGACCGAAGTTGACGAGATCGGCGAGCTTCGGTCGGAATCGGCTCGCGGAGCGAAACTCCGTGGGCGCGTGGCTTTTGTGACGGGTGGCACGCGGGGAATTGGCGCGGCGATCAGCAAGAGCTTGGTCAATCAGGGTGCGACGGTCGCGGCGGGGTACGGCAGGAACGCCGAACAGGCACAAAAGTTCCTCGCGGAGTTGGCGGACGGCCATGCCGACTCCGAGGTCAGCGTGCATCAGGGCGATGTGGCCAGTGCGTCTGACTGCCAGCGCACGATCAAGGAGGTCATCGACCTCCACGGTCGGCTGGACATCCTGATCAACAATGCGGGCATCGCCATCGACAAGACGGTGGCCAAGATGAGCGAAGACGAGTGGAACAAGGTCATCGGAGTCAACCTGTCGGGGGCGTTCTTCCTTGCCCAGGCCGCATTGGCGCACATGCTCGAACGCGGCAGCGGCCGGATCGTCATGATCTCCTCGGTGATTGGCGAGACGGGCGCGATCGGTCAGGCCAACTATGCGGCGTCCAAGGCCGGGCTGTTTGGCTTGACGAAGACTCTCGCCCGAGAGGCATGTTTTCAGATGGGGCGCGCGGGCCACCCGCAGGACGGCATCGGGGTCACGGTCAACGCGATTACCCCGGGATTCGTGGCGACCGAGATGCTAGAGACCATTCCCGCCAAGGTCTTGGACCGCATCAAGGGCACCATTCCCATGGGCCGGTTGGCGCAGCCGTGGGAGGTGGCTCGGGTGGTGCACTTCCTGGCCGCAGACGCCTCGGGGTACATCACCGGTCAGGTTTGGGGGGTCAACGGCGGTCTGGACATGTGAAGTCGGTGACGCCTCATCTAAGTCGCCGCGCAGGTCAACCACGTAAACGTCTCAGCGAAAAGGTGATCGGCAATGCACGCCTTCGAAGTCAACACGCATGGCAAGATCGTCTTCCCGTCCAATTGCTTTCCGGACATCGACTTCTCCACCTTCGCCACCCTCGAACAGCTCGACGCCGTGGTCCGGCGGGACTTCGATTCCAAGGCGCCAACCGGAACCGACATCCTTGACCAGATCAAGACCGGCGCCTACCAAAGCAAGTTCGAGTTGATGCGAGACATGGCGCTCAACCTGTTCTGGGCGAACCGGTTCAAGATAACGATGTACGACGTGCAGCCGACGCGCTGGGCCGACGTGCCGCGCCGGCGTGACGATCTCTTCGTGCCCATCCTGACACCGTGGGAAGATCGTGAAACGAAGGTGTCCGCGGTGATGTCGGCGTATCCGAATCTTCCAGCCCAGTGGGACGGCGAAGTCGAGGACAGCATCTTCGAGATCCTCTTCGACGTGTTCGGACATCGCCGAAACCACGCGACCAAACTTTCGCCCGTGGTCCCCACGGTTACCGATCTGTTGTCGAACCCGGCCAACCAAACGCTGAGACTCAACCGCTTCGATCCGGACTTCCGCCGGTACAGCTATGCCGAGATCATCGACTGCAACGAAGAGGTGGCCGAGCTGGAAGCGCTACGCCGCTGGTCGATGGTGTTGCACAACCAGTACCCGTGGGACCGCGGCGAGGCGGCTCTCACGCCTGTCGGAGAGTTGCGCGACGACGACTACGTGGTGGTGTTTCATCCGCGCGACCGGGAGGTGCAGCACTTCCTGTCCCGCGTCGCCTCCGGGCACAGCTCGAAGAAGGCCCGTCGGGCAGTGCCAACGGTGCACGCGCCGGTTCGCCCGTATCCCGCCATCGACATACGCAACGACTTGCCAGTGCAACCTCGTATCGAGGCCCTTGCCGCGGCGCAGGGCGATGTCGTGTGCACCAATGAGGATCTGATTAGGAACAGTGCCTACAACTGGTCGCCGATGTCCGCGGAGGAGATCAGTACCAAGACCGGTATCGAGCAGCGGCGCTATACCTCCGGCAGCCTCGAGGATCTCGCATTGAAGGCCGCGGTGTCGGCACTGGGCCATGCTCAGGTGGGCCCGGAGCAGATCGGGGCCGTCATCGTGTGCACTTGCACCAGCTCTCGACTGCTGCCGTCCGTCGCCACGTGGATCTCCGGTGCGTTGGGGATCGGGCAGACACATTCGTCGTTCGACCTCGTCGCGGCGTGTGCAGGCATGAGCTATGGGCTCGCGGAGGCGACGCGAATACTCCAATTGGTCCGGCGCCCAGTCCTACTCGTGTGCGCAGAGAAGTTCTCCGACAAGATCGGCAACGTCCGGCCGTCGCGGATGATCTTCGGCGACGGCGCGTCGGCCATCGTCCTGGGTGTTGCCCCACCGGGTTCGCCGCCGGACATCGAGTACATCCAGACGTATGCCAGTGGTCCAGTGAGCCAAGTCAATTCGATCCTGTGGCCCAACCCCTCGTTCGGCAACAACGTCACCGTCTTCGGTCCCGAGGTGAAGACGCTGGCTGGGCGCTATCTCACGCAGATGCTGGGAGATCTGAGAGCCCTACCCGACCCCGACGGCGTTGCCGAGTCGCTACTGGACAGTGTGGACTTGACCATTCCGCATCAGGCGAACAAGACCATGGTGGTCGATCTGGCGATCGCCGCTGGATTGTCGCCAGATCAGCTCTACTTCAACATCGAGCGGATGGGGAATGCCTCGGCGGCAAGCATTCCGCTGGCGATCAATGACGCCGTTCACGATGGCGTCATCGACAAGCCGATGCGGATCTTCGCGCCGGGATTCGGCGCGGGAGCGGTGGCCGGTTACGCAGTGCTGCGAATCGATCCCGCGATCGTGGCACCGAACGACGGGACGGCCCCCGCGGGAGAGTCGACAGCGTCCGAACTGCCGACCACCAGTGCTGGGGTCGACATGGCACTTGCGTTGTGATGACACCGATCTCACCGATGGCTGGCGGCCTGCAGCCGACCGTGCTGTCGCCGCCGGTGTGCAACCGACCTCAACGAAGGAGGGAATGAAATGTCCACGCCGCGTGCGGCCGTCGTCACTGGCGCGACGTCAGAACAGGGCATCGGCGTCGCCGTCGCCCGCCGCTATGCGAGGGAAGGTTGGGGCGTGGTGGTGCTCGACCTGGACGGCGAGAGGTCGGCCAAGGTGGCCGCCGACATCGGCAACCAGTTCGCCGTGGCCGCGTTCGGACACGCCGTCGACGTCACCTCCGAGGCCTCGGTCGCCGACGCCGAGGCTGCCGTCGCGGCCGAGGTGGCCGCCGGGAACCTGCCGCCGGTCG
>NZ_JBEVLO010000138.1:0-2941 GCF_040509115.1 Mycobacterium sp. | reverse complement strand
CGCCACACCGATGGGCCCAGCCACGTCGGGTGCCGTGTCAGCAGCGTTGCCGCCATATGGCGGCCCACCTGCTGAAGAAGTCCTACCCCGCTTCGGCCCGCCGACTGTGGGATGAATCCAGAGACTGTTCCTTGTTGCTGATCTTCGGCTTGAGCACCTGGCTGCCGGTGCTCATGCGGGCGGCCGGCTATCCGCTCGGTTCGGCATTGTCGTTTCTCGCCGTGCTCCGCGTGGGGACGGCTCTCGGGCCGTTGGCCTTCGGCGAGCTCGCCGACAACGTTGGATCCAAAGTTGCTGTACTCGTGGCATTTTCGCTCGCGATCGCGGGTATCGTCGGACTCAGCTTTCCGCTGCCGACCGTGCTGCTGTACATCGCCATAGCGATCGCCGGTGCCGCTACGAACGGGGTTCAGGTACTTCTGAACGTCTTGATCGGGACGCGCTATCCGACCAGAATTCGTGCAACGGCCATCGGTGCGGCGCTGAGCGTCGGGCGGCTGGGCGCAATTAGCGGGCCGCTGCTCGGCAGCATCCTCATCGGCGCCCACCTCCAGCCAGCATTGAACTTCTACGCCATCGCCGCAACCGCCCTATTGGGGATGACGTGCACTGCCGCCATCCCGCCTCTTCGTCGACCAATCAACGGCCCCGCCGCATCGTCGAATAGGGCAGCGGGGCAGCATTGAACGCTAGGTTCAACCGCCTCGACGGACAGCCTCAACCCGACGTGGCCGAGGCGCTCGGGGGTCAGTCGACCCTCGAATGGCGCATGGGCGGCCGTGGGATCCGTTGGCACGCGTGCCCTACCGCGGTGATCCCACTCGCGACATGAAATCAAGAACGAGCCCGGCGACTTCGGCCCCGTGGCTTTCCAGCAGGAAGTGCCCGCCACCTTCGACCAGGTGCACTTCGGCATCTTTGACGTCGTTGCGGAAGGCGAGCGCACCCTCGGGACCGAAGATCTGGTCTTCTCGACCCCATACGGCGAGCACCGGCACCTGAGTGGCCCGCAGGTACTCGTGCAGTCGGGGATACAGCGGCGGGTTGGTTGCATAATCGAGAAAGAGTTTGAGTTGCACCAGATCGTTTCCCGGTCGCGACACGAGGGCATGATCGTGATGCCAGGTGTCGGGACTCACGACGCTCGGGTCTGCCACACCGTGGACGTACTGCCAGCGGATGGCGTCCAGGCTCAACGCTTCTCGAATGGCGGCCTCTGTTTGCGGGTTCTGGTCCTCTTGGTAGTCCCACACCGATTTCCAGAACGGTGCGACGAAACCCTCGTCGTATCCGTTGCCATTCTGCGTGATTACGGCGGTGATCGCCTGAGGATCAGCCAGCGCCAACCGCCACCCGATCGGAGCACCATAGTCTTGCACGTAGATGGCGTACTTGCGGATCGCTAGCTGGCTGAGCAACTTGGCAGTCAGCTCGGCGAGCGCGTCGAATGAGTACTCGAACTCGGTGACTCCCGGCGCGTCCGACAGCCCGAAACCCAGATGATCGGGCGCGATCACGTGCAGACGCTCCGCCAGGCGGGGGATCAACTCGCGGAACATGAACGAACTGGTGGGGTAGCCATGCAGCAGAACGATTGTCGGAGCATCCGTGGGCCCCGCCTCGCGGAAGAAGAGCCGGTGTCCGTCGACGACCGCGTCCCGGTGGTGCACTGTGGTCATTCTAACTCCTAAACGATGCTTAGACGGTTACTGCAGCTCATCATGGCCTGCCGGTGGTAACCTGTCAAGATAGTTTTGATGGTTATGGCTTTGGTTGTGGTGAGAGGACCCCTGATGGACGACGCTGGCGACGAAGCCTTGCTCCTGGATCTCTTGAACACGACGCCGGTGGTCGACGGAGTCCAGACCGACCTGTTGGGCCAGTGGGCGGAGGCTCGCGATTGGATGAGTCAACGCGCCATTGGGGACGACGTCGAGCAATGGCGGGTGCTGCTGATGGCGAGATCGTTGTTGCAGAACGTGATACGCGGTGAGCAGCCGCCGTCGGCGCTGTCTGCGATTCTGGACCGCGTCAGGTATCTGCCCATGGTCGTCGACTCGCGTGTTCAGTGGTCGATTGAAACCCTCGATGGTGGTTCGGAATTCGCCGCCCGCTGTGTGATGGCATGGGATCGGCTGCAGTGCAACAGTCCTGCACGACTACGCCCTTGCGCCAACACCGAGTGCCGCTTGTTCCTGATCGACCGCAGCAAGCCCAACACGGCACGATGGTGCTCGATGGCGTCGTGCGGAAACCGGATGAAGGCGCGCCGCCACCACCTTCGCCAGCGCACGCGCTGATCGCTGGCCACCCGGTGTCCGGGAACACCGCATTGATCAACTACCTATCAGAAGGTAGGCTGATCGGCGTGGCCGCCCCAGTCTCGACCGTCGACGCGATCCTTCGCTGCGCTCGCACGTCGATCATCGCCGGCGGTTACAACGGCTTCAGCTATGCCGACATCGCCGCTGTCGTCGGTATCCGCAAGGCGAGCATCCATCACCACTTTCCAACCAAGGTCGACCTCGTCCGCACGCTGGTCAAGCAATATCGCGAAGAGGCCGAAATAGGGATCGCCGACCTCGAACGCAACATCGCGGACCCGCTGGACCAAATCGATAGTTACGTCGGATATTGGGAGTCCTGCATCGGTGCTCCTGAAACCAGCTACTGCCTTTGTGCATTGCTCGCAACTCAGATTCCCGTACTTCCCGATGAGATCGTCTTCGAGATACGGGCCTACTTTCGGGCCCTCTCGGCCTGGCTTGCGTCGGCACTAGAACGTGGCGCCCGCCAGGGCGGTATCACCTTGGCCGCCAGCGCCCGTTCCGAGGCCGAGACGCTGATGGCCGTCGTGCACGGCGCCATGCTGTCGGCGCGGGCCTACGGCGACCCGCAGGTGTTCGCCACGATCAGCAGGCCCGCGATCGACAGGCTTCGA
>NZ_JBEVLO010000137.1:0-19192 GCF_040509115.1 Mycobacterium sp. | reverse complement strand
CAGGTCGGGTCGCTGTTGGATCGCCTCATCGCGCAGATGGCGGTCGGCGGTCACGATCCAGGGGCGGCGTCCAGCGTGCGCAAGCTGATCGGCGTCCGGTACCGACAGGCGTTGGCCGAGGCCATCATGGAGTCCTTCGACGGTTCGGGCATCGTGGATTCGCCCGACGTGCGCTACTTCCTGAACACGCGCTGTCTGTCCATTGCGGGCGGCACCGAGCAGATCCTGCTCACCGTCGCGGGCGAGCGGCTGCTCGGGCTGCCGCGTTAAGCCGACCGGAAATTCATCGCCACGCCGTTCATGCAGTAGCGCAGACCTGTGGGCTGGGGCCCGTCGTCGAAGACGTGGCCGAGGTGACCGCCGCAGCGGCGGCACAGCACCTCGGTGCGGCGCATGCCCAGGGTGTCGTCGCCCTCCTCGATGACGGCGTTCTCCAGGGGCTGCCAGAAGCTCGGCCAGCCGGTGCCGCTGTCGAACTTCGTGGTTGACGAGAAGAGATCGAGATTGCAACCGGCGCAAGTGAATACGCCCGCGTCGTGGTCGTCGTCGAGCGGGCTGCTATAGGGCGTTTCGGTGCCGGCCTGCCGGAGCACGTCGTACTGCTCGGGGGTCAGCAGCTGCCTCCACTCCGCGTCGGTGTGCGATACCTCGAAGGCTTGGTTCGCCGCGCGGGGGGTATCGGCCGAGGCGTTGCGCAGGAAGCCGCAACCCGCCAGCGCGCCGAGCGTCAGCGCACCGAGCAGGAGATGCCGTCGGGTCGGGGACGGCTGGGGGACACTCACGTCACCACGGTACGGCCGTCGGCCCCCGATGGGGCTTACCGAATTCGAACGGCCCGCGCTGACGGATCGTCCTGGCGGCGGCCAGAGAGGACACTGGTCCGGTGGCCATCAACCAGTTTCGATCGGACGCGCCAATTCCGAAGTCCCGCAACCGCAGGATGCTGGCGGCTGGACTCGCGGCGCTCGGCCTCGCCGCCGCGGTAGTCATCGGCATGGACCCGATCGCCGGCAACGCGACGGCGTCGACCGCGGTGCCCGCACCGGTGCTCGACGAGCCGGTGGGTGCGGCGGGCACGACGGAGACCGCCGTTCTGGCAGGCGGCTGCTTCTGGGGCGTGCAGGGCGTGTTCCAACACGTCAACGGCGTCATCGAGGCGGAATCCGGCTACGCGGGTGGTGAGGCGTCGACCGCGAGCTACGACGAGGTCAGCACAGGCACCACCGGGCACGCGGAGTCGGTGCGCATCACGTACGACCCGAGCCAGGTGACGTTCGGCGACCTCCTGCGGATCTTCTTCACCGTGGTGCAGGACCCCACCCAACTCGACTATCAGGGTCCGGATCACGGGACGCAGTACCGCTCGGCGATCTTCGCGCAGAACCCGACCCAGCGACGGATCGCCGAAGCGTACGTCGACCAGCTCGGCGAGGCAGCGGTCTTCCCGGCTCCCATCGTCACGACCGTGTCTCCGGCGGCCGAGTTCTTCCCTGCCGAGGCGTATCACCAGGACTTCCTGAACTCGAATCCCACGCATCCCTACATCGCCGCCAATGACGTTCCGAAGGTCGATGCACTCAAGAAGTTGTTCCCGGCGGAGTACCGGAGCCAGCCGGTGCTGGTGCACGCCGGTGGTCAGTAGGTGGTCTGCGCGCAGGCGGTCGGCGTCGTCAGGTTGACGTTCGCGTACACCACCTGGATGTAGGAGCACACGATGTAGTCGGCGTCGGTCTTCGGCTGACCCGTCGCCCAGTCGACCGTGCGGGTATTGCCGTGCACCACGAACTTCTCGGGCGGCCCGCCATCGAAGTACACCGTCGGGAACTCGACGGGTCCGATCGACTTCATCATCCGGGTGTTCGGGGCGTCGAAGTCCGAGTCGAGGTAGACCATCCGGTTCGACGAGCGCAGTGTGGTGTTCTGACGCGCGTAGAACTGCGGGGGAAAGCCGGTGACGCCGTCGGGGGTGACCAGGTTCGACCACGACCGGAAGTAGCACTGGTTGTCGGCCTTGACGCAGTTCGCGTTGGTGTGGATCTCCAGCGTCGTGACGTCGTCGATGGGGATCGACCGGGTGGCGGTGTTCTCCGCGGCCGAGGCACTTGACGACATGACGAGCGCGAGGGTCAACCACGACGCCGACGCCAGCGCGGCGAGGCCGGCAAACCGTCTCATGGCGTCCTCTCGGTCGGTCCGGCGAATGTTAGCCCGCGGGTCATTCGTCGTAGGTGACTTCGACGGAATCCGACGTGGGGTGCGCCTGGCACGCCAGGATGAGGCCCTCGTCCAGGTCGGACTGCTCGAGTACGTCGTTGACGTGCATGTCCACCTCACCGCTCTTCACCAGGACCGCGCACGCACCACAGTGTCCTTCGCGGCAGGAGAAGGGCGCGTCCAGACCCTTGTCGAGCAGGACGTCGAGGAGTTTTGCACCGCGTGGCCAGCGGATCTCCTGGGTTTCGCCGTCGAGCGTCACGATTGCCGTCGCCGGCTCTTCGTCGCCTTCGGCGTCGTCGGCGATCACCACCGCGGCGAAGGGGTCCGACTCCAGCGACTTGAAGACCTCGATGTGGATGCGCTCAGGGGTGGCGCCGGACTTCTGCAGCGCCTCCTCGGCGGCGGCCATGAAGGGGCCTGGCCCGCAGATGAACGCCTCGCGGTCCGCGTAGGGGTTCACTAGGTTGCCGAGGGCAGCCGGGCTCGGTAGGCCCTGCACGGTCTCCAGCCAGTGGATCACCGTCAACCGGTCCGCATGCGCCGCGGCCAGCTCACGCAGCGCGGAGGCGAAGATGACCGACTTCTCGTCGCGGTTGGCGTAGACCAGCGTGACCTTGCCGCTGCCCTCGGACAGCGCCGACTTGAGGATCGCCATCATCGGCGTGACGCCACTTCCCGCCGCGAGGAGGAGGAAGTCGGTATCGAGGTCCTTGGGGACGAATGTGCCAGACGGGGCCAGCACGTGCATCGTCATGCCGGGGTGCGCGTTGTCGCACAGCCAGTTGGACGCGTAGCCGCCGGCGGTGCGTTTGACGGTGACGGTGAGGGCGTCGCCGGTGAACGGCGAGCTGCACAGGGAGTAGCAGCGGGCGACGGAGCCGGTGCGCTCGCTGGGGATGCGCAGGGTGAGGAATTGACCCGGCGCGTGGCGGAGACGTTCCGGAGGGATCTGGGCTCCGTCGGGCACCTTGAAGACGAGCGAGCGCGCGTCTGCGGTCTCCTCGATGACGTCGGCCAACTGCAGCTCGAGCACGTGGGTACCGAGCGGCTCGTCCGTCACGGGCGGTCCTCCCTCATCGAAGTGTCGCGCTGCCACGCGGGGGGTCAAAACTAGAACATGTTACAAAAATGCGCTTCCGCAGGTCTAGCGGTCGTAGGAATGCCTTACTCGACACAAATCGTAACGTGTTCTAATCTCTGTCTAGATCGTTCATCGGCCCCAGAATGCCCGGAGGCAACCAGTGACGTCCATTCAACAACGCGACGTGCAGTCGGTCCTAGATGGCATCGACGATTTGTTGCCACTGATCGCCAAGCGCGCGCAGGCGGCCGAGGATCTGCGCCGACTGCCCGACGAGACCGTCGACGAGCTGAACGAGGTGGGCTTCTTCAAACTGCTGCAGCCCGAGCAGTGGGGTGGCCTGCAGTGCGATCCGACGGTGTTCTACGAAGCCGTTCGCCGGCTCGGCAGCGCGTGCGGTTCCACTGGCTGGGTGAGTTCGATCATCGGGGTGCACAACTGGCACCTCGCGTTGTTCGACCAGCAGGCCCAGGACGAGGTATGGGGGGATGACCCAGCGGTCCGCATCTCGTCGTCATACGCGCCGATGGGCGCGGGCATCGTCGTCGACGGTGGCTATCTGGTCAGCGGGGCATGGCAATGGTCGTCGGGTTGTGACCACGCGACGTGGGCGTTCCTCGGCGGACCGGTCATCAAGGACGGCCGCCCCGTCGACTTCGGCAGCTTCCTGATCCCACGCAGTGAGTACCGCATCGACGACGTGTGGCACGTCGTGGGGCTCAAGGGCACCGGCAGCAACACCGTCGTCGTGAAGGACGTGTTCGTGCCCCGGCATCGCTTTCTGTCGTACAAGTCGATGAACGATCGCACCGCTGGCGGTTTGGCGAACAACACCGCGCCGGTTTACAAGATGCCTTGGGGCACGGTGCATCCCACCACCATCTCGGCACCCATCATGGGCATGGCCTACGGCGCCTACGACGCACACGTCGAGCACCAGGGCAAGCGCGTGCGGGCCGCGTTCGCAGGCGAGAAGTCCAAGGATGACCCGTTTGCCAAGGTCCGCATCGCCGAAGCTGCCAGTGACATCGACGCCGGCTGGCGTCAGCTGATCGGCAATGTCGGCGACGAGTACGCACTGCTCAAGGCGGACAAGGAGATTCCCTTCGAGCTCCGAGCCAGGGCCCGCCGCGATCAAGTTCGGGCCACCGCCCGTGCCATCGCGTCGATCGACCTCCTGTTCGAGAGTGCCGGAGCCACCGCCCTGCAGACCGACGCTCCGGTGCAGCGGTTCTGGCGCGACGCCCACGCCGGTCGCGTCCACGCGGCCAACGAGCCGGAACGTGCCTATCTCATCTTCGGAAACGAGGCGTTCGGGCTTCCTCCCGCGGACACGATGGTCTGACTGGAAGCCCCGATGACTCAAACCGTTCACGACATCACGTTCGAATCGACATCGCGCTTCGCGCAGGTGCGCGACGACATGCGTCTGCACTATCACGAAGCGGGCGTCGAGCACCGAGAGACCGGGGGCACCGTCGTGCTGCTGCACGGCGGCGGGCCCGGGGCCTCGAGCTGGTCGAACTTCGCCAAGAACATCCCGGTGCTGGCGCAGCACTTCCACGTGCTGGCGGTGGATCAGCCGGGTTACGGACACTCCGACAAGCACACCGAGCACGAGCAGTACAACCGCTACAGCGGCACGGCCCTGCTGAACCTCTTCGACCATCTCGGCATCGAACGCGCTGCGCTGGTGGGCAATTCGCTCGGCGGCGGCACCGCGGTGCGGTTCGCGCTCGACCACCCCAAGCGGGCGGGCCGGCTGGTGCTGATGGGTCCCGGCGGGCTGTCGGTGAACCTCTTCGCACCCGATCCCACCGAGGGCGTCAAGCTCCTCGGCAAGTTCACGGTCGATCCGACGCGGGAGAACATCGAGAAGTTCCTCCGCATCATGGTCTACGACCAGAAGCTCATCACCGACGAGCTCGTCGACGAGCGCTTTGCGATCGCCAGTCAGCCCGAATCTCTCGCCGCAGCCAAGGCGATGGGAAAGTCGTTCGCGGGTGCGGACTTCGAGCTCGGCATGATGTGGCGCGACGTATACAAGTTGCGCCAACCGACGCTGCTGATCTGGGGTCGGGAGGATCGGGTCAATCCGCTCGACGGCGCGCTGGTGGCAATCAAGCAGATTCCACGCGCACAATTGCACGTGTTCGGCCAATGTGGCCACTGGGCACAGTTGGAGAAGTTCGATGAGTTCAACAAGCTGACCATCGACTTCCTGAGCCCATCAAAGGGGGTATGAGGAATGACCATCAGGTCACTGGGTTATCTGAGACTCGAGGCCACCGACGTCTCGGCGTGGCGCGAGTACGGGCTCAAGGTGCTCGGCCTGGTCGAGGGCAAGGGTTCGACCGACGGCGCGCTCTACCTGCGCATGGACGAGTTCCCGGCGCGGCTGATCATCGTCCCCGGCGACCACGACCGGCTGCTGCAATCCGGCTGGGAGACGGCCAATGCCGCAGGGCTGCAGGAGATCCGGAATCGGCTCGATGTCGAGGGCACGCCGTACAAGGAGGCCACGGCGACCGAGCTGGCCGATCGTCGCGTCGACGAGATGATCGTCTTCGACGACCCGTCGGGCAATACGCTGGAGATCTTCCACGGCGCTGCGTTGGAGCACCGGCGGGTCGTCAGTCCGTACGGACACAAGTTCGTGACCGAGGAACAGGGTCTCGGCCACGTCGTGCTGACCACCCGCGACGACGCCGAGTCGCTGCACTTCTATCGTGACGTGCTCGGCTTCGCGCTGCGCGACTCGATGCGCCTGCCTCCGCAATTGGTGGGCAGGCCCGCCGACGGGCCGCCTGCCTGGCTGCGATTCTTCGGCGTCAATCCGCGGCACCACAGCCTTGCCTTCATGCCTGGTGAAACCCCGAGCGGGATCGTCCACCTCATGATGGAGGTGGGAAACAGCGACGACGTCGGTCTATGCCTCGATCGCGCGCTACGCCGGAAGGTGCCGATGTCGGCCACGCTGGGCAGACACGTCAACGACAAGATGCTGTCGTTCTACATGAAGACCCCGGGTGGCTTCGACATCGAATTCGGTTGCGAGGGGCTCGAAGTGGAGGACGAGAGCTGGGTAGCGAGGGAGAGTACGGCGATCAGCCTGTGGGGGCACGACTTCAGCGTCGGCTTCAAGTCGTGAGCGCTGGCGCGAAGAGCCGAGAACCCCGATGAGCGCTTGCGCGAAGAGCCGAGAACCCCGATGAGCGCTTGCGCGAAGAGCCGAGAACCCCGATGAGCGCTCGCGCGAAGAGCAAGGGTTTCTGAGCCGTGCCCGAACAGCCGATCGACCCGCGCACGTTCCGCCACGTGCTCGGGCAGTTCTGTACGGGCATCACCATCATCACCACCGCGCACGACGACTCCCCGGTCGGGTTCGCCTGCCAGTCGTTCGCGGCGCTGTCGCTGGATCCGCCGCTGGTGTTGTTCTGCCCCACCAAGGTGTCTCGGTCGTGGTTGGCGATCGAGGCCAGCGGCAAGTTCTGCGTCAACGTGCTGCACGAGAGTCAGAAGGACGTGTCGGCCCGCTTCGGCTCCAGGGAATCGGACAAGTTCGCCGGGATCGCCTGGCATCCGTCGCCGCTCGGCTCTCCGGTGCTCGACGGCACGCTGGCGCACATCGACTGCACGGTGGCGTCGGTACACGACGGTGGGGATCACTTCGTGGTGTTCGGAGCGGTGCACTCGATGTCGGAGCCGCCGACCACGAAGCCGCGACCGCTGCTGTTCTACCGCGGGGAGTACACCGGCATCGAGCCCGACAAGACGACGCCGGCCCAGTGGCGCGACGACCTCGATGCGTTTCTCACCACGACCACGGCCGATACCTGGCTCTGAACCCCGCCCCCGAGTTACACGCGTGTGATTCATCCACATTGTGGACAACCTCTGTGGACAACCCGTCAGCCGGTGTGTTCCCCGATGTAGTCGACGATGGCCGACGCCACCTCGCGGTGGGTGACGTCGTTGAGGATGTCGTGGCCGCCGCCTTGGATCTCGTAGAGCGACAGCGGCTCTATCTGGTCGGCGTACGCCCGCAGAGCCCCGACCGGCGCGATCGGGTCGTTGCTTCCGTGGACGGCCAGCGTCGAGACGGCGAGGTTGGGAAGTTCTGCGCCGAACCTGTCCCATCCGCGATCCAGCTCACGGGCGAGTGGGCCGCCGTCGGCGTCGACGAAGGCGAGTGGATCGTTCTCGATCGCGTCGAGGTAGAACGGGTCGGCGGAGAGTTGGCTCGGTGCGATCTCGAACGTCGAGTCGGCGTCGACGAGTCCGGGGACCGGCACCAGCGGGGCACCGGAGACGACGCCTGCGGCGTACCGATCGGAGCCCGTGAGTAGCCGAAACAGGGTCACGACCGCCCCGAACGAATGCCCCTGCGCGACGAGTGGAAGTTCGGGGTGCGCTTGTAGCGCGAGTTCGGTCAGCCGATCGGCGAGCGCCCCGCTGGCCTCCAGCGTGCGGAAGTCACCGCGCTCACCAGGGGTCAGACCATGCCCGAACTGATCGACGGCCCAGAGGTCGATGCCCGCGGCGTTCAGCGCGAAGCCGTAGCGGTGGTAGAGGCCGGTGTGCTCACCGAACCCGTGCAGGAAGATCACCGCGGCACGGGGTTCTTCTGCTGCCCAGTGCCGGTAGTAGGCGCGGCCGTCGTCGGTCTCCAGGAATGGCATGAACCGACCCCACCAGGTGTCCACGCATCCCGCAAGACATCGGCTCACGCCGTGCCGAGCAGCACGTCGCGTTGATCGTCCATCTGTGCGCGGATCGCCTCGACCAGTGCGGCCACCTCGGGCCGGCGCAGGGTCTCGGTGCGGGCCACCAGCCAGTAGGCCAGGAGGAGGCCGACGTCGTCGGGCAGGACCCGGACCAGGTCATCGTGCCGGTCGGCCATGAAGCAGGGCAGCAGCCCGAGACCCGCGGCGGCGCGGGTGGCTTCGACGTGGACGAAGACGTTGGTGGACGTGACGGATTCCCGCATGCCGGGGGCAAATGTCCGGGCCAGGTCGAGGTCGTCGACCTGCAGCATGGAGTCGATGAAGTAGACGAGGGAATGATCGGCGAGTTCTGCCGTCGACGACGGCACGCCGTGTTCGGCGAGGTACTTCCGCGATCCGTAGAGGCCCAACCGGTAGTCGCCAAGCCGTGCGGCCTCGGCGCGGTGCACCTGGGGTTCGCCGACCACGACTTCGATGTCCAGTCCCGAGCGCTGTTGGTTCGCCCTTCGGGTGGCCGTCACGATCTCCACGGACACCTTCGGATGCAACTGCTGTACGCGGGCGGCGGCTGGAGCGACGATGTAGGCACTGAAGCCGTCGGTCGCCGACAACCGCACGACGCCCTCCAGCGTCCTCGTCCCGGCCGGTCCGGCGATCGACCGGATCGCGGATTCGACCGCCTCGGCCGCCGCCAGCGCCTCACGGCCGAGTTCGGTGAGCTCCCACCCACCGGCAGCCCTCGCCAGTAGGCGGCCGCCGATCGATTCCTCCAGGGCGGCGATGCGACGGGAAATCGTCGTATGGTTGATCCCCAGTTCGTCGGCCGCGGTCACGTAGCGGCCGGAGCGACCGACGGCCAGCAAGACCAGCAGATCGTCGGCGCTGAGCTTCTTTTGCTCTGCCATTTCTGCAGTTTCGCAGATGGCTCTTGCAGTGTTGGTCATTGCGGTGAGTTTTAACTGCAGGAATACTCAGCTGCAGTTGTGGGGCGCGTCACATGCGCAGGGTCATCGTGAAGTCGTCGAAAGTCGTCGAGAAGCATCGTGAAGGAGAGTGCCGTGAAGGACAGAGCAGAGGCCAAGCCGGTACCCACCGGACTACGGCGGGTCGTCGCCGCGTCGATGGCCGGGACGGTGGTCGAGTGGTACGAGTTCTTCCTCTACGGCACCGCCGCCACCCTCGTCTTCAACAAGATCTTCTTCTCGGAGACCACCAGCGAGCTGAACGCGATCTTCCTGGCGTTCGCCACCTATGCGGTCGGCTTCATCGCGCGCCCGGTCGGCGGTGTGGTGTTCGGACACTACGGCGACAAGTACGGCCGCAAGAAGCTCCTCCAGTTCAGCCTGCTGCTGGTCGGCGTCGCCACCTTCCTGATGGGCTGCCTGCCGACGTTCGGCCAGATCGGCTACTGGGCGCCGGGGCTGTTGGTGGCGCTGCGGTTCATCCAGGGTTTTGCCGTTGGTGGTGAATGGGGCGGCGCGATCCTCCTGGTGGCCGAGCACAGCCCGAACAAGCAACGTGGGTTCTGGGCCAGCTGGCCGCAGGCCGGTGTGCCCGCTGGCAACCTGCTGGCCACCATCGTGCTGCTGTTCCTGACGGGCATGCTGTCCGACGCCGCGTTCCTGTCCTGGGGTTGGCGGGTCGCGTTCTGGCTGTCGGCCGTGGTGGTGCTGATCGGCTACTACATCCGCACGAAGGTCTCCGATGCGCCGATCTTCGTTGCGGCACAACAGGAAGCCGAACGAATCAAGGCGACGTCCTACAGCGTGGTCGAGGTGCTCAAGCGGTACCCGCGTGGCGTCTTCACCGCGATGGGGCTGCGGTTCGGCGAGAACATCATGTACTACCTGGTCGTCACGTTCTCGATCACCTACCTCAAGGTGCAGGTCGGGGCCGACACCAATTCCATCCTGCGATACCTGCTGGTGGCGCATCTCGTGCACTTCGCGATCGTCCCGCTGGTCGGGCACCTCGCCGACCGATTCGGCAGGCGCCCCGTCTACATGGTGGGTGCCGTCCTCGGCGCTACCTGGGGCTTCTTCGCCTTCCCGATGATGAACAGCGGCAACTACGTGATCATCACCGCCGCTGTCACGCTGGGTCTGATGATCCACGCGTTCATGTACGCACCGCAGCCGGCGATCATGGCGGAGATGTTCCCGACGCGCATGCGGTATTCCGGTGTCTCCCTTGGCTATCAGGTGACCTCGATCGTGGCGGGATCGCTGGCGCCGCTCATCGCCGTCAAGCTGCTCGACATCTACGACTCCGCAGTGCCGATCGCCATCTACCTCGCCATCGCATGTGTCATCACCCTCGTCGCGGTGCTGTTCACCCGTGAGACCAATGGCATCGACCTCGAGTCGCTGGACGTCGCCGACGCCGAGGACATCGCGGTGGAGCGCAGGGCCGCGGTCCGATGAGCGACGAACTGGCAGGTCGCAGCGCGCTCGTCACCGGAGGTGCCGGCGGTATCGGCGCAGCCTGCGCGCGCGACCTCGCGGGCAGAGGCGCCAAGGTGACGATCGCCGACGTCGATGGTGCCGCCGCCAGCGCGCTGGCCGACGAGATCGGTGGAAGTGCTTGGACGATCGACCTTCTCGACGTCGATGGCTTGGAGGGCCTGAGGCTCGACGTCGACATCTTGGTCAACAACGCCGGGGTGCAGACCATCAACCCGATCGAGGAATTCTCCCCGGAGCGCTTCCGGTCGATGCTCTCGCTCATGGTCGAGGTACCGTTCCTGTTGATTCGCGCCGCCCTGCCGCACATGTACGACGGGGGTTTCGGCCGCGTCGTGAACATCTCGTCGGTGCACGGCCTGCGGGCGTCGGAGTTCAAGGTCGCCTACGTCACCGCCAAACACGGCCTGGAGGGCCTGTCGAAGGTGACGGCCCTGGAGGGTGGTCCGCGGGGCGTCACCAGCAATTGCGTCAATCCCGGTTACGTACGAACGCCGTTGGTCACCAAGCAGATCAGTGACCAGGCCCGGACCCACGGGATCGCCGAGCAGGAGGTCCTCGAGCGGATTCTGCTGTCGGAGAGCGCGATCAAGCGACTGGTCGAGCCAGAAGAGGTTGCCTCCCTGGTGGGTTGGCTGGCATCGCCGGACGCAGGCATGGTGACCGGCGCGTCGTACACGATGGACGGCGGCTGGACCGCCCGTTAGCTCAACGCAGGCCTGCGAGCCACGGCCCCATCCGGCGCAACGCCTCCGCGATGTCCGAGGCGGGTCCGGCGAAGGACATTCTGGCGTAGCTCCCGCCGTGCACGGTGTCGAAGTCGATTCCGGGTGCGATGGCAATGCCGGTGTCGGTCAACAGCTTTGCGCAGAAGGTCAGGGAGTCCGTCGAGTAGTCGGAGATGTCGGCGTACACGTAGAACGCGCCGTCGGCGGGCGCCAGCCTGGGCAGTCCGATGTCCGGCAGGCCGCGCAGCAGCAGATCGCGGTTGATCGCGTACTGCTGAACCAACGCGTCGGCCTCGGCGATCGACTCCGGGGTGAACGCCGCGACGCCCGCCAGTTGGGGTAGCGCGGGCGGGCAGATCGAGAAGTTTCCGGTCAGCCGGTCCACCGCCCGCTGCAGCGCTTGCGGCACGAGAAGCCAGCCGAGTCGCCAACCCGTCATCGCGAAGTATTTCGAAAAGCTGTTCACCACAACGGCTTCCCGTGATGTCTCCCACGCGCAGCTGGTCGGGGGCGCGCCGGGGTAGACGAGTCCATGGTAGATCTCATCGCTGATCAGTTGGACGCCGGTCTGTTCGCACCACGCCGCGATCGCGGCGAGGTCGGCTGGCGGGATGACGGTGCCGGTCGGATTGGCCGGACTGGCGAGAACTACTCCCTTGATGGGTGGCTGGAGTTCGGCGAGCATCTCGACCGTCGGCTGGAACCGGGTGTCCGGCCCGCACGGCACCTCGACGACTTCGCACCCGAGTGCCGACAGGATGTTCCGGTAGCACGGATACCCGGGGCTCGGTACGGCGACGCGATCGCCGACGTCGAAACAGGCCAGGAACGCCAGCAGGAAACCGTTGGTCGATCCGGTGGTGACGACGACGTCTGCAGCGTCGACGGTGACCCCATAGCGGGCGGGGTAGGCTGCGGCGATCGCCTGCCGGAGCTCCGGAATGCCCAGCGCGACGGTATATCCGAGGTTGTGGTTCGCTAGGGCCTCGGCCGCCGCAGCGCGTACCGGGGCGGGGGCTTGCGCGCCCGGTTGACCCGCGGAGAGATTCACCAGATCGCCGTGCGTGCGTTGGCGTTCGGCAGCGGCCAGCCATACGTCCATGACGTAGAACGGCGGTATCCCGGCCCGCAGCGCGACGCGATCGCTCATTCGGTCGAGGCTAGCCGGTCGGCGGTCGGGGTGGCCCGGGCGGCACACTTCCCGACGTGAGCCGAACACGTGTGCGGGTCCGCCACCGCCCGTGACCACCTCGAAGCTAGAGCACTTCGGATTCGAGCCGTCGCAGGTAGTCCCGCGGTGGGCCGAGCAGTTGCGCGCTGCCGTGGGCCCGTTTGAAGTAGAGCTGGATGTCGTACTCCCACGTGATGGCGACACCACCGTGCATCTGGATCGCCTCGGCGGTCACGGCGCTGAACGCCTCGCTCGCCGAGATCCGCGCCAGCGCCGCCGCCGTGGCCGAGGGTTCCGCGATCGCGTCATCCACCACCGCACGTGACGACTGCACCAGCACGTAGAGGTCGGCCATTCGGTGCTTGAGCGCCTGGAAACTGCCGATCGGTCGGCCGAACTGCACGCGTTCCTTGGTGTAGGCGACGGTCAGCTCCAGGCATCGGCTCGCCGCTCCGATCTGCTCGGCTGCCAACAGGATCGCCGCGGTGTCCGCGAGGCCGGGGTCCCGGCCGATGGGCTCGGTGCGGTCCGCCTTGAGGCGCGCCAGCCGACGGGTGGGGTCCATCGTGACGACGGGCTCCGCGCTGAAGCTCGTCCACCGCGTGATCCGGCCGTCGTCGGCGGCGATCACCACGTCGGCGACGTCGCCGTTGACCACGTAGCCGGGATCGAAGACGACGGCGCCGATCGACGTCCCCTCCGCCAACTTCTCCAGCGTGTCGGCGTCGGGTTCGTCGGCCGAGAGCAGGGCCAACTCCGCCAAGGTGGTGCCCAGCAGCGGTGTCGGGACCAGGCCACGACCGAGCGTCTCGATCACTACGGCGGCATCGGCGAGCTCGCCGCCCGCTCCGCCCAGGGCCTCGGGGACGACGAGCGCCGCGGCGCCGACCTGCTCGCACAGCAGCGTCCACAATGATTCGTCGTAGCCGCGGTCGGACTCCATCGCCCGGCGCACCGCATCCGGAGCGGCGTGCTTCTCGACGATCGATGCGACGATGTCGCGCAGCATCTCCCGCTCTTCAGTCATGCGATCCGCTCCGCTACTCGCTGGCTGGTCACAGGGCCTCCAACACCCGTCGCCGATGCCACGTCGGATCGCCCCATGCCGAGCGCAGCGCCTGCACCCGCAACAGCAAGAGTGACAGGTCGTGCTCCTGGGTGAATCCGATGGCGCCGTGGGTCTGTAGCGACGAGCGGGCCGACAGCAACGCGGCCTCGGAGGCTGCGGCCTTCGCGGCGCTGACGTCGCGGACCGTGTCGGGCGAGCCGTCCGCAAGGGATAGCGCAGCGCCGTAGACGAGTGGTCGGGCCAGTTCGATGGCGATGTGCACGTCGGCCAGCCCGTGCTTGATCGCCTGGTACGAGCCGATCACCCTGCCGAACTGGCTGCGTTGCTTGGCGTATGCCACCGAACCGTCCAGCATGGCCTGGCCTGCCCCGACCAATTGGGCGGCGGTGATCAGCGCGCCGTACTCGAAGGCCCTTGCGGTGTCAGCGTTGCGCGCGGCGCCGGTGGCCGTCACGTCGAATAGCCTTCGGGCCGGATCGACGGACTCGTGCTCCCGCCCTGCCGCCGCCTCGCTCGCCTCTCCGTCGCGGGCCAGCAGCACCAGACCCGCGGTGTCGGCGTCGACCGCCCGCGGGGTCAGTGGCGGCATCGCCACGGTCGCGATGAGTTCGCCCGACGCCAGGGCGACGCTTCGTTCGTCGTCCGCCAATAGGATCGGGGCGACGGCGATCGACTCCGCCACCGGGCCGGGTACACCCCAGCGGCCCAGTCGTTCGGCTGCGACGACGAGGTCGACGGGATGTGCGCCGATACCGTCGAATTCCTCGGAGACGGCCAGTGCCGTCACACCGAGGTCGGCGAGGGTGGCCCACACCTTGCGGCCGGGCCCGGTGTCGCCCGAGGACCAAGCCCGGATGGCGGCAGGCACGTCGGCGGCGGCCAAGGCGCCGTCGATGCTGGCCGCGAACTCCCGTTGGGAGGCGTCTATCTCAAAGTGCACGACGGAATCTCATTTCGGCTCCCGAGGCAGGCTCAGCAGCCGCTCCGCGATGATGTTGCGCTGAATCTCGTTGGTACCCGCATAGATCGGGCCGCCCAAGGCGAACAGGAGTCCCTCGGTCCAGGAATCTGCGAGCTCTCCGTCGGCGCCCCGCATGTCCAGTGCCGTCTGGTGCATGGCCACGTCCAGCTCCGACCAGAACACCTTGGTCACCGACGACTCGGCGCCGAGCTCGCCACCCGCTGCCAGCCGGGTGACGGTGCCGAACGTGTGCAATCGGTAGGCCTGCGCCTTGATCCAGGCATCGGCGACGCGGTCGGCGAACACGGCTTTGGAGTCCACTTCCTCCGCCTTCCATGCCTCCACCAGGCGTTCGGCTGGGGCGAGGAAGCGAGCTGGGCTGCGCAGCGACATGCCGCGCTCGTTGCTCGACGTGCTCATCGCGGCGCGCCAGCCCTCGTCGACCGCGCCGATGACGTCGTCGTCGGGCACGAAGACGTCATCGAGGAACACCTCGCCGAAGCCGGTGGCGCCCCCGAGCTGTGCGATCGGTCGCACCGTGACGCCGTCGGCGTGCAGGTCGAACATGACGTAGGTCAAGCCCTTGTGTCGGTGTGCACTCGGGTCCGAACGGAAGAGCCCGAAGGCCCTGTCTCCGAACGGCGCTCGCGAACTCCAGATCTTCTGGCCATTGAGCAACCAGCCACCGTCGGTTCTCGTCGCGGTCGATCGCAGCGACGCCAGATCGCTGCCCGACTCCGGCTCGGACCATGCCTGGGCCCAGATCTCCTCGCCGCTGGCCATCTTGGGCAGCACCCGGTCGAGTTGCTCCTCGGTGCCGTGAGCGAACAGCGTCGGTGCCAACATCGACGTGCCGTTGGCGCTGGCCCGTCCGGGCGCCCCGGCGCGGAAGTATTCCTCCTCGTAGACGATCCACTGCATCAGCGTCGCGTCACGACCGCCGTACTTCGCGGGCCAGGCGATGACCGAGAGGCCCGCGTCGAACAGCACCTTGTCCCACCGGCGGTGTTGCTCGAAGCCCTCTGCGGTGTCATAGGACTTCGTCGGGAAGTGCGCCGTGTTCGCGGCCAGGAAGTCGCGCACCTCGGCACCGAATGCCACGGTGGCGTCGTCGTAGGTCAGATCCATCAAGTCATCTCTCGCAGAAGTGGTTTGACTACTTTTCCGCCAGGGTTGCGCGGCAGGACGTCGAGGAACGCCACCGATCGCGGAATCTTGAAGTTGGCGAGATGTTGCCTCGTGTGGGCGATCACGGCCTCCTCGTCGAGCTGGTGGCCTGCCCTGCGGACGACGTAGGCCTTGCCCACCTCGCCGAGTCGTTCGTCGGGGACACCGATCACCGCGGCTTCGGCCACGCCCGCTAGGCGGGCCAACACCTGTTCGATCTCGGCGGGGTAGACGTTGAAGCCGCCACAGATGTACATGTCCTTGAGGCGGTCGGTGATGCTGAGATTGCCCTTGTCGTCCAGCTTTCCGATGTCGCCGGTGTGCAGCCAGCCATCGTCGTCGAGCGCTGCGGCCGTGGCTTCCTGGTCGTCGAGATATCCCAGCATGACGTTGGGTCCGCGCAGCAGCACCTCACCGGTGTCGTCGTCACCGTCGATGCGCAACTCGAAACCGGCGATCGGCCGTCCGCAGGTCGTCGCGACGGTGACGGCGTCGTCGTCGCTTCGACACATGGTGCCGAAACCGCTTGCCTCCGTAAGTCCGTACGCGGTGAGGACGATGTCGATGTCGAGCTCGGTCTGCATGCGCTCGATCAGGACCACGGGGACGACGGCGGCGCCGGTCACGGCGAACCGCAGCGACGTGAGGTCGTAGGCGTCCCGCTTCGGGTGATCGAGCAGGCTCTGGTAGATGGTCGGGGGACCGGGCAGGACCGTGATGCGTTGCTCCTGGACGGCCTGCATTGCCCTCTCGGGGTCGAACGTCAGCTGGGGAATCAGCGTCGCGCCCATCTGCAGACAGGCGAGGATCCCGGCCTTGTAGCCGAAGTTGTGGAAGAACGGGTTGATGCAGAGATAGCGGTCGTTGCTGGTGAGTTCGCCGCACGCCGCCCACGCCGCGGGGGCGTCGAGCGACTGTCGGTGTGCGCACAGCACGCCCTTGCTTCGACCCGTCGTGCCGGAGGTGAAGAGGATGTCGGACACGTCGTCGGGCGTCACGGCCGCGGCGCGGGCGTCGACTCGACCTCTGGCGGCGACATCGTCCCCGTGGGCGAGGAACTCCTCCCACGTCCCGTCGTCATGCTCGATCGGCACCCGCACGAGGTGTCGCAATGCGGGCAGCGCCGCGCGGTCGAGCTCGGCGGTCCGGTCGGAGCCGAGGAACTCGCCCATGCCGATCAGCAGTGGGGCGTTGGTGCGGCCCAGGATGTCGGCGGCCTCGCTGGCCGTATAGCGGGTGTTGAGCGGGACGACGACGCCTCCGGCGTAGTGCGTCGCCAGGCAGGCGACCACCCAGTGCCAGGTGTTCGGCGACCAGATCGCAACGCGGTCTCCCGCCTCGACGCCGAGGGCGATCATCGCGGCGGCGGCCTGTCTGACCTCGGCGTACAGCTGTGAGTACGTCAGCTGCCGGTCGGCGGTGATCACGGCCGGATGGTCGGAGAACTCGTCGCTGATCCGGTCCAGGACCGCCGGAATGGTCCTCAGGCCGCTCGTCATTGACGCTCCCTCTAACAAAGCAAGTGCTTGGTAGGTTAGCCTACAGGGGTGATGGAGGTCCAGGAGTTCCGGGCCGAGGTGCGGCAGTGGCTCGCCGACAACCTCACCGGTGAGTTCGCCGCGCTCAAGGGCCTCGGTGGGCCCGGCCGAGAGTACGAGGCGTTCGACGAGCGACGCGCGTGGAACCAGCACCTCGCGGCGGCGGGGTTGACGTGTCTGGGGTGGCCGCAAGAGCACGGTGGACGCGGCCTCACCGTGGCACACCGCGTCGCCTTCTATGAGGAGTACGCGCTGGCCGACGCCCCCGACAAGGTCAACCACTTCGGGGAAGAGCTGCTCGGGCCGACGCTCATCGCGTACGGCACCCCCGAGCAGCAGAAGCGCTTCCTGCCGAGAATCCTCGACGTCACCGAGCTGTGGAGCCAGGGGTACTCCGAACCGGGGGCGGGCAGCGACCTCGCCAACGTGTCGACGACGGCCGAGCTCGACGGCGATCACTGGGTGATCAATGGGCAGAAGGTGTGGACGTCGTTGGCGCACTGGGCGCAGTGGTGCTTCGTGGTCGCCCGCACCGAGAGGGGCTCCAAGCGGCACGCCGGCCTCTCCTACCTACTGGTCCCGCTGGATCAGCCGGGAGTCGAAGTGCGGCCCATCGTTCAGTTGACCGGCGACTCGGAGTTCAACGAGGTCTTCTTCGACGACGCCCGCACCGACGCCGATCTGGTGGTTGGCGAACCCGGCGACGGGTGGCGGGTGGCGATGGGCACGTTGACGTTCGAGCGGGGCGTCTCGACGCTCGGTCAGCAGATCCGTTACGCCCGAGAGCTTTCCGGCATCGTCGACTTGGCCAAGAACACCGGGGCGATCGATGACCCGGTGATCCGCGAGAAGCTCACCAGGTCGTGGGTCGGCCTGAAGACGATGCGGTCCTACGCGCTGGCGACGATGGATGCCGAGGGGGCCGGGCAGGCCGCCGGTAAGAACACCGCGGGTAAGAACACCGCCGGTAAGGACAGCGTCTCGAAGCTGTTGTGGGCCAACTGGCATCGCGAGCTAGGCGAGATCGCGATGGACGTTCAGGGCAAGGCCGGTCTACTGCTCGACGGCGGCCAGTTCGGTGAATGGCAACGGCTATACCTGTTCTCGCGTTCGGACACGATCTACGGCGGCTCGAACGAGATCCAGCGCAACATCATCGCCGAGCGCGTGCTCGCACTACCTCGGGAAGTGAAGGGCTCATGAATCTCGCCGTCGCACCGAAGGAGATCGAGGGCCATGGCCTGCTGACCGGCAAGGTGGTCCTGGTGACCGCAGCGGCAGGCACGGGCATCGGGTCGTCGACGGCAAGGCGAGCGCTTGCCGAGGGTGCCGACGTGGTGGTGTCGGACTACCACGAGCGTCGGCTCGGCGAGACCCGTGACGAGCTTGCCGCGCTCGGACTCGGCCGTGTCGAATCAGTCGTGTGTGACGTGACGTCGACCGAGGCGGTCGACGCGCTGTTGGCCAGGTCCGTGGAGAAGATGGGTCGGCTCGACGTGCTGGTGAACAACGCAGGCCTCGGGGGGCAGACGCCCGTCGTCGACATGACCGACGACGAATGGGACCGCGTCCTCAACGTGACACTGACGTCGGTCATGAGGGCCACCCGGGCGGCCCTGCGCTACTTCCGGGAGGTCACACACGGCGGCGTCATCGTCAACAACGCCAGCGTGCTCGGCTGGCGTGCGCAGCACTCGCAATCGCACTATGCCGCGGCGAAGGCCGGCGTGATGGCGTTGACCCGTTGCAGCGCAATCGAAGCCGTCGAATATGGGGTACGGATCAATGCGGTGTCGCCGAGCATCGCCAGGCACAAGTTCCTCGAGAGGACCAGTAGCTCCGAGCTGTTGGATCGGCTGTCCTCCGACGAGGCCTTCGGGCGCGCCGCCGAGCCGTGGGAGATCGCGTCCACCATCGCGTTCCTGGCCAGCGACTACTCCAGCTACCTCACCGGCGAAGTGATCTCGGTGTCGAGCCAGCGCGCCTGAATGGGCGATGCCGTGAGACTTCTCCACGGTTTCTTCACAATCGCTGCCCAGAAGCGCCATGACCGGCCCCTACAGTCAGAGGT
>NZ_JBEVLO010000136.1:0-19809 GCF_040509115.1 Mycobacterium sp. | reverse complement strand
TATCACGTCCTCGACGGCCTTCGCGCCGCGCTGAACACCGACGCGCTGAACCTCTCGTCGGACGCCCCGATGGGACTGTGGGGCTACTCGGGAGGCGGCCTCGCCACCGCATGGGCTACCGAGGTGCACGCGGACTACGCGCCCGAACTCAACCTCGTCGGCGCCGTCCTGGGATCCCCCGTCGGCGATCTCGGCCACACCTTCCGCCGACTCAACGGCAGCTTCTACTCAGGCCTGCCCGCGATGGTCGTGGCGGCGCTCTCGCACGTCTATCCGGATCTGGACCGCGTCATCAACGAGCACGTGACCGACGAGGGCAAGACGATGCTTACCGACATCCAGCGGATGACGACGGCGCACGCCGTGCTCAAACTGATCCGCAAGGACATGGACACCCTCGTCGACGAACCGCTCGAGAAGATCCTCCAGACCCCAGAAGTGCAGCACGTCTTCGACAGCATCAAGCTCGGCACCGCGGCACCCAGCATCCCCGTCCTCGTCGTGCAGGCGGTGCACGACCGGATCGTGTCGGTCGCCGACATCGACGAGCTGACCGCCACCTATAGCACCGGCGGCGCCAACGTCACCTACCACCGCGACTTGCTGAGCGAGCACATGCTCCTGCATCCGATGTCGGCCCCGATGACGCTGCGGTGGTTGCGCGACCGGTTCGCAGGCAAGCCGCTATCGAAGAACCTGGCCAGGACCACGTGGCCGACGTTGCTGAACCCGTCCACCTACAGGGGCATTCTCCGACTGGCGCTGATCAGTGCAAAGGTGATGACCGGTCGACGGCTGGATCGCCAGCCGCTGTCGGAGCTGGATCAGTAGCCACCACGTAGACCGGTCGGCCCACCGGTGGCCACGCACCCAGATCGTCCCTAGTGACCGACAGTGTGCCGATCGCATACAGCAGCGCCGCCACGCCGGCGGGAAGCACGATCGACGCCGCGATCTGCCACGGGGTGTCCCCGAAGAAGACGGCAGGCGCCTCATACGCGTAGTGCACTCGATGCTCCGGCGATACCGGCGCGGCGGCCAGATCCACGACGCCGTAGCGCCACCTCGACAACGCCGTGCCGACGCCGGCCGCCAAGCCCGCCGCGGCCAGCAGGCCGACCGTCAGTGCGCCCACCATCACCGGCCCGCGGTGCGCCCGCCACTGCCACACCGCCACGGCCGCCGGGACCGCAACGACGAACAGGAATCCGGTCATCAGAAGCGCGCCAAGGAAGACGTGATCGGACTCGTCGCCCACATAGCCGCGGACTCGGTCCCCACCCCGAGTCAAGGCGACCACGATCTGGACGGGCGGTACCAGCCACGCCCACAGCGCACCGACGACGACGCCTGCCGCCGCGAGCAAGACCGAGACGCGCAGAGCCGCCTGCCGGTGCGACAGACGCGGCGGCACGACGTCCTCGGCCACCCAGGTGGGGTAGGTCATCGCCGCCGTCTGCTCTTCGCGCAAGCGCTCATCGTGACCCTTTTGCTCTTCGCGCAAGCGCTCATCGTGACCCTTTTGCTCTTCGCGCAAGCGCTCATCGCGACCCTTTTGCTCTTCGCGCAAGCGCTCATCGAGACCCTTTTGCTCTTCGCGCAAGCGCTCATCGCCGCCCATCGAGGTCCTTTGAGTCCATCTCGCCATGCCGCGAGCACTTCGCCGTCCACCCATCCGGACGCACCTGCACGATCATCCTCCGCCCGCACTCCGCACAGAACCGGGGCGGCTCGAGCCCCAGACGCGCGGCGGCAGGAACGGCGGTCGGGCCAGCATCGCCCTCCGGCGCGCCCGTGTAGACGTTGAACTTCGTCGGCATCGCTGACTCGCCCGCTTACAGGGTCGCGTTCAGCGCCTTGATCGGCATCTGCAGATCGTTGAGCAATTCGAGATCTGACTCGGCGGGGCGCCCCAGCGTCGTCAGGTAGTTGCCGACGATGACGGCGTTGATGCCACCGAGGATGCCCTGCTTGGCGCCGAGATCACCGAGGGTGATCTCGCGGCCACCGGCGAAGCGCAGCATCGTGCGCGGCATCGCCAACCGGAATGCGGCAACGGCCCTGAGCGCCTCGGCCGCGGGAAGGACCTCGAGATCGCCGAACGGCGTGCCCGGTCGCGGGTTGAGGAAGTTGAGCGGCACCTCGTGCGGGTTCAGCTCGGCCAGGTTGGCCGCGAACTCCGCCCGCTGCTCCAGCGACTCGCCCATGCCGAGAATGCCGCCGCAGCAGACCTCCATGCCCGCATCGCGCACCATCTCCAGCGTGCCCCAGCGCTCTTCCCACGTGTGCGTGGTGACCACGTTGGTGAAGAACGACCGCGCCGTCTCCAGGTTGTGGTTGTAGCGGTGCACGCCCATCCCCGCAAGGCGATCGACCTGCTCCTGGGTCAGCATGCCCAGCGAACAGGCGATCTGGATGTCGACCTCATTGCGGATGGCCTCGATGCCTGCGGCGACCTGCGCCAGCAGCCGCTCGTCGGGCCCGCGCACGGCAGCCACGATGCAGAACTCGCTCGCCCCGGACTTCGCGGTCTGCTTGGCGGCCTCAACCAGGCTGGGAATGTCGAGCCAGGCGCTGCGCACCGGCGACGCGAAAAGCCCTGACTGCGAGCAGAAGTGGCAATCCTCGGGGCAACCGCCGGTCTTGAGGCTGATGATTCCCTCGACCTCGACCTCGGGCCCGCACCACTTCATCCGGACGTCGTGGGCCAGCGCCAGCAGTTCTTCGAGCCGGTCGTCGGACAGCTGCAAGACCTCAAGCACCTGCTGCTGGTTCAAGCCTTCGCCCCGTTCGAGCACCTGCTCCCGGGCCAGGCCCAACACGTCTTGGTCGATCTCCGGGGCCTGCTGCGTCACTTCGGCACTCCTCCTGCACTAAGAACTTGAACGGTGTTTAGGCTACAGGGGTGCAGCCGAATCGACGACACGGCCGGGCTGACGTGGTCGACAAGGCCACCCAGCTCCTGGACGACTACGGAATCGCCGATCTGACGATGCGGCGACTCGCGCGGGAGCTCAACGTCACCCCCGGCGCGCTCTACTGGCACTTCGCCGACAAACAGGAACTCCTCGGCGCCGTCGCCGACCGCATCCTGACGCCTGCCCTCGCGGAGGTAGTCGCGGACTGGCAGGGCCGCATCACCGCCATCTGCGGTCAGCTGCGCGACGCGCTGCTGTCGCACACCGACGGCGCCGAACTCGTCTCGGCCAGCTTCGCGGCGGGTCGCTCGACCGCTGCGACCGAATTGCTCGCGAGGCTGACCGACGCTGCCGCCTCCGCGGGCGTTGCACCTGCGCATGCCGGGCTCGCGGCGAGAACGGTCGTCTACTACGTCCTGGGATTCACCGCCGACGAGCAGTCCAGGCTCCAGTGGGATGCCGCAGGCGCCGCACTGTCCGACGGTCAGTCGGTTCTCGGCGACGACGATCCGGGAGTGAGGTTCGCCTTCGGCGTGCGTCTGCTCATCGACGGCATTGCCGCACGCCAGCCGCAACGCTTGTAGCCATTCCGTTCAGGGGATCGGGTCCGTTCAGGGAATCGGGGTGTCGACCCTGGCATCGCCGTCCCACCGTCGCAAACCGGCGAAGGCGCCGACGAGATCGTCGCCGCCGATCACCTCCAAGGCGGCGGCCACCTGGGCCGGCGAGAGCCGCCGAGCGAGTGTGACGTGAGGCGTCCACCGGCCGGGTCGGGTGTGCACGAAGATCTCCCCCGCCACGAACGGCGTACAGATCGCATCGACCGATTCGTGCAGCCGCAACAGCCCGGCCGTCGGCACGACGAGCCGCACCAGCGTCAGCGTCCGCCCACCGAACACCATCGCCGCCCCGATCCGGCAGTCCAGAGGGAACTGCCGCGCGGGCTCCCACAGTCCGGCGTCGACCTTCGGATCGATGCGGTCGCCGACGGTCAGCGTGACGTGTGGCCGGTTGGTCGGCGAGCGATGATTCGCCTGACTCGGTAGACCGGCCTCGGCGAGCGCCGTCCAGTCACGCCGCACTAGCCCGTCGGTCTCCCGGTCGAACAGCAACTCGACGGAGTGGACCATGATCTAGAGACTCTGCACCCATTCCGGCGCGAACGCGCGTGCGCTCAGCTCAGCGAACGCCTCGGGCGTCCACCCTCCGGCACCCGCGGGCAGTACCGCCCGCACGGAGGTGACTCGCTCGAGGGCGTCGCGGTTGGAGGTCTCCGCGACTCCCGGCACCTCTGGCCACGCACCCACCACCACGCCGGCGCATGAAACACCCTTCACCGCAAGCGATTCCATCGTCAGGGCGGTGTGGTTGAGGGTCCCAAGCCCGGCAGCGACGACGACAAGTACCTCCGCCCCCAGGTCGACGGCGAGGTCACGCAGGGTGACGCCGTCAGCGCCGAGCTCAACCAGGAGACCCCCCGCACCCTCGACGATGGTGAGCCTGCCGGGGCGGTCGATGCCCGCGATCAGGTCGACCAGCTGAGCCCGGTCCGGCAATGTGAGCCCCGCGCGGGTGGCAGCGGCCGCAGGTGCCAGCGGTTCGGGGTAGCGCCACCCCGGCGTCAGCGCAGCGACACCCGACAGCCGCCCCACCTCGGCAAGGTCGTCGTCGCCTGGGTCGTCGTCGCCTGCGCCGTCGACGCCGATCTCGGTGCCGGTCTGCACCGGCTTGCACACCGCGACGTCGATGCCTGCCAGCCGGGCATGGCAGGCCAGTGCCGCAGTCGCCACGGTCTTGCCGACACCGGTGTCGGTGCCGGTCACGATGAGCACGCTCATCGTGCGCGCGCCGCCGCGAGGATCTCCGTCAGGACCGTGCGAGCCAGGTCCAGGTCGTCGTCGCCCAGCGACGCGCGAGCGGTCAGCCGCAGGCGCGAGGTCCCGGCCGGCACGGACGGGGGCCGGAAGCAGCCCACCCGCACGCCGCGCTCCAGGCACGCCATCGCCGCCGCCAACGCCAGCTCCGGCTCACCGAGGATGACCGACACCACCGCCGAGCCCGGCACGTCGGGGACGTCGCACATCTCAGCCAGGGTCGCGGCGCGACTCAGCACTGCGGTCGCGCGGTCGGGCTGCGCCTCGAGCACCCGCAAGGCGGCCAACGCCGCACCGACCGCCGCGGGCGCCAACCCGGTGTCGAAGATGAACGGTCGCGCGGCGTCGATCAGATGGTCACGCACCGCGGTGGGCCCAAGAACCAACCCGCCCTGACTGCCCAGTGCCTTCGACAGCGTCGTCGTCACCACGACGTCGGGCGCCCCCGCGAGGCCGACCTCCTGCACCAGCCCCCGGCCGCCGTCACCGCGCACCCCGAGACCATGGGCCTCGTCGACGATCAGCAGGGCGCCGTGTCGACGGCAGACGGCGTGCAGGGCCGAAAGCGGAGCCGTCACCCCGTCGGCGCTGAAGACGGAGTCGGTGACGACCACCGCGCGCTCCTCGTCGCGGGCGCGCAGCGCAGCCTCCACGGCGTCGACGTCGCGGTGCGGCACGACCGCCACGCGCGCCCTCGACAATCTGCACGCGTCGACCAGGGAGGCGTGCGTCAGTGCGTCGGACACCAGCAGCGAGTTGGGCCCCGACAGCGCGACCACCGCACCCAGGTTCGCGGTGTACCCCGAAGAGAACACCAGCGCCGACTCGGCACCCATGAACGCCGCCACCGCCGTCTCGAAATCCTCGTGCAGTTCGGTGTTGCCCGTGACGAGCCGCGAGCCCGTTGACCCCGCCCCCCACGTCCGCAGCGCCTGCACTCCCCCTTCGATGACGGCCGGGTGCATGGCGAGACCGAGGTAGTCGTTGGAGGCCAGATCCAGCTCGCCGCCCGCCGGGTGCCGGACGCGAAGCGCCCGCCTCAGCCCAGCCGTCCGCCGCTGCTGCTCGACGTCGTCGAGCCAGGCCAGCGGGGAGAGTCCTGCGCGGGTCACCGGCGCCTCCCAAGAACACGATAAGCCAACTTGAACACCGTTCAGGTTAGCGCACGGGCCACCGCCACCATCCCCGCACCGATCCGCGCCACCTCGTCTGGCGTGCAGACGTACGGCGGCATCGCGTAGACCAAGTTGCGGAACGGACGCAGCCACAGTCCGTGCCGCAGTGCCGCCGCCGTCGCCACCGGCATGTCGACCGGTCGCGCCATCTCCACGACACCGATCGCCCCGAGGACCCTGACGTCGGTGACGCCGGGCAGTTCGCGTGCCGGAGCAAGCCCGTCGCGCAGACCGGCCTCCACGTCGCTGACGCGCTGCTTCCAGTCCTGCCCGATCAGCAGTTCCACCGACGCCACCGACACCGCACACGCCAGGGCGTTGGCCATGAACGTCGGACCGTGCATCAGCGCGCCCGGCTCACCCGCGCTGATGGTGTCGGCAACCTCGGACGTGCACAGCGTCGCCGCCAGCGTGACGTAGCCGCCGGTCAACGCCTTGCCGACACACATGACGTCCGGGCTGACGCCGGCATGGTCGGACGCGAACAGCTCACCCGTCCTACCGAAGCCGGTGGCGATCTCGTCGAAGATCAACAGCACGTCGTGCCGGGTGCACATGTCGCGCAGGTCGATCAGATGGCGCGGATCGTGGAATCGCATGCCACCCGCGCCCTGCATCACCGGCTCGACGATGACCGCCGCGAGCTCGTCGGCGTGTTCAGCGAGCTGCGCCTCGAAGGCGGCACTGTAGGCAGGGTCGTACTCGCCGGGCACCTGGGGGGCGAATACTTGCCGGGCGAGCACCGAATGCTCACCGGCAGACCATAATTCGTGCATTCCACCGTCGGGATCGCACACGCTCATCGGCGTGAACGTGTCGCCGTGATAGCCGCCCCGCCACGTCATCAGACGGTGCTTGCCCGGGCGGCCGAGACTCCGCTGATACTGCAACGCCATCTTCGCGGCGACCTCGACCGCCACCGAACCCGAGTCGCTGAAGAAGACGGTGTCCAGACCGGCAGGAGTGATCTGCACCAGCAGCTCGGCCAGGCGCGCAGCGGGCTCGTGGGTCAACCCACCGAACATCACGTGGTTCATCGTGGCGAGCTGACGGGTGATGGCCGCGTCGAGCACCGGGTGCCCGTGCCCGTGTATCGCCGTCCACCACGAGCTCATCGCATCGAGCACCTCGACGGGGCGCCCACCGTCGACGACGGTCAGCGACGCACCCTTGGCCCCGACCGCCACCACCGGCGGAAACGCGTCGGCTCCGATCCTGCTGTACGGATGCCATACGTGCGCGGCATCGGCGGCGCTGATCTGATCGGGCGTCATCGCAGGCACGGCTGACATCCTCTCCTCGCATCGGTACGCATCGCAAAACGCGCACATCGCCCTGCGTTCGGTAGATTGTCCGTCGACCATGTTGACCCTCTCCCCAGCCCGGACGGTTGCCGACACCCGATCCGGTGGCAACCAGCGCGCCGAAATGGGCACCCGCACGTCTGGCTTCTACCGCCACGACCTCGACGGCCTTCGCGGCATCGCCATCGCGCTCGTCGCGGTGTTCCACGTGTGGTTCGGCCGCGTCTCCGGCGGGGTGGACGTCTTCCTGGCGCTGTCCGGCTTCTTCTTCGGCGGCCGGCTACTGCGGGCGGCACTAGCCCCTGGTTCATCGCTGTCCCCCGTACCCGAGGTCACGCGGCTGATCCGGCGGCTGCTCCCCGCCCTGGTCGTGGTGCTCGCCGCCTCGGCGGCGCTGACCATCCTTGTCCAGCCCGAGACGCGGTGGGAGACCTTCGCCGATCAGAGCCTGGCCAGCTTGGGTTACTACCAGAATTGGGAACTTGCGGGCTCGGCGTCGGACTACCTGGCCGCGGGCGAGGCGGTCAGCCCGCTGCAGCACATCTGGTCGATGTCGGTGCAGGGCCAGTTCTACATCGCGTTCCTGGCGTTGATCTTCGGCTTCGCCGTCGTGTTCAGGAAGCTGCTTCGCTCGCACCTGCGCCTGGCCCTGATCATCCTGCTCACCGCGTTGACCATCGCCTCGTTCTGGTACGCGATCGTGGCCCACGGCGCCGACCAGGCAACGGCCTACTACAACAGTTTCGCCAGGGCCTGGGAGCTACTGCTGGGTGCACTCGTCGGCGCACTGGTGCCCTACGTGAAGTGCCCCATGTGGCTGCGCTCGATCATCGCCGTCGTGGCGCTCGCCGCGATCCTGTCCTGCGGCGCCTTCATCGACGGCGTCAAGGAGTTTCCCGGGCCCTGGGCGTTGGTTCCGGTCGGGGCGACGATGCTGTTCATCCTCAGCGGCGCCAACCGGCTGGCGGATCCGCACGTCAACGGCCGGATGCCCGCCGTCAACCGCTTCCTCGCGACCAAGCCGTTCGTCTCGCTCGGATCGATGGCCTACTCGCTGTACCTCTGGCATTGGCCACTGCTCATCTTCTGGCTGGCCTACTCGGGACACACCCACGCGAACTTCGTCGAGGGCGCCGTCGTGCTGCTGATCGCCGGCATCCTCGCGTGGCTCACCACCAAGTACGTCGAGGAGCCACTGCGCCTCCGCGGCTCCGCGGCCGCGCCGAAGCCGGCGGTCGTCATCCCGCTGCGGACCCGCCTGCGCAGGCCCACGATCGTGCTCGGGTCGATCGTCACGCTGTTGGGCGTCGCACTGACGGCCACCTCGTTCACGTGGCGCGAGCACGTGACCATCCAGCGCGCGAACGGCAAGGAGCTCTCCGGCCTGTCCTCGAGGGACTATCCCGGCGCTCGGGCGCTCGTCAACAAGGTCAGGGTGCCCAAGCTGCCGATGCGCCCGACCGTGCTGGAGGCCAAGGACGACCTGCCGGTCTCGACGACCGACGGCTGCATCGACGACTTCGCGAGCATCGCCGTCGACCCGTGCACCTACGGCGACCCGACGGCGACGCGCACCATCGCACTCGCAGGCGGTTCACACGCCGAGCACTGGATCACCGCACTCGATCTGCTTGGCCGCACGCACGGCTTCAAGGTGACCACGTACATGAAGATGGGCTGCCCGCTGACCACGGAGGAATCCCCGCTGGTGATGGGCGACAACCGGCCGTATCCGAAGTGCCGCACCTGGAATCAGGCGGTGATGCCGAAGCTCATCGCGTCGCACCCGGACTACGTCTTCACCACGTCGACCAGACCGTGGAACATCAAGGACGGCGACGTGATGCCCAGCTCGTATCTGGGTATCTGGCAGGCCTTCTCGGACGCAGGCATCCCGGTTCTCGCCATGCGCGACACGCCGTGGATGGTGCGCGACGGCAAACCGTTCTTCCCCGCCGACTGTCTGGCCGACGGTGGTGACGCCATCTCCTGCGGCATCAAGCGCGCCAAGGTACTGTCCGACCACAACCCCACTCTGGATTACGTGGCGCAGTTCCCGATGCTGAAGCCACTCGACATGAGTGACGCGGTGTGCCGCGATGACTACTGTCGAGTTGTGGAGGGAAATGTGTTGCTATATCACGACTCTCATCACATCTCCGCGACCTACATGCGCACCATGACCAATGAACTGGGACGTCAGATCGCCGCCGCCACCGGCTGGTGGTAGGCCCCGCGCACGCGAGGAGCACAACGGACTATGGTCTCCGCCATCTGGCCGGGTATGGCCTACCCGCTTGGCGCCACGTACGACGGTGCGGGAACCAATTTCTCGCTCTTCTCCGAGGTGGCCGAGAAAGTCGAGCTGTGCCTGATCGGCACGGACGGTAGCGAGGAGCGCGTCGAATTCGACGAGGTCGACGGCTACGTCTGGCACGCCTATCTGCCCACGGTCACGCCCGGGCAACGCTACGGCTTCCGCGTGCACGGCCCGTGGGACCCCGCCGCCGGTCACCGATGCGACCCCTCGAAGCTGCTCCTCGACCCGTACGGCAAGTCGTTCCACGGTGACTTCGACTTCACCCAGGCGTTGTTCTCCTACGATCTGGCCGATCCCACCGGCGTTGCGGGCATGGCGCCGCCGATGGTGGACTCGCTCGGCCACACGATGACCAGCGTCGTCATCAACCCCTTCTTCAACTGGGGATCGGATCGCGCCCCGAACACGCCCTACCACGAGACGGTGATCTACGAGGCCCACGTGAAGGGCATGACTCAGACGCACCCCGGCATCCCAGAGGAGCAGCGCGGCACCTACGCAGGGCTGTGCCACCCGGTGATCATCGACCACCTGAAGTCGCTGAACGTCACGGCCATCGAGCTGATGCCGGTTCACCAGTTCATGCACGACCATCGACTGCTGGACCTGGGGCTGCGAAACTACTGGGGTTACAACACCTTCGGCTTCCTGGCCCCGCACTACCAGTACTCGTCGAATCACAGCGCGGGCGGCGCGGTCGCCGAGTTCAAGGGCATGGTCCGGTCGTTCCACGAGGCGGGGATCGAAGTCATCCTCGACGTCGTCTACAACCACACCGCAGAGGGCAATCACCTCGGGCCCACCATCAACTTCCGCGGCATCGACAACGCAGGCTACTACCGGTTGCTCGACGGAGACCTCAAGCTCTACAAGGACTTCACCGGGACGGGCAACAGCCTCAACGTGCGGCATCCGCACTCGCTCCAGCTGATCATGGACTCGCTGCGGTACTGGGTGATCGACATGCACGTCGACGGGTTCCGGTTCGACCTCGCCTCGACACTGGCGCGGGAATTCTACGACGTCGACCGGCTCTCGGCGTTCTTCGACCTGGTCCAACAGGATCCGGTGATCAGTCAAGTCAAGTTGATCGCCGAACCGTGGGACATCGGTGAGGGCGGCTACCAAGTCGGAAACTTTCCTGGTTTGTGGACCGAGTGGAACGGGCAATACCGCGATATTGTGCGTGACTACTGGCGGGGCGAGCCCGCAACACTCAACGAATTCGCCTCCCGGCTGACGGGTTCCTCCGACCTTTACGAGGCGACCGGCCGCAGGCCGAGCGCGAGCATCAACTTCGTCACTGCCCATGACGGATTCACCCTTGCGGATCTGGTGTCCTACAACGAGAAGCACAACCTGGCCAATGGCGAGGACAACAGGGACGGCGAGAGCCACAACAGGTCGTGGAACTGCGGAGTCGAGGGCCCCACGGAGGACCAGGCGATCCTCGACTTGCGGGCCAGGCAGATGCGCAACGTGCTGGCGACACTGATGGTGAGCCAGGGCACCCCGATGATCAGCCACGGCGACGAGATCGGCCGCACGCAGCTGGGCAACAACAACGTGTACTGCCAGGACTCCGAGATCGCCTGGATGGACTGGACCCTGTGCGAGACCAACGCCGACCTGATGACGTTTGCGCGCAAGGTGACGGCGCTGCGCAAGGATCATCCGGTGTTCCGGCGCCGACGCTTCTTCGACGGCAAGCTGATCCGTAATGGCGACGACGAGATCCGCGACATCGCGTGGCTGACGAATGCGGGGATGCCGATGACGCCGGAAGACTGGAACTCCGGATTTCAATGCGTGGCCGTGTTCCTCAACGGCGACGCCATCCCCGCTCCGAACGCACGCGGCGAACGCGTGGTGGACGACACCTTCCTGTTGTGCTTCAACGCTCACTCGGATCCTGTCGAATTCGTCGCCGCCGAAGGCGATTACGCCGCCGAATGGACGGGTGCGCTCGACACGGCCGACCCGACCGGAAGCACCGAACTCGTCGTGAAGGCAGGCGAGTCGTTCTCCCTCCGGGGACGTTCCGTCATCGTCCTGCGCAAGACGGCGTGATCGCGATGACCACGAACCGACCCGTCACCTCGACCTACCGACTGCAGATGCGCGGGCCAGCAAGTGGCCAGGCGTTCACCTTCTCCGACGCGGTGGACCTACTGGACTACCTTGAGGATCTTGGCGTTTCGCACGTCTACCTATCCCCCATCCTCACCGCCGCGACGGGCTCCTCCCATGGGTACGACGTCACCGATCCGACGACGGTGTCAGCCGAACTCGGCGGACCCGAGGGCCTTGCCGAGTTGTCACGGGCGGCCCATGCCCGCGGCATGGGCGTCGTCGTCGACATCGTGCCCAACCACGTTGGCGTGGACGATCCGACGCAGAACGCCTGGTGGTGGGACGTGCTCGCGCACGGGCAAGACTCTGCCTACGCGTCGTACTTCGACATCGATTGGACGCTGGACCCCGACGGTCGCGTCGTGCTTCCCGTGCTCGGCGATGACGGCGACGTCGCCGATCTGACCGTCGACGGGGACGTGCTGCGACTCGGTGACCGGACCTGGCCGATCGCGCCGGGCACGGCAGCAGGCGGGGCCTCCGGATCCGCCGTTCACGACCGGCAGCACTACAAACTGATCGGCTGGCGACACAACGTGTGCGGGTACCGCCGGTTCTTCTCCATCACCTCGCTGGCAGGGCTGCGCCAAGAGGACCGCGCCGTGTTCGACGCCACCCACGTCGAGGTGCGCCGGTGGTTCACCGAGGGACTGGTCGACGGGCTCCGGATCGACCATCCGGACGGACTGGCCGATCCCGCAGGCTATCTCGAATGGCTGCGGGAGCTCACCGGCCCCGACGCATGGATCGTGATCGAGAAGATCCTCGCACCGGACGAGGCACTCGAACCGACGTTGCCGGTGGCGGGCACCACCGGATACGACGCGCTGCGCGAAATCGGCGGACTGCTCGTCGATCCCAACGGCTCGCGTGCGGAAGACGAGTCGCTCGAGGAGCAGGTTCGTCTCCTCAAGGTGGCCACGGCGACCGAAACCCTGGCGAGCGAGCTGGCCCGCCTGCACCGCGCGATCGTCGCCGCCACCGGCACCGACCACCCGCAGGTGCCCCAGGCCGTGGCGGCACTACTGTCGCACCTCGGGGTCTACCGCTCCGACTACCGTGGGCTTTCGGCGCTCATGTCGACCGCGCTGGCCGAAACCGTCTCCGCCGCACCGGAACTGGCAGAGGCGCTCACACTGGTCGCGTCGGCGATCGGCCACGTCGAGCCGGCCACCCGGCTGCAGCAACTGTGCGGTGCCGTCACGGCCAAGGCCGTCGAAGACTGCCTGTTCTACCGTGACGCGCGACTGGTGTCCCTCAACGAAGTCGGGGGTGAGCCGGACCGATTCGGCGTCAGCGCCGCCGAGTTCCACCACAGTGCAGCAGTGCGAGGCCAGTCATGGCCGTCGGCGATGGTCACGCTGTCCACGCACGACACCAAGCGCAGTGAGGACGTCCGCGCCCGGATCGGGGTTCTGTCCCAGGTCGGCGGTCTGTGGTCCGAGCTGGTGGCGAAGTGGTCGGAGAGCACCCCGCCCCCCGACGCACCGACCGGGCTCTTCCTGTGGCAGAACGTCTTCGGCGTCTGGCCCACCAACGGGGTCGTCACCGATGAACTGAGGGAGCGGCTGCATGCCTACGCCGAGAAGGCGATGCGCGAGGCCGGCGTCCGCACCACCTGGAACGCCCCGGACACCGAGTTCGAGGCCGCCGTGCACCAGTGGGTGGACGACGTGGTCACCGGGCCGGTCGGGATCGAGCTGAGCGGTCTCGTCGCCCAGCTCGACGGACACGCCCGCAGCGACTCGAACGCACAAAAACTGATGGCGATGACGGTGCCGGGCGTGCCCGACGTCTATCAGGGCACCGAACTGTGGGACGACAGCCTGGTCGATCCCGACAACCGGCGACCCGTCGACTACGCGGTGCGACGGGAGTCGCTGACGACGTTGAGCGATGGCAAGATTCGCGTGGTCAGGGCGGCACTCGCCTCGCGGGCCGAAAGGCCGGACTCCTACCTGTCGGGTGCCTACGCTCCAGTGCTCGCCGAGGGTGCAGCGGCCGCGCACCTGGTGGCGTACCTCCGTGGCGACGACGTCCTGGTGGCCGTGACTCGATGGACCGTCGCCCTGTCCGAAACCGGCTGGGGCGACACGTCGCTCACCCTGCCCGACGGCGGCTGGACCGATCGCCTGACCGGGCGCGAGTTCAGCGGACGGGTGGACGCCGCCGACCTGTTCACCGACCTATCCGTGACACTTTTGGAGCGCACCGTTGACTGACCACGAATTCGCCGTCTGGGCACCCACGCCCGAGAGGGTCCGCGTCGACGTCGACGGCACCCTGCACGCGATGACGCGCGACGACGACGGCTGGTGGCGTGCGGTGGTCGACGCACGGACCGACAGCCGGTACGGCTTCGTCCTCGACGACGACGAGACCGTGCTGCCCGACCCCCGCTCCCCCCGCCAGCCGGACGGCGTCCACGCCCGATCGCAGTTGTGGGACGCCTCGGCGGCAGCGTGGACCGACGCCGGCTGGGCTGGACGCTCGATCGAGGGTGCGGTGATCTACGAACTGCACATCGGGACATTCACGGCCGACGGCACTTTGGACTCGGCGATCGAGAAACTCGACTATCTCGTCGAACTCGGCGTCGACTTCGTCGAGCTGATGCCCATCAACGCATTCGGGGGCACCCACGGCTGGGGTTACGACGGCGTGCTCTGGTACGCCGTGCACGAGCCGTACGGCGGGCCCGATGCCCTGGTGCGATTCGTCGACGCGTGCCATGGGCGGGGTCTCGGCGTGCTGATCGACGCCGTCTTCAACCATCTCGGCCCGTCGGGCAACTACCTGCCGCGGTTCGGGCCGTACATGTCCAAGGGGAACACCCCCTGGGGCGAGTCGATCAACGTCGCCGATGCCGACTCCGACGAGGTCCGCGCCTACATCATCGAATGTGCCCTGCGCTGGATGCGCGACCTGCATGCCGACGGCCTGCGCCTGGACGCCGTGCACGCGCTGTTCGACACCACCGCCGAACACATCCTCGAGGAGCTGGCAGCCGAAACCGACGCGCTGTCAACGCAAGTGGGCCGCCCGCTGTCGCTGATCGCCGAAAGCGATCTCAACGACCCCCGCCTGATCACCCCTCGCGATCGCGGGGGCTACGGATTGACCGCGCAGTGGGACGACGACATCCACCACGCCATCCACTCGGCGGTCTCTGGTGAGCGGGCCGGTTACTACGGGGACTTCGGCACCATGGAGACCCTGGCCACGACCTTGAAGAACGGCTACTTCCACGCGGGCACGTATTCGTCGTTCCGGCATCGTCGGCACGGCCGTCCGCTGGACACGGCCACGATCCCCGCGACGCGACTGCTGGCCTACACGATGACCCACGATCAGGTCGGCAACCGGGCCGTCGGCGACCGGCCGTCGCAGAACCTGGACTTTGGCCAGCTCGCGATCAAGGCGGCGCTCGCCATCGGATCTCCGTACACCGCAATGCTCTTCATGGGCGAGGAATGGGGCTCCTCCAGCCCATTCCAGTTCTTCAGCTCGCACCCCGAGCCGGAGTTGGCGCGCGCCACCGCGGAGGGGCGCAAGGCCGAGTTCTCCCAACACGGCTGGGACGCCGACGAGATCCCCGATCCTCAGGACCCCGAGACGTTCCTGCGGTCGAAGCTCCACTGGGACGAACTCGACGACGGCGACCACGGGAGACTCCTCGACGTGTACCGCGCGTTGATCGCGCTGCGCCACGACGAGCCGGACTTCGCCGACCCGTGGCTGGACGATCTCGGCGTCGAGTACGACGAGGCGCAGCGCTGGATTCTGTTGCGGCGCGGATCGTTCACGATCGCCTGCAATCTCGGCGAGCAGCCGGTGACCGTGCCTGTCTCCGGCGACGTGGTGCTCGCGTGGGGTCAGCCGGAGGTCGCCGAGTCGACCACCTTGGCCGGACATTCTTTCGCGATCCTTCGGGCCGTCAAGTCGTAATCCACAGGTTCGGTGGCTGTGGATGACTTCGGCGGGCGTGGTCGAGAAGTCCGATCATCACGGGATGACGACACGAGAATTCCTGCCCATTCCGCCGATCGAAACCGCGACCGATCCCATCGCGTCGCCCGCCGACCTAGGTCAGCGCTGGCGAGCGCTGATGGGGCCGCTGGGCTTCGGGGAGCGGCTGTTGCGCTTCGCCTTCGTGGGGGCGGACCGGCGAATGTTGAAGGTGCTCAGCGACGTACCGATCACCAGAAAGCCACAGCCGGGCTTGATCCGGGACCTGATGATGGCGCTGCGCGACGTCCTCGAGGATGGCGACGGACTGAGCTCGGTGGCCCTGCTTCTCACCCGACCCGGGTACGGCGACGTCTCGATCGACGACCGGCAGTGGGCCACCCTGCTGACGGAGTCCGCCGCCGAGTGCGGCGTGCCGATCGAGCCCGTCTTCCGTGCCAATGACGAGCGGCTCGTCCTGATCGAGCCGGATCAGGTCAGGTAGCGGTACGCCGGTGAACCTGGTTCCAACGCTTCGACGTGCATGTCCGAGGCCCTCATCCGACCCATCAACCCGTCGAAGTCCGCAGCCGAGCCAAGCTCGATGCCGACCAGCGCCTCCCCCGTCTCCCGGTTGTTGCGCTTGACGTACTCGAACAGGGTGACGTCGTCGTTGGGTCCGAGTACCTCGTCGAGGAATCGGCGTAGCGCACCCGGCTCCTGCGGAAAGTCCACCAGGAAGTAGTGCTTGAGTCCGAGGTGCACCAGCGAGCGCTCGAGCACCTCGTTGTACCGCGAGACGTCGTTGTTGCCGCCCGAGATCAGGCACACCACGGTCGATCCCTGCGCGATGTCCAACTCCATCAGCGCCGCGACCGACAAGGCGCCCGCGGGCTCGGCGATGATGCCTTCGTTCTGATACAGGTCGAGCATGGCGGTGCACACCGCTCCCTCGTCGACCGTGGTCATCGACACCATGTCTCCGGCCGCGGCGAGTACGGCATACGGCCTCGCCCCGGCCCGCGCGACGGCGGCGCCGTCGACGAACTGATCGACGTGATCGAGGACGACGGGCTCGCCCGTCGCCAGGGCGGCAAGCATCGACGCCGCACCCGCTGGCTCCACCCCGAGGACGGAGGTGTTGGTGGTCCGTTCGGCCAGGTAAGTGGTGATGCCGCTGATGCAGCCACCGCCACCGACGGGCACCACCACGAGGTCGGGCTCGGCCTCCAGCTGTTGGAGGATCTCGACGGCGATGGTGCCCTGGCCCGCCATCGTCCGGAGGTCGTCGAACGGCGGCACCAGGGTGGCCCCGGTCCTGGCGACGTCGTCGAGCGCCGCCGCGGCGGCGATGTCATAGGTGGCACCGCCGACGATCAGTTCGATGAACTCGCCGCCGTGGTAACGGATGCGGTCGCGCTTCTGCTTCGGCGTCTTGGCGGGCACGTACACCCGGCCGTGGATCCCCATCGAGCGGCAGGCCAGCGCGAAGCCCTGCGCGTGATTTCCCGCCGACGAGCACACCACGCCCGCGGTGATCTCCTCGGGCGTCAGCTGCATCAACAGGTTGTAGGCGCCGCGCAGCTTGTAGGAGCGGACGGCCTGCTGATCCTCCCGCTTGAGGTAGACCAGCAGACCGGTCAGCGCCGACAGCCGGTCGCTGAACTGCAGTGGGCTGAGTGCGACGACCTTCGAGATTCGCTGAGCGGCGTCCTCGATGTCCGAGGCGCGTAGCGACGCGGGACGGCGAGAAGTCTGACTCAGGTCGGCGGCGGTCACCGGTCAATGGTGCCACTCACCTCTCCTACTGCGAAAACGGGTTTAGCCCTCGGGGTGGTGGCACCCATCGCGTCGAGCCAGCTCGTACTCGAGGTCGTGCACGACCCGCGTCCGCCGTGGCTAGCGGATCTCGTCCGACCTCGGCTACGTCATGGTGAGCGGGGGCACCGGGACCACGTTGAGTTTCCGACCCCTCTTCGCCGATGTTTCGGTTGCCCGAACTCTCGGTTGCGAGCTATCGTTACCCAATGACCACACTGACCGAAGTGCCGATCGCCGGGGTGCCCTGGCCGGTATACAAATTGGTCGCCCTCGCCATCGGCGCGTTGGTGCTGGTGGTCGTCGGTATCTACACCATGAGCGTCGGCACCGCGGTGGTCGCGGCCTTCGCCACGGCCACGGCAATCTGGCTGGCTCTTGGCGTCTTCGGCTCGACGGACGCCTAAGCGCGCTGCTCCACCAGTTCCCGCAAGGTCTGCAGGTCGGCGGCTACCGCTGCCGCGTCATCCTCGAACTGCTCATCGGTCACTCCGGCCTGACGGCGCAACGTGAACACGACCTCACAGCTGGTGTCGTCGGCACCCGACGGGATCACACGCATCGGGTTGTAGAACACCTCACCCGTCGCCAACCGGACCACGTGGTCCAGCACACCGAGCTCGTTGAGGGCTGCGAATTCAACGTCGGCATCGGCGAGGGCAGCATCGGAAAGCCCGGCCGCCCAGCGCGACAACTGGGCAGGAACGGAGGCGACGGCGTAGACCGCCGTCGCCGGTGCCTCGATCCAGGCGCTGATGTGCCTCGACCTCGCCGAGAAATCGGTCGTGTCATCGGTCATTACTCCATGGTGGCGCACACACTGGAAACCATGGCCGATACTCCCGAACACTCGACGCCCGTCGAGGGCTTAGTCCGGCGGACCGAGCACCTGGCGGCCGGCGCCGAACAGCACGTGCCGTCGTGGCTGCGGCCCGGCGATCCAGAGAATCGCTGGCCCGTCGTGATCGCCATCCTCGCCGCCGTCGCGATCCAGCACTCGATACCGGAGCAGTACACCGTGCTTCCGCGCTGGCCGCTGGTTGTCATGGAGTTGCTGCTCCTGATCGTGATCTTGGTGATCAATCCGGTGCGACTGTCCCGGCCGACGACCATCGGTCGGTGGGCCAGTCTGGTGCTCACCGCGGCGATCACCCTCGACAACACGGCGTCTGCCGTCGTGCTGGCCAAACGCATTCTGTCGGGCGAAGTGAGCAACGACGCCGCCGTTCTGCTCGGCGGCGGTGCGGGCATCTTCGTCACCAACGTCATCGCCTTCGGGATCTGGTACTGGGAACTGGACAGGGGCGGCCCGTTCGCCAGACGATCGAGCAAGAACCGCTTTCCGGACTTCTCCTTCCCCCAGATGTCGGATCCGGCCAACGCGCAGCCCGATTGGCGTCCGACGTTCGTCGACTACCTCTACGTCAGCTTCACCAACGTCGTCGCCTTCTCCCCGACCGACACCATGCCGCTGGCCCGGTGGGCGAAGCTCATGATGGCCGCCCAGGCGATGGTGTCGATGGCGACGATCGCACTCGTCATCGCTCGGGCCGTGAACGTCCTCGGGTGACGCACTGAGGCGCCTCCGAAAACGCTTCTCGGTGCGGCGATCCGGAGGATGATGACCGCGAAGCGAGGACGACGAAGGGACGCCACGATGACGGAATCGGCTTCACGCGACGGCGAGGATCGCGTGGCCCGGATCGTGGAGTCGAACGCCAGGATGCAGGCCCACGCGGACGACGACGTGGCGTTCATGGCGATCCGCCCCGCCGATGCCACCGCACGACTGGCTGCCGAGGACCCGTTCTTCGGCGGCTTCGGTTGGACGTTGAGCGCCCTGCCCGGTGGCGTCGTCACCGGTCGCGTCTCGGTCGAGTTTCCCTCGCCGGCAGCGGTTCCGGCGCAATCGAACATCTACGTCCACGTCTGGGTCGGACCAGCAGCAGCCGACCCGGAGATCGGCACCTACCTGTTGAACGTCGACCCGCGCTTCCCGCGCCTGTCCGAACCGAAGGTCCCCGGCCTGCAGCCGGGCTACACCCAGGTGCCGGAGTTCCCGACGGCACCGGACCGCTCGCTGCTGAACTTCGACCTCCGCGTCCCACTCGACGCGCAGCCCTCCGTGTACCTGGGCAACATGTGCCTGCTCCGGCTCTCCCCGTTCTCCACCGGCAACGTCCTCGGACGCGGATCGTTCGCCTTCCGGGTCCGCTCACCGGGCGAGCCGCCCGATCTGGCATCGGAGGTACCCCAGCCTTAGCCCGTCAGCCGCCGAGGCAGCCCGGGCCCAGGAGCGCCTTGAGGTCCCCCATCAGG